>JAIQFU010000204.1 GCA_020073115.1 Terriglobia bacterium
ACCGACCGGCCGAAGCTGAAGGAGAAACTGCCGGACCAGTTGGTCCGCGACATGAAGACCGCCCAGGAGCAGGGTTGGGGCAAGCTTACCCCCGTGCTCCCGCCGCTCGCCGGCGAGCCGTTTTAGCGACCCGCAGCCGGCGCGGGCTTATCGCCGCCGCTGATGACCGCTCCCTCCAGCCGCGGCTCTGTTCGAAGACAGGGCCGCGAGCGGAGGAAGCGGTCATCGGCGTCTTCCGCTCAAGAACTGCTCTGACCCGCCCGCTCGGGTGTGGCGAACCGCACGACCGAAGCGCTGCCGCTGTGTAGTAAACTCCGAGGGATGCGACGCTTCTTCCTGGCTCTGGCCCTTTCCGCCGCGCTCTCCGCGCTGATCTTCTCGCAGTCCGGCCGCAGCCCCTTCATGGGGCGCTGGAATTTCAATATGCAATCCGGGGGCGCCGCGTGGCTGGGCATTACCCAGAAAAGCGGAGGCCTGGACGTGTGGTACCAGCCCACGGGCGGGAACGTTTACCAGGTCAAGGATGTCAAGGCGAACGGCTCGCATCTGACCCTGGTCCTTTCCCAGCCGGAAGACAACCGCCCCGGCCTCACCTGGGAACTCGACGCCGCCGGCGATAAGCTCACGGGCGTGCAGAAGCGCGGCCAGCGCACTACGCCCCTGGCCGGCGTTCGCGCCCCGGCGCTGAATCGCCCCACTCCCGCCGCGTGGACCGCCCCCGAGCCGCTCTTCAACGGCAAGAATCTGGATGGATGGGAGCCCATCGGCAATCCCGCCAACAGCCATTGGGTGGTGCAGGACGGGCTGCTGGTCAACGAAGCCAAGGGGGACAACCTCAAGTCCACCCGCAAATTCGACGATTTCAAGGTTCACTACGAGGTCAACTGCCCCGAGGGAGGCAACAGCGGGTTTTACCTGCGCGGGCGGTATGAAGTCCAGATCGAGTACGAACCCCTGGACTATAACCCGCCGGAGCGCCGCATCGGCTCCATTTACGGGCGCATCACCCCCAAGGGGAACCTGCCGCGCACGCCGGGTAAATGGGAGACATTCGACGTCACGCTCGTGGGCCGGACCGTCACGGTGGTCCGCAACGGCGTGACCAGCATCGATCATCAGGAGATCGAAGGCATTACCGGCGGCGCGCTGGACGCTAACGAAGGCGAACCGGGCCCCTTCTATATTCAGGGCGACCACACCGGCGGGTTGAAGTTCCGCAACATTACGATAGCGCTGCCAAAGCGGTAACGAATACCGCCGGTGGCCGGTTTTCGCCACCGGCGGTACTACCAGTGCGTCAGCGACCCGTCGGGCCGGGTGTAGATCGAGCGCCTTCCCGGCTGCGTCACCTCGCCGATCATCGTCAGCGGTTTCAGCTCCAGCGTCACGCCTAACCCCGGCCGGTCGTTCGGGTACAGCTTGCCCGATTTGAAATCGACGTACTCGGGGAGATAGTCGATGGGCCGCTCGCCGTAGTTGTATTCGAACAAGACCGTCCCGGGGAACGTGGCCAGGCAGTGCACCAGGGCGGCGGTGGCCACGGGCCCGGTGAAGTGCGGGACAATCCCTACGGCGTGCGTATCGCACAGCGCCATGACCTTGATCATCTCGGTGATGCCGCCGACGTTGGGCAGCGTGCAGCGGTTGTAGTCGATGTCGTGGCTCTCTACCAGGCGGTTCATGTCCCAGCGCCAGCCCCACTCCTCGCCCGCGGCCAGGGGGACGCGGGTCTGCTGCCGCAACTTCGGGATGTCTTCCTGGAAGTGCTCGTCGCGGACGGGGTCCTCCACCAGGTACGGGTCGTACTCTTCGATCATCTTGCACCCGCGCAGGGCGTCGTTGAACTCGAAGCGCTGGTGGAAATCCACGCTCCATTCGCCGTTGGGCCCGCAAGCTTCCCGGATCTCCTTCGCGTCGCGCACGAGTTGCCGCACGCGTTCGCGCGTGTCGTAGACGGAACCTTCGCGCGTGTCCGCCGCGCCTACCCGATACAGCTTGTAGCCGGCGTCGAGCGTGGCCTTGACGCGATCCTTCAGAGTCGGCTGGGCGCCGCCCGGACCGGCGGGAGGCCGCACATTCCCCGTGTTGTACGTTTCGCAGTAGTTCCGCACCGGGCCGCCCAGCAACTGGTGGACGGGCACTCCCATGGCCTTGCCTTTGATGTCCCACAGCGCCAGGTCCAGGGCCCCCAGGGCGTGCAGTTTCTCCCGCCCCGGCGGGTAGAACCACGCCAGGTACGCCTCCTGCCAGATGGCCTCGATCTTGAACGGGTCCTTGCCGATGAGCGTTCCGGCGCACTGCTCCAGCGTGTCCTTGGCCCCGCCTTCGCCGATACCGGTGATCCCCGCGTCGGTCTCCACCGTCGCCACCATGTTGCTCTGGTTGAACAGTTGGTTGAGGTTGGGCGGCCGGTAAATGCGGACGCGGGTGATCTTCGCCTTGGGCAGTGCGGCTTCGGCGCGCGGCGGCCACGCCAGGCAAGCGGCCGGCGCGGCTGCGAGGGATTTCAGGAAAGTTCTTCGCTGCATGTGCTCCTTTCCGCTGGGTACCATTCTATTGTGAACCCGCACACCCTGTTTTGGCGTTACCATGGAAGTTGTCTCAGAATCTCCCACGGCTGCGCCTTAACCTGGATTTCATGCCCTCTCCGTCGCCGGAGCATCCGGGCCTGTTCATTCGAGACCCCTTCCGCTACTCCGATGCGATGCTCGTGGTCCCGCCCGTGCTGGCGCCTTGCCTGCAGTGCTTTGACGGCCATCACACCGAGTTGGACCTGCGCGAATCGCTGGTGCGCCTGACCGACGACCTGCAGGTGGGAGAGATCGAATCCACGCTCATCCAGACGCTCAGCGCGGCCGGTTTCCTGGAGGACGAGAACTTCGCCGCCATGCGCGACGAGCGCCGGCAGGTCTTCGCCGCCGCCCCCGTGCGCGAGCCCTCGCACGCCGGCGCCGCCTATCCCGCCGACCCCGGAGAACTGCGCGAGACGATGGCCCGCTATATGTCCGCCGACCCTCCCGCCGCTGCTGCGGACAACCTCTTCGCCATCGCCGCTCCCCACGTCAGCCCCGAAGGCGGCTGGCAGTGCTACCGCGACGCCTACCGCGCGCTCCGCCCCGAGCACCGCGGCCGGACCTTCGTCATCCTGGCCACCTCGCACTACGGCGTGCCGGAAACGTTCGGGCTGACCCGCAAGTCTTTTCGCACGCCGCTGGGCGAATCGCCGTGCGACGTACGGCTGGTGGACTGGCTGGCGGCGCGCGGCGGCGAGGCCGCCGTCATGGAAGATTACTGCCACTCCTTCGAGCACACGGTGGAGTTGCAGGTGCTCTTCCTGCAACACGCGCTGGGGCCCGACGTCCGTATTCTGCCCGTTCTCTGCGGACCGTTCGCCCACAGCCTGCTGAACGGCGGCCGGCCCGAGGACGTCGATGGCGTGGGGCGCTTCCTGGACGCCCTTGGGGAACTCCGCGAGCGCGAAGGCGACAACCTCTTCTGGATCCTCGGCGTGGATATGGCCCACATGGGCGCTCGCTACCACGACCCCTTTACCGCCGTGGCCGGCGAGGGACTGATGACCGAAGTGGCCCAGCAGGACGAAGCCCGCATCGCCCGGATCGCCGCTTCCGATGGCGGCGCCTTCTGGGACCTGGTGAAAGAGAACCAGGACGAGCTCAAATGGTGCGGCTCCTCGCCGTTCTACTCCTTCCTGAAGGCCGCGCCCAAAGCCCGCGGTGAACTGCTGCGCTACGAGCAGTGGAACATCGACGACAAGAGCGTCGTCAGCTTCGCGGGGATGGCGTTCCGAAAACCGGCGTAACCCGACTCTCCCGCCGTGTTGTAGACTAACCCCCAGGATACCGGAGGTAACGATGGTCGTTGCATCGCAACTGCGCGCCGGCATGGCGGTTCGCTTCGAGGGCCAGAGCTACAAGGTGCTCGCTGCGGAGTACCACCCCGGGCAGGGCAAAATGGGCGGCGTGGCCCACGTTCGACTCCAGAACACCGCCACCGGCACGTTCTGGGAACACAGCTTCCGCGCCGATCTGAAGCTCGAAGACCTCGCCGTCGAGAAGCAATCCCTGGAGTTCCTCTACGAAGACGGCGCCCAGTGCTGCTTCATGAACCCCGAAAATTACGAGCAGACCGAAGTCCCCGCGGCGATGATCGGCCCGCAGGCTCCTTTCCTCGAAGCCGGCAAGCGGATCAGTGTGGAGTTCGTGGAGGGACGGCCGATCGGGGCTCTATTTCCGGACAACATCGAAGTGGTCATCGCCGATACCGCGCCGCCCCTGCACCAGCAGGTGGACAGCACGTTCAAACCGGCGAAGCTGGCCAACGGGGTGGAGATCATGGTCCCGCAGTTCATCAAGACCGGCGACGCCATCCGGCTGGACCTTCAGACCATGAAGTACATGGACCGGGTCAAAGCCCGGCATGCTTAGCCGTTCAGAGCCGCGGCTGAAGGCGAGCGGCCATCCACTCGGCGCTGTTATCTTGGAGGTACTGTGTTCAACCGCGTCCTGATCTCTTTTCTTGCCCTCGCCGCCTTCCTGCGCGCCGAAACGAAACTCCTGCGTTTCCCGGACATTCACGGCGACAAGGTGGTCTTCACCTATGGCGGCGATCTCTGGACCGCCCCCGTCGCGGGCGGGGCCGCTACCCGCCTGACCGCCCACCCGGGGCTGGAGTTGTTCGCCAAATTCTCGCCCGACGGCCAGTGGATCGCTTTCACCGGCCAATACGACGGCGACGAGCAGATCTACGTCATGCCGTCTGCGGGCGGTGTGCCGCGGCAGTTGACCTTTTACCCCGCCCGGGGACCGCTTCCGCCGCGCTGGGGCTACGACAACCAGGTGTACGGCTGGTCGAACGATGGAAAGAAGGTCCTGTTCCGGAGCCTCCGCGACGGCTGGTTCGCCGGGTTCAGCCGGCTGTATGAAGTCTCCAGGGACGGCGGGCCCGCCGATCCGCTGCCCATGCCCGAATCGGGCGCGGGCGCGCTGGCGCCATCCGGCGGCAAGCTGGTCTATTCACCCCGCGCTCGCGATTTCCGGACGGAAAAACGCTACGGCGGCGGACAGGCCAACCAGCTCTACATCTTCGACACCGAGACTCTCGAAACCAGGAAGATCTCCGAGGGAGACCGCGCCAGCCGCGACCCCATGTGGCTCGGCAGCACGATCTACTACGACACCGACCGCGACGGCCACTTCAACCTCTACGCCTACGACGTGCCCGGCGGCAAGACCACGCAGGTCACCTTCAACAAGACCTACGATATCCGCTGGCCCAGTTCCGACCGGCAGGGCCGCATCGTCTACGAGCTGAATGGCGGCCTGGAGGTGTTCGATGTCAAAACGCGCAAGAGCGCGCCGATTTCCATCACCGTCCCCGACGACGGCGTGGCGCGGCGGCCGGCCCGCGTTTCCGCCGCCGGCCTGATTGAATCGGCCGCGCTCAGCCCCAAGGGCGAGCGCGTGCTCTTCGGCGCGCGCGGAGACATCTTCTCGGCGCCCATCGAAAAAGGGCCTACGCGCAACCTGACCCGCACCTCCGGCGCGCACGAAAAGTGGCCGCGCTGGTCGCCCGACGGCTCCAAGGTGGCATTCGTTTCCGACAAGGGCGGCGAAGAAGAGGTCTGGCTTGCTCCGCAGGACGGCTCAGCGCCTCCGCAACAGCTCACCCAGGGCGGCAAGGCCCTACGCTATTGGCCCGAATGGTCGCCCGACGGCAAACGCCTCGCCCTCGCCGACAAGGACGGCCGGCTTTACGTCGTCGGCGCGGCGGATGGCGCCCTGACCGAGATCGCCCACTCCACCCGGGGCGATATTCTCGATTACCAGTGGGCCCCCCGCGGCGAGTTTCTGGCGTTCAGCATGAACAACGCCAACCAGTTCGGCTCGGTCTACGTGTGGAGCGGCGCCGACAGGCAGCTCCACCGCATCACCAGCGAGTACTTCGATTCCGGAAACCCGGCCTGGGACCCCGACGGCAGCTATCTCTACTTCCTCGGCAAACACGATTTCGCGCCCGTGATTTCCCAATCGGAATTCAACTACGCCACCAACCGCCAGACGGATATTTACGCGCTGGCGCTGCGGAAAGACGTCAAGCACCCCTTTCCACCCGAGAGCGATGAGGTGACGATCGCCAAAGACGAGGCGAAGAAGGACGACGCCAAAAAGGAAGACAAGCCGAAAGATTTGACCATCGACTTCGACGGCATCGCCACGCGCGTGGCGCGCGTCCCCGTGGACGCGAACAATTACGCCAGTCTCCGCGCCAAATCCGGCTACCTCCTTTATATGGTGAGCGGCGCCCCCTATTACGGCCGCGCCTCGGAGACGAAGGATTCCATCCGCATCTTCTCCAGCAAGGACCGCAAAGAGACCACTCTCATGGACGACGCGGGACAGTTCATCCTGTCCGGCGACGGTTCCAAGGTCCTGATCCGGCAGGGGGCCACCTTCAACCTCATGGACGCCACGCCCACGGGCGCGACGGGGAAGAAGACGGTCTCCACCGCCGGCCTCTACGTGGACCGCGTCCCCGCCGAGGAATGGGCCGAAATCTTCAACGAAGTCTGGCGCCGGTACCGCGATTTCTTCTACGCTCCCAACATGCACGGCTACGATTGGGAGGGTCTGCGCAAGCAGTATGCTCCCCTGCTGGGCAACGTGGCGAGCCGCTCGGATCTCAACTACGTGATCAGCGAGATGATCTCCGAGCTGACGGTCCAGCACGCCTACATCGACGGCGGCGATATCCCGGCCCCGCCGCGCCCGCGGGTAGCCCTGCCCGGCGCGCGCTTCGATCTCGACGCAGCCTCCAACCGTTTTCGCATCGCCAAAATCTTCGAGGGCCAGAACGAGGAGGACATCTACCGCTCTCCCCTGACCGAGATCGGGGTGGACGCCAAGGTGGGGGATTACGTCCTCGCCATCAACGGCCAGGATCTCACCGGCCAGGACGACCCCTATCGCCTCCTGCGCAACGCCGCCGACAACCCCGTGCAGTTGACGCTCAACTCCAAACCTGCCGCGGAGGGATCCCGCACCGTCTCTTTCCGGCCCATCACCGACGAAAGCAAGCTGATCTACCTGGATTGGGTGAACGCCAACCGCCGCAAAGTCTCGGAGCTGAGCGGCGGGCGCGCGGGCTACATCCACGTCCCCGACATGAGCGCCGACGGTATCCGCGAGTTCATCAAGTGGTACTACCCGCAGATCCGCAAAGACGCGTTGGTAGTGGATGTGCGGGCCAACGGCGGCGGCAACGTCTCCCGCATGCTCATCGAACGCCTCGGCCAGCGCATTCTGGCGGCGCAGTTCTCGCGCACGGTGGAGGACCCGCAACTCTACCCCGATGCCTTCGCCGGACCGATGGTGGCGCTGCTCAACGAGAACTCGGCCTCCGACGGCGACATCTTCCCCGCCATGTTCCGCGAAGCGAAGCTCGGCCCGCTGATCGGAAAGCGAAGCTGGGGCGGCGTGGTGGGCATCACCGACCACGGGCAGTTGATCGACGGCGGCCACGTCAACGTGCCGGAGTTCGGTTTCGCGAATACCAGGGGCGAATGGATCATCGAAGGCCACGGCGTGGACCCCGACATCGAAGTGGACAATGACCCGAAATCCGTCATCGAGGGTAGGGATCCGCAACTGGAGCGCGCGGTGGCGGAGTTGATGGCGCGGCTGAAGACCAGCCCGCCCAAGCTGCCCACGAGGCCGCCCGACCCCGTCAAGCTGAAGTAAGTAGCGCCGGTGGTCGTTTTTCGCCACCGGTTGTTTTGTCTGCAAGCCAAAACAACTGGTGGCGGAAAGCAGCCACCGGCGCTACCATACCGTCTTGCCAGACCCGATCGTCCAGTTCTCCAACGTCGTCTTCTGCTATAACCGCGCGGAGGTCCTGCACCGGATCTCCTTTTCCCTCCACAAAGGCGAAGTCGTCGGCCTCCTCGGTCCCAACGGCGCCGGCAAGACCACCACGCTCAAGATCATCGCCGGAATCCTGGCCCCCACGGATGGGGCCGTCTCCGTCGCCGGCTATTCGCTTCCCGAAAGGGCCGTCGATGTCAAGCAGCATATCGGCTACGTCCCCGAGGCCGCGGCGCTGTTCGAAAGCCTCACGGGGCAGGAGTTTCTGGAACTCTCCGGCCGCCTGCACGACGTGGAGGAAGGCGCGCTGCAAACCCGGATCAAGGACATTCTGGAGACCTTCAACCTTTCTTCGGACCGCGTCAGCCGGCTGGACACTTACTCCAAAGGCATGCGGCAGAAAATTCTGATCGCCGCCGCCCTGCTGCACAGCCCGGACCTCATCCTCCTGGATGAGCCCCTGTCCGGGCTCGACGTCAGCGCGGCTATCATGATGAAGGACCTGATCGCGGCCCTGGCTTCCTCCGGCAAGACCATTCTCTACAGTTCCCACGTCCTGGATGTGGTCGAAAAGGTCTGCAACCGGGTGCTGATCATCCACAGAGGCGACCTGATCGCCGACTCCACCTCGGACGACCTGAAGGCCACCACACGGCAGGCGTCGCTCGAAGATGTCTTCCGGCAGCTCACCCACGCGTCCGACGCCGACCCCGGCGTGGCGCGCATCATCGAAGCCCTGCGGTCATGAAGTCCTTCCAGGCAGCTCTCAAACGGCTTCTCCGCGGACCCGCCGGCTCGCGTTTTCTGGGGCGCTTCGGGATCGACGACCCCAAGCGCTTCTGGCTCCTCATCGATCTCTTTGCCGAGCTGAGCGAACAGGGCGAAATCGCCGACCAGCTCGGCCAGAACAAACTGGCTCTCAAGTTCTCCGCGTGGCTGTACTTCCTCTTCTCGGCGGCATTCAGCGTGATCTTCTTGATGAGCGATTCCACGCCGGCGGGATACTCTGCCCTGTTCCTGATGATGACCGCGCTGATGCTGCTCATGGTCCTCATCTCCGAGGCCGGCAATAGCCTGGTGAATCCGGTGGAAGCGCTGGTGCTCGCCCATCAGCCCATCAACGGGGCCACCTACACCTCGGCGAAGCTGACGCATCTGCTGCGGGTCGTCCTGTATCTGGTTCCGGCGCTGAATGTAGCGCCGGCGGTGGCCGGCTCGTTCGTGAAAAACGCGCCGAAGTGGTTCGCGGCCGCCCACCTGGCCGCCGCCATGGCGGTGGGGCTTCTGGCGGGATTCCTATGCTGCGCCGCCTACGGATGGCTGATGCGCTATGTCCCGGTGCGCCGCCTGAAGGCCGCCAGCCAGTTGGCCGCCATCCTGCCGCTCCTGGCCATGATGGCATGGGGACAGGCGAACAAGCTGATCGCACGCGTCCGTTTCCCGGCGTGGCTGGCTCGACCCGAAGTCGCCTGGTCTCTGGGCGCGGCGGCGGCGCTGGCCGCGGCGGCCGTCGTCGTGTTTGGCCTCCGATCCCTCTCCGCGGACTACCTGATCCGCGTCTCCGGCATGATACGCGGCGGCGCCGCTCCGCGTGCCCCTTCGCGCCGCTCGCGCCAGGGAGACCTGGTGGCGCGCTTCCTCGGCGGCTCCGCGGCCCGCGCCGGCTTCGCCTACGTCGCGCGCATGATGCGGCGCGATTACCAGTTCCGCCGGCAGGTCGTTCCCTTGCTCCCGGCGCTGCTGATTCCAATTCCGCTGTTCGCCAAGGGCCTGGGAGCCGACCCATTCACCGGGAAGTTCAGCTCCATGCACGTAATGCCGCACCTGTTCGGATTTCTGCTTCTCTCGGTCTGCTCCGCGCTGGCCTACGGCAACGATTACAAAGCCATCTGGATTTTCCAACTGGCGCCCCGGGGCGCCTTCCGGGGCGTCGCGCGCGGCACATTCGCGCTGCTTTGGATCAATGTCATCCTGCTGCCGAACGCCGTGCAGTTCGGCATCCTCGCCTGGTTCTGGGGAGTGTGGCACGCGGGGCTCTTCACGGCATACAGCACCGCCGCCGTTTCGGTGTACCTGGGGCTGGAACTCGGGCTGATCGACGGAGTGCCGTTCGGAAACCAGATGGACCCCAAGCGCCAGGCTGTGATGATGCCGCTGGCCATCCTGTGCGCCGTCGCGATAGCCGTAGCCGTCGGGATCCAGCATTTCCTGCTGTTCCGCTCTCCCGCCATCGTGATCGCCGCCACCACCCTCCTTGCCGCCGCGGCCTGGGCGCTGACGCGCCGTTCCCTCTCCACCTTCGAAGCAGCCATGCGCTACAACCTGAGCCAGATCGCGGTGGAATCGGGCCGGCTGTACCACGAAGTAGACTAAGTTAGGCGTCGGCGCCCGCGCCGCGGTGAAGCCTGCGCTAAGCTGAAAAGAGATGCGCATCCTGGTAATCGAGGACGAGAAGCGGATCGCCGATTTCCTGTGCCGGGGCCTGCAAGGGGCCGGTTACGCCGTGGACGCGGCGCTTACCGGAGGCGCCGCTATGGATCACCTCCACGGCACGGACTACGACATGGTGATCCTCGATCTCATGCTGCCCGACATGGATGGCCTGAAGGTCCTGGAGAGGATCCGCAATAAGAAACTCGGCCCTCCGGTTCTGATCCTGAGCGCCCGCAGCGGCCTGGACGACCGCGTCAAGGGCCTGGAACTCGGAGCCGACGATTACCTGGTGAAGCCCTTCGCCTTCGTCGAACTCCTGGCGCGCGTGCGCGCCCTGCTCCGGCGCGGCCAGCCCGCCCCCGAGCGGCTCCAGGTGGCCGATCTTGCCCTGGACTGCATCCGCCGCAAAGTCACCCGGGGAGGCGAGACCATCGACCTCGCTCCCAAGGAGTTCGGAATCCTCGAATACATGATGCGCAACAAGGGGCGGCCCCTCAGCCGCACCATGATCGTGGAGCATGTGTGGGACATGGATTACGACGGCCTCACCAACATCGTGGACGTCTACATCCGCCACCTCCGCAGCAAAATCGACGACCGCTTCCCGCAGAAGCTGATTCAGACCGTCCGCGGAATCGGCTACATGATCGAAGCGCCCGACAGGCCCCCGGAGCGGCCGCCGGAGCAGGCTCCCGCCGAACGGCAGGCGTAACATGCTCGTCGGGCGCGACTTCCGCCGTATCAGCCGCGGGTTGCGCTTTCGCCTCACCGCTACCTACGCCCTGTTTTTCACCGTCCCCCTGATCGCCGTCATGGGACTGTTCCGGGCCAACCTGGCCGATTCGCTCGATAAACAGGCGCACTCCGTGCTGAACGAGCGGTGGGCCGCGCTGAAAGCCTCCCTGCGCATCGAGAAGAACACCGATACGGGCAAGAACGCCGCCTATTGGTATTACGACGACAAGGACCCCGACGAGAGCCGCATCGTGCTGGCCATCAAATCGGTCTACCTGATTACCGACGCCGACGGCCAGCCGCTTCAGGAGCCCCTCCCCAATCAGCCCGCCGTCTCCGCTACCTACCGCGAAATCGGCATCGACCGGCCCGCGGAGATCCGCAGGAAAATGAAGGCGGCCCAGCAGGCCGCCGCCAAGCCCAATAACCCCGAGAGTATGGCCTTCTGGGATTATCGGAAAGCGCCGGACGGGACGCCCTACCTCATCCGCTCCGGGATCGCGCTGGATGAAGGGCACATGGAAGGCGGACGCCGCCTGCCTTACTATGTGGCAATCGGCATCTCCCAGCGGAGCTACAACAACATCCTCCGCGATACCACCTGGCGTTACCTGGCGGTCATCCCCGGCGCCCTCATCCTGGCTTCGTTTTTGGGCTGGATCATGGGCGGCCGCGCGCTCTCGCCCGTCCGCGCCGTGGCCCAGGCCGCGCAGCGCATCTCCGGCTCGAACCTGAGCCTTCGCATTCCGGCCCGCGGCGCCGGCGACGAGTTGGACTACCTGATCCTGACCTTCAACCGCATGATCGAGCGCCTGGAGGCATCCTTCCGCCAGATGAAGCAGTTTTCCGCGGATGTCTCTCACGAACTGCGCACTCCTATTACCGCGATCCGCGGCCAGCTCGAAGTGGCCCTGTTCACCGCCCAGACCACGGAACAGTATCGGGAAGCCATGTTCAACGCCCTCCAGGACACCGACCGGCTGTCGCAGATCGTGCGCGCCCTGCTTTTGCTGTCCCAGGCCGAATCGGGACAACTGACTCTCCAGAAATCGCGTCTCGACCTCAGCCAGGTGATTCGGGACCTCGTCGAGCAGTTCGAAATCCCCGCCGAGGCGGCTGGAATCGTCCTCGCCACCGACCTGCCCCCGGAGTGCCCCGCCGTGGTGGACCGGGTGCAGATCGAGCGCATGATTTCCAACTTGCTGTCCAACGCCATCAAGTTCACCCCCGAAGGCGGCCGAGTAAGCGTAAGTTTGCGCAACCCCGACGCCGGCCAGGGGGCGGATGGGGGGCCGGAGTACATCCGGATGGTTATCGAAGACACCGGCCGCGGGATCGCCGCCGAGTACCTGCCCCACATCTTCGATCGCTTCTACCGTGTGCCCGGCCCGGGCGCCGCCCCCGGCCCGGAGCAGGGGTTGGGCCTCGGCCTGAGCTTCGTAGCCTGGATCGTGAAGGCCCATCGCGGCAAAATCGAGGTGGAAAGCGAGCCGGGCAAGGGCGCCCGCTTCATCATCCGTCTCCCCGCGCCCGGCATGGGCTCCGACACGGTGGAGCTGGCGCGCCGCGAGATCCGCGCCTAGGCGGGCGCCCTCTGGATCCGCATGCCCGGCCCGGCGGCGGCGTACCGATAATGAACGAACTTTAATTCCCGTTTTACCTGCGCTTCATGCCGCTCGAATACCCTGGATATCGTGCGGCTTGTCGGATTTCTCATTCTGGGGGTGGCGCTCGCCTGCGGCGCCGCTCCCGCGCCCTTTACTGCGCAGGAGCAGGAGAAGACGGCCGCGCCCAAAAACGGGATGTTTTCCGGAACCGTGAGCGCCATTTCCGAGGGCAGCCTTACCGTGACCGGCGCCGGGGGGAAGGAATCCAAAACCTTCGCCATCACTCCCGATACCCGCTTCGAAGGTCCCAGGCCTGAGGTCAAATCGCGCGTCGATATCCGCTTTGTCTCCACCGATGCAGGCGACCGCGCGGTTCGTGTGATCGTCCGCGGCCCCGCCAAAAAGTAATCGGCCCCACAAAACCTGCCCCGCTCTGAACCAATGCGGCAGGGGGCGTGCATCTCCTCTTAATGGAGGGAAGATGAATACTGCAAAATACTGTTTCGGAACGCTCGCGCTGGCGGCCGTGCTTGCCGCCCCCGCGGCGGCGCAGAATGACCGAAGTTCCGCCAACCGCATCGTGGAACCCGGCGCCCGGTCCGAAAACCGGATCGTGCGCGAAGTGCGCCACGAACTGGTCATGCTTCCGTACTACGGCGTCTTCGACGACCTGGAGTACCGCGTCAACGGGAGCGTCGTAACCCTGATGGGAGACGTCACCCGGCCCACGCTCAAGAGCGACGCGGAAAAAGTGGTGAAGAACATCGAGGGCGTTACCAAGGTGGATAACCAGATCAAGGTGTTACCGCTCTCCCCCATGGACGACCGCATCCGGCTCGCCGAATACCGCGCCATTTACAGCGAGCCCAGCCTGAACCGTTATGCGCTCCAGGCGGTTCCGCCGATCCATATTATCGTGAGCGGCGGGCACGTGACGCTGGTGGGCGTGGTGGCCAGCAAAGCCGATAAAGACGTGGCCGGCATCCGCGCCAATGGGGTCAGCGGGGTCTTTTCGGTGGACAACCAGTTGAAGTTAGAAAACATGTAGCGTGGGCGCTCATGCCTGCCGTGGCGGCAGCAGCCACGGCAGGCTCTAACCCTGCGCTACAGCGGTCCCAGCCAATACCCCGGCCGCGCCAGGATCTTCTCCACTTCGGGGTGCCCTGTCACTTGTACCACGATCGTGTGGAAACCGAATTTCTCGGCGCCCGGCGTATAGGAAATGATGTACTGGCTGTGCAATTGCTCGCCAATTCCCGTGAGCGCGTCTTCCAGCGTGCGCTGGCTGTGGAATCCGAACTCCGTACCGCCCGTCGCTTTGGTGAAGACTTCAACCGGGTTGGCTTTGAACACCGCCTTCGCGTCCCGGTAAATCTCGACCAGAAGCGGCACGAACTCCGCCCGCCCGTTGATCCCGTAAGCCTGCGCTACGGTGGTGGGCGTGGCCGGCACGTTCGCCGGCATGGGATGCATCGCCGGGGGCAAGGGGTCGGGTCGCGCGGGCTTGGGCGGGGCGGTCAGCGTCGTGACGAATCGCGACATGTCCACGGCGAAGAACAGAATGTTGCTTAACGCCAGGTAACGTGACGTCTCCCGCACGCGCGCTTCACTGCCCATATCGCGCGTCTCGCCCACCAGCAGCATGACCCGGCGCCGGTTCTGGGGACGCGACCGCAGCATGCGGGCGCCGGCTTCCACCGCGTCCACCATGCGGTTGCTCTCGCTGCCGGGCTGGATTTTCTTGATCGCCTGCGAGATCTTGTCCTTGTCGGTGGTGAAGTCCTGCAGGGTGCGAATGCGCGAATCGTAGGCGATCACCGCCGCCTCCCCCGCGTCTCCGATCACCTGCGGGCCGATCAGTCCGCCGATCTTGTTCACCTGGGGAAGCAGTCCCTGCACGTCCGCGTTGGATTGAATCAGGATCACCAGCGAAATGGGCGTGAATGTTTCCACTACCCGGATATTCTGTTCCTTGTCGTCGTCGTACAGGTGGAACTCGTAAGGTTTGATGTTGTTGACGTATCCCCCGGCGCGGTCGAAGACCAGGGCCGGCGTCACCACCTCGGAAACGGTCGTGCCGAAGGTCGGGTTATTGGGATCGTCCACCTCCGGCGTGCGCGGCTGCTGGCGCGCCGGATTCCGGGGGGCCGCGGTGGAAGGCGGGCCGACGGTGGAGGGCGCGTTCGCCTGCGGCGGTCCGATCGTCGAGGGAGCCACGGTCTCCGGGACCGGGGGCGGCTGTTTGGGGGGCGGTTGCGGAGGCCGGGTAGTCTGCTGCCCCCCCAGCAGACCGCAGATCAGCGTGACGAAGAGAAGTCGCATACTACTCCTGCCGGGCCGGCGCATGGTCGGTCTGCCCTCTCAGCAGGTCGAGCACATGAGGGGCCAATTCCACAATCGCATCCAGAGATTCCACCGCGCCCCGGGGAGATCCGGGAAGATTCACAATTAAGACCCGCCCGCGCGTCCCGGCAACCGAGCGCGACAGCGCCGCCAGCGGCGTGGCTTCCCGCCCCCGCGCCCGCATCAGCTCGGGTAAACCCGGGATTTCGCGGTCCAGAGCGGCGCGCGTGGCTTCCGGCGTCACGTCGCGCGGCGCCACCCCCGTCCCGCCGGTCGTGAAAATCGCCGACACCTGGCCACCATCCGCCAGGGTCGCCAGCCGGGACGTAATCTGCGGGGCTTCGTCCGGGATCACCTCCATAACCGACACTCTCCAGCCCAGCTGTTCCAAACGGTCACGCACCGCGGGGCCGGAACGATCGGCGCGCGCCCCTGCGCCGACGGAATCGCTGATGGTGAGAACCGCGGCGTTAATCATGGCTTTCGCGGCGGTAATCGCCGCTTTTTCCTCCGGTTTTTTCCAGCAGGTACAGATCCTGAATTTCGACCGACTTGTCGAGCGCCTTGACCATAGCGTAGACCGTCAGCGCCGCTACCGAAGCCGCCGTGAGGGCCTCCATCTCC
>JAIQFU010000205.1 GCA_020073115.1 Terriglobia bacterium
GCCTCCGCCAGGCCCACAATGGCCAACTGGTCGAGGTATTCGCCGGCGGCCTGCAGCTTACCGAGCACGGATTGGATCTCCAGCCCCCGGCCGGCCAGCATGGCGCGGAGCTGCGGGTTCTGCGCGGCCTGCTGCCGCAGGGGAGTCAGCGCGTCGTTCAAAGATGTCCCTGCATTGGGGATGAGGGCCACGAACACGGCCGTCGCGGGAATCCGGTTGAGCAGCGGGCTGACGGCGCCCGCGGGAACCGCCTTCTCCAGCGCAGCGAAGCGCTGGGTGTCCCGGCTCCATGCCATGTCGTACTGAATCGGCGCGGGAGAAAGGTTCGTCCCGCTGACGCTCTGGTCGCCCGGCCGCAGGAGCTTGTCCTGGTTGTCCTGCGCCACGTGCACCTCGCCTTGCACCACCGAAACGCGCGAGCCTTTGACCCCGGCGTTCACGCTGAACACAGTTCCGGTGACCGCCACGCGGCAGTCCGCCGTGGCCACGTAAAGGTGGCCCGCACGCCGCTTGGCGGCCTGGAAGATGAGATCGCCGCGGTTCAGGTGGACCGTCAGGTCCTTGCCGCTCTCGGAAGTGGAAAATTCGGAGCGCTCGCGCACCTCCACCGTCGAGCCGTCGCGCAGTTGCACCGTGGCGTAAGAATCCTTCGCCGTCCGGATCGCGACCCCGTCCGGCAAGTCCTGCCCGGCCGCCATGGGGCGAACGCCGGTCGCGGAGATCTCGTAAATCGCGCCGTTCAGGGCCTGGATATAGGCCCGGCCCGAGCGGGTTCCATACCGGTCGATGGCTACCCACGCGAAAGCGCCGGCCGCCGCGACCGCCATGGCCGCGGCCGTCCATCGCACGGCATACCGCGGACGCGAGGGGGACTTGGCCAGGTGCGGCGCGGGGAACGCCACCACTTTACCTTCGGAGAACCGGCGGCAGGCGACGCATTGGTGCAGGTGGTCCTTCAGCAGAAGGGCGCGGGCTTCCGGCAGCCGGCCGGCGCGGTACTCGGGGATCAGGGCCTGGAAATCGGCGCAGCTTCGAATGTGAGTGTCGGGCAGGTCGTTTTGGACCTGCGCCGCGAGGCGCTCCCAGACGCGTCCGGCGGCGGCTTCCACCACCGCGGGATCGATGGGTTCGTCGCGAATTTCCGAAACGGCTCGTTCCAGCTCGGGATCCATCGGATTCATTTCGGGGATCATGCTACGCCTCCCACGTACGAACGGTATTCCTGCTGCAAGCGGTCGCGGGTCCTGGAGATGGTCACCGCCACCGTCCCCGGCGTGGTGTTCAGAATGCGCGCGATCTCGGGGTTGTCCTTTCCTTCGAAGAACCGCAGGATGAACATCTGGGCGATCCGCGGGTTCAGCCGGCCCAGGGCCCCGCGCAGCCATTCCCGGATGTCCCCGGAGCCGTGGCCGCACCAGGTCCAAGGCTGCATTCACCGCTGCGCGGTGCAGAAAACTCACCATGTTTTCAATGGGTTCGGAGCTTGGCTCGCGCTTGAGCAGTCGCAGAAACACGGTCTGGAGCACGTCTTCCGCGTCGTTGGCGTTGCCGGTGATCCGGTAGGCCGCCCGGAACACCATGGCGTGATTCTCGCGGAAGACCGCCTCCAGGTCCGCGGCGGGCTGGTTGGCGGACGATTCCATAAGTTTGAAGGCTAGCGCTTTCATCCTAGCAGGCTTCTTCCAGCCTAAAGACGGGCGGGGGGGCGGGGAATTAGCGGCGCCACCGCCTTGCCGGCGGCCGCAGCCCGGCGCTACCCGGGATTCCGGCGTATGAGGTTAATTCCCGCCAGCGCCGGGCTTGACTTGCCGCGCCGGTCCGCGGGAAACTGGCAGACACAATTCTACTGGAGGGGAAAACTATGGGACAATCTTCTGCGCCCGTTCCGGCCGGCCCAGCCGAACCGGCTATGGAAACACTCGTCTCCGCTCTGCGCGGCAAGGCGATCCGGCCCGGCGACGACGCGTACGACGCTGCCCGCCGGGTCTACAACGCGGATATCGACTGCCGCCCGCGCCTGGTCGTCCAGTGCGCCGACGTAGCCGACGTGATTCACTGCATCAACTTCGCCCGGGAGGAAGGACTGACCCCGGCGGTGCGCTGCGGCGGCCACAGCGTGCCGGGTTTTGGAACGTGCGAGGGCGGCCTGGTCATCGATCTTTCGGGAATGAAAGGCATTCGCGTGGACCCCGTCCGGCGCGTGGCCCGCGTTGACGGGGGCTGCACCTGGGGGGACCTCGATCACGCCACGCACGCTTTCGGGCTGGCTACCCCGGGCGGCGTCATCTCTACCACGGGCGTGGGCGGCCTCACGCTGGGAGGCGGTTTCGGGTACCTGACCCGGCGCTACGGCCTGTCTTGCGACAACCTGATCTCGGCCGACGTGGTTACTGCCGGCGGCCGCATGCTGACCGCCAGCGCCACCGAAAACCCGGAGCTCTTCTGGGCGATTCGCGGCGGGGGCGGCAACTTCGGCGTGGTGACTTCGCTGGAATTCCGGCTTCACCCGGTCAGCATGGTTTATGCGGGCCCCGCGCTTTACCCGCTTGAAAAGGGCGCCGAGGTCCTCCGCTTCTTTGGCGATTTCATGGCCGGCGCGCCGCGCGAGTTGAGCGCGTTCTTCGCCTACCTGATCGTGCCCCCCGCGCCGCCGTTCCCCGAACACCTGCACGGGAAGACCCTGTGCGGCATCGTGTACGTCTATTCCGGGGACCTGGAGGAAGGCGAGCGCGTCACCCGCCCCATCCGCGAGTTCGGCCCGCCGGCGTTCGCCGTGGGGCATGCCGCGCCCTATCCCGCGGTGCAGAGCATGTTCGACCCTCTGCTGCCCAAGGGCCTCTATCATTACTGGAAAGCCGATTTCGTCGACTCCCTTACCGGGCCGGTCATCGCCGGGCACGTCCGCTACGGTCCGGAGATTCCCACCGTCAATTCCGCCGTCCACATCTATCCGCTCGACGGAGCGGTTCACGACGTGGCCTCGGGGGATACGGCGTTCGCTTACCGGGACGTGAACTTCGTCCACGTTCTCGCCGCCGTCAGCCCCGAGCCCGGCCCCATGCCGCGATACCGCGAGTGGGTCCGCTCGTACTGGTCCGCCCTCCACCCCCACTCGGCCGGAGGCGCTTATGTGAACTTCCTGATGGAGGAAGGGGACGAGCGGATCGCGGCGAGCTATCGAGGCAACTACGCGCGCCTCGCCGCAGTCAAGAAGGAATACGACCCGGCCAACCTGTTCCGCAGGAACCAGAACATCCCGCCGTCGGCGTAGCGCGCCGCTTGAGCGCCGCTCCCCGCGGTCGCGGCTGTGTTGGCTCCAGAGCCGCGGCCGCAGGGGGCGGTGATTCATTGGTACTTGAAGTCCACCGGTCCGTACGTCCGATTCGGGGCTGTGGTGGGAGCCCAATCGCGCCGGTAGCTCACCGGTCCCAGCACGGTGGCCGCGCCCGTCGTTTGTACGGTGGCCGTCCCATCGTACACGGTGTCGCCGCCCGACCACTCCTGGGAAACCACGTAGTAAACACGCCCCGCGCTCAGCGTCGCCGGCGCAGGCAGGTCGGCATAGACGAACGACGAGGATGCCGGAGCTGCCATCGTGACGTTCACCGAGCCATTGGGGACGTCGGCGCCGGTCGTGGCATCCACCAGTTTCAGCGTATGGATTCCCGTGTTGCCGGGGACGTAAATCCTTCCCAGAGACGTCACCGCGACCGGAGCCGCGCCCACCTGAATCTGCATGCCGGTCCAGTTTGGCAGGCTGTTGCTCAGGCTTGCGCCCGCCACGCTCATCGACGTGACAAACGGGGTTCGGCCGGAGGGAGGCGGTGTGGAGGTCACGGAGAGGCTCAGCACGGAAGATCCGCTCCCCGCGGCGTTCGTGGCGCTGAGGCCGATTGAGAAGACGCCCGCGGCCTGCGGCGCCCCCGAGATCGCGCCAGTGGCTGTGTTGAAAGTCAATCCAGCCGGCAATCCGATGGCGCCGAAACTGGTGGGGTTGTTCGTAGCCGTAATGGTGTAGCTGAAACTGGAGCCGACCACCGCCGTGGCCGTGGGTGGGCTCGTAATCACCGGCCGGGAGGGGGTGGTTTGGGTCTGGTATTTGAAGTCCACCGGCCCGTAAGTGCAACTCGGCGCCGCTGTAACGGACCAGCTTCGCCGGTAGCTCACCGGCCCGATGACGGTTGCCGCGCTGGTTGTCTGTACCGTGGCCGTCGCCTCATAGAGCGAATCTCCGCCGGGCGATTCCTGCGTCACCACGTAGTAAGCCTGCCCCGCATTGAGCGTCGCCGGCGCGGGCAGATCGGCATAGACAAAGGATGAAGATGCCGGAGCCGCCATGGTAACGGTCGCCACCGCGTTGGGAAGATCGGCGCCGGTCGCCGCATCCACCAGTTTCAGGATGTGGGTTCCCGCGTTGCCGGAGATGTAAATCCGCCCCAGGGACGTCACCACCACCGGAGTTCCGCCCACCTGAATCTTCATGCCCACCCAGTTTGGCATGGTGTTGCCGGCGCTCGCGTCCGCTACGCTGATCGATGTGACAAACGCGGTGCGGCCGGACGGAGGCGGCGTGCCGGTCACGGTCAGGGTCAACAGAGAGGTCCCGGTCCCGCCGGAGTTCGTGGCGCTCAAGGTGACCGAAAAAACACCCGCCGCCAGCGGAGCCCCCGAAATCGTCCCCGCGGCCGTGTTGATGGTTAGTCCAGGCGGCAGTCCCGCCGCATTAAAACTGTTAGGGCTGTTGGTCGCCGTAATGGTGTAGAAGAAAGAAGCCCCCAGCATGGCTGCCGCGGTAGCCGGGCTGGTGATTACCGGCCGGGCTGGAGGTGACGCGGCCACGGTCAGGGTCAACAGAGAGATCCCGGTCCCGCCGGAGTTTGTGGCGCTCAAGGTGACCGAATAAACGCTCGCCGCCAGCGGCGTCCCGGAAATCGCGCCCGTGGCGGTATTGACCGTCAATCCAACCGGCAGTCCGGCCGCATTAAAACTGGCCGGATTGTTGGTCGCCGTAATGGTATAGCTGAAAGCGGTCCCCACCGTGGCTGTCGCGGTAGCCGGGCTGGTAATTACCGGCGATGCGGGCGCCACGGTCAAGGTCAACACGGAGGTCCCGGTTCCGGCGGAGTTTGTGGCGCTCAAAGCCACCGAAAAAACACCCGCCGCCAGCGGCGCTCCCGAAATGTTCCCCGTGGCCGTATTGACCGTCAATCCAGCCGGCAGTCCGGCGGCGTTAAAACTGGCCGGACTGCCGGTCGCCGTAATGGTGTAGCTGAAGGCCGCCCCCACTCTGGCACTCGCGGTAGCCGGGCTGGTGATTACCGGTTGGGAAGGACGCACGTTCACCCGGATGGAAAACGTCCCTTCGTTGCCGCTCTTATCGAACGCGCGCGCTGTGAGCATATGGGCTCCGGTGGAGAGCGTGGTGGTATCGAGTGAGAAACTCCACGTTGACGCCCCGGAAGCGATGCCGCGCATCCTTCCGTCCGCTTCAATCACGACCTGGGTCACGCCGAACTCATCGCTTGCCGTCCCCGTCATCGCCACGATGCCCTGGAGATCGGAGCCGTCGGACGGAGCAGTGATGGAGACGACGCCATGATGAGGGCATAGTGCGGACCTCCCGTCTTGCCGTCAAACCCGTCCCGCACGGCGAGGGCCCGCACGGCCGAGGGGATATCCGGCGAGTTGTCGTACAGAAGCGGCAGGACCAGGTTCTCCGCCAACGCCACGCCGGCGTCCCGCCCGAGCTGGGCAATCAGGCTTTGCCGCAAGTCCCAGGCGAGCCCCATCCAGGACTGGCCTAGCTTGTGAGTCTCATCATTGCTGTTGTACTGATACGTGTTGGATGCATTGCGAACGAAACTGTCCGGCTGGCCGATGTAGAAACCTTCGCCGATAAGAGGCTGGCCGGTGGCGTAAGTGGCGATCACGTCGGCCCAGCCTTCCGCCAGCGCTCCATCGGTGATACCGCCAATGGAGTTGTCGATAAAATGGCCGTACTCGTGATAGATGATCGTGTCGTACGCGGTGTTGATACAGCCGGCGCCGGACTTGTAGAAATTGATGCTGTAGCCGTCGAAGTACGCGTTGCAGGTCGCGGTCAGGTTGACGTATATCTGCAGCGCAACGTCGATGCCGGACGGCTTGACGCCCTTGGAGAGAATCCAGTCGTGAATCAGATTCTCATGGTAGTAGGCGTTGGTTTGGCTGGTGCTTGTCTCCAGGTCGCCGGACGGGTTAAAGAGCAGTTGGACGGGGCCCGGCGCCCCGCCCGGAATGGTCACGACGAGCGGCGCCGCATTCTGGTCGATCACCACGCCCCATTTCCCGCTCAGCGGAACGGGGAGGTCCTTGGTGGCGGGCGTGGTCAGGGTGAAATTTCCGGATGCGTCGGTGTAAGTCCCGGCTGCGGCGCCGTCGGTCACCTGAAGGTCCCGCAAGGGGACAGTGTCCAGCGTCGTTGTGGATTGCGGATCGAACAACGTCAGACGAGCCGAGACTTTGCCGGCGTAGGTCGCATAAACGCGCGCATCCCATATGTCGATCTGCCCCGTGGATTCGTCCACCGCGGCGGACACGCCCGCGCCCTGAAGATCGAACTCCTGTACCGTTCTCCACTGCCCGCGCAGCCAGCGCACCCGTTCTCCGACCGGCCGCGTAGTGAACCCCGAGGTATTGGCGCCGAGGTAGATTCGAATCCGGTCCGCGGCTCGCGCCGCATCCATGGCCCCGGGATCGGCTGCCGTCTGGACGGCTGGGAACAGCAGCGCCTCGACGGAATCGATCCGGTTTTCCGCGGCGTTCAAGCGCACGGTGGCGACCACCTGGCCGCCGATGACATCGATTCCCTTGTGTATTTGGACAAACCGGACAAAAGCGGTATCCGGGATGCCTTGGACCCCGGGAACGATTTGCACGTAATCCAGGCGCAAGGTGGGCGGTGAGGCTACGCCCATCATCGGTGGATTCGCCTGAAGGTAAGACCGAACCACCTCGCCGATGAGACTCTCCGCGGGCGCGGCGGCGAAGAAGCGGTAGTCCGGGCTTCGCCATGTTTGCGCGACGGCGGTCTCTGCGGACGTCGGCAGAGCAGGAGCCGACGGGTCAACCGGAATGCCGATCAAAACCGGTGGAGCATCGCTTGTTTGGGGTGCGCCAAAGGCCGTGGCGGCCAAAAGCAACCCCGAGGCCAGAAGAGATTTCAAAGAGCATTTGGATCGAGACATCGCAGTTAGTCGGAGATACTATACCGCGACGCAGGATGTACGGCTCTAGGGAAAAAACTCGCTTCTGCGGCCGCGCAGCCGAGGACTATCTGGACCTGTTTCGCGCAGTTTGAACGGAGCTTGCGGGGCGCCAACCTACGGCGGATCGCTAACCCGCCCGGAGCCGGCGGCAATCGGCGGGACGCCGGCGGCTATCCGGAACAACCGCACGGCATCTTCCCGGCCCCTCTTACCTTCCCACCTCCGCCTCGATCGCCTCCAACTCTTTCCCCGCCTCCGCCCACTTCCCCTGCGCGGCTAACTCGCGATAGCGGCGCAGGTGGTCGCGGACGCGCTGCAGGCGCGCGTCGGCTCCGGCAACGGGCGCGGCCGGGGGCGCCCCGGGCGCCGCGGCGGGCGCCGGCGCGCTGGCCCGCTGGATCAGTTGCTGCGCGCCGGCCGAAAGCTGCGTCAGCGCCTCGTCGTAACTGTTGGCGTAGATCAGCCGGTTGCCTACCGCCAGCACGATCTTCTTCAACTGCGGCATGCTCGCTTCGGTGGACTGAATGTAGATCGGGTCCACGTAGAGGAACGTGTTCCCTACCGGCAGCACCAGGATCTGGCCGCGCAGCACGTGCGAACCCTGCTGGTTCCACAGCGTCAGGTCCTTGGAAATATTCTGGTCCTGGTTGATGTTCGCCGCCACGTTCATGGGGCCCAGGATGAGTTCCTGCTTGGAGAGCAGCAGCACCGACAGGTCGCCCAGGCGGTCGCCATCGCAGAGGCCCTCCATCACTCCGATCAAGTTGTTCTTGTTATGCGGCGTGAACGGGATCAACAGCAGGAACGCGGGTTTGTCGGCCCCGGGCGGCGTGGCCATCACATAAGAGGGCGTGACCGCCTCCGTGGTCTGGTCGGAGGTGTGGCGCGCCAGGTCCCACACGTCTTCCTTGTTATAGAACGACTGCGGGTCGAGCATGTGGTAGGTGCGGTATATCTCGGCTTGAATGCGGAACAGCGTTTCGGGATAGCGCGCGTGCGCGCGCAGGTCGGGCGGCATCTGGGAAGCCGGGCGGAACAGGTCCGGGAAAAGGCGCTGATAGGCGGCGATGATGGGGTCGTCCGGCGCGAACACGTAGAGCCGGGTTTCGCCGTCGTAGGCGTCGACGGTGGCCTTCACCGCGTTGCGCACATAATTCAGCCGGCCCATGTCGGACACGTCGAGGGGCCGCGAGTAGGGATGCGCGTCGGAGGTGGTGTAGCCGTCCACAATCCACACCAGGCGGCCGTCGGCGGTAATCACCAGGTACGGGTCGGTATCCCATTGGAGAAACCCGGCCAATACCTGGAGGCGCTCGCGCACTTTGCGGTGGATCATCATGCGGCTATTGGCGGTGAAGTAGTCGGTCAGCAGGATCTTCGTCTCCCCCTCGGTGACGGTGGCGGCTAACCGCATGGCGAACGAGGAAATCGGGAAGCCTCCCCGGCCCTGGTACCGCGCGCGCACGTTCTGCTCGCCGGAAGGATAGTTGAACTCCTCCTGCGCCGTATTGACGAAGACCGGTTCGTGGGTCGATTCCCCGTAGTAGATCTCGGGGCGCGTGAGCTTGAGGCTGTTCGTCTTCACCACCGGCGGGGCGTTGTCGATCAGCAGCACCGGAAGGCCGTCAGAAGTCATCTTGGCCACCTCGGACAGCACCAGGCCATAGCCGTGGGTGTAGATGAAGGCCGGGTTGATCCAGTTATTGGCGGCGTCGGGAAGTTGGCGCACATCCAGCTCGCGGGGCGAAAGCAGCACCTGGCGATACTGGCCGTCGATGGTGTAGCGGTCCACGTCGCTGTCGTTGAAGACGTAGTACGTGCGCAGCGCCTGAAGCTGGGTGATGGTGGGATGGAACGCGTTCCAGTCCCACAGCCGGACGTTGTCCAGCAGTGGCTTGTGCGCGGCGGTATCGATGGGCGCCTCGGGCTGCGCGGGAAAGTCCACCTCCTTGACCTTCTGCTCGATGCCGTAAGCGCTGCGGGTGGCATGGATGTGGGTCTGGATATAGGGCCGTTCCAGGGAGATCTCGTTGGGCCGGACATACAGCGCGGAAACGGCGCGCGGGGCGATGAAAGCGATCACCAGGGCGATGGCCATGGAGGCGGCCAGCATCCAGCGGCGCATCCAGACCAGGACCGTCGCGGCCAGGCAGGCCGCGATCACCAGCCATTGCAGCGGAAGCCCGATCTTCTCGTCCACGTAATCGATACCCACCAGGAACGTGCCGTGCTGGTTGTAGACCATTTCGTAGCGCCCCAGGAAGAACTGAAGGGCGAAGGCCAGCAGTAGCGCGATCGCGGCGCCGCGCAGGAAGACCGACTCCAGCCCGCCCTCCAGGCGAAACAGGATCCGGGCGTCGATCCCCACGGCGCCCCCGGGAGACATCAAATCCCCCAGCTTGTAGCGCAGTTGCCAGGCGCGCGCCGCGATCCAGTAAACCAGGATGCAGAAGATTACCAGCGCCAGGCCGTACCCCCGCAGCATGCCGTAGAAAGGAAGATCGAAGAGGTAGAACGAGAGCGGTTTCTGGAACACGGCGTCGTGCCAGGCGGTGACGGCCGCGGGCAGTCCGCGCGACCCGGCGAAGCGCACCACCGTCCACGTGTCGATGGAAGCCGCCGAAATCAGGTACCCCAGGGCGAGTAGCGCCAGGGCGGAAATCCTGGCGTACATGCGGTGCTCCCTCAGTCCCGTACCGGCGAACTTGACGGCGCGCGCGTGGGCGATCCACAGCGCCGCGAATGCCACGAGGGTCGCGGCCGCGAGCGGCGCCACGCTGTAGGTCAGCATGCTCAGCCAGGTGCGGAACTGGCCGAGTTCCTTCCACCAGGCCACCTCGATGGCATACGCCGCGATGGACCGTGCGCCCAGCGCGGCGAACACCACCAGCGCGAGCGCGGCGATCAGCGCGATGCGGCGCCGCTGCGGTCCGCTCGGGCCCCGGCCGCTTCCGATCTCATAGGGAGGCATGCCCCAAGCGTAACACCGCGTAGTTCGGCCGGAGTTTACACTCCGCCGCAGGACCAACCGGCGGCAATGCCGTCCAATCTCAAGCGGGGGGGAATATGAACTGGCTGCGATTCGGGATGCTGGGCATCGCGAGTTGGGCGGCTTCGGCTCAGCCGCAGGCCGCGTTCGATCTGAACGAAGAAGGCGTGGCGATGGCGAATCGGCGCGATTACGCCGGAGCGATCGCGCTGTACGAGCGGGCCATCGCGGAATGGCGGTCCCTTGGGCCGCAGTATGAGGCCCACCTCGGAGCTTCGCTGGTCAACCTCGGTCACGCGCTGGCGTCGCAAGGCAAGCGGCCCGAGGCGCTCAAATCGTACGGCGAGGCGGTTACCTTGGACCGGCGCGCGCTCGGCCGGGAACACATTCGCACTCTTGCGGCGATGAACGACCTCGCCGCGACGCGCCTGACCTTGGGCGACCGGAACGGCGCGCAGGCGCTGTTCGAGGAGACGCTGCCCATTCTGCGCGCGCGCGCTCCCAACGATATGGAACTGGCGCATGCGCTGGCGGGCCTGGCGCTTTGCCATCTATGGAACAAGCCTCCGTCCGACGCCAACGCGCTGGCAGAGGGGGCGCTGAGCCTGGCGGTCAAACTGAGCGGCGACGATTCGCTCGACGCCGCCTCCATGTACTCCACCGTGGCCGAAACGCATCGCGTCGCGGGCCGGCCCGAGCGCGCCGAGCCGCTCTACCGGAAAGCCATCGCCATCTACGAGCGGCTGTTGGGTCCCGACCACCGCGTGGTGGCGAGCGTGCGCAACCAGGAGGCCCTGATCCTGATGGGCGAACGCAAGTTCGGCCTCGCCGAGGCGCAGTTGCGGCGCGTCTTGACGTCGCTCGACAAATCCTGCCCCGCCTGTCTCCCGGAACGCTGGACGGCGGAAGGCAATCTGGGCATCCTCCGCTTTCTCCAGGGCAAATACGCCGAGGCGGACCGGTTTCTGACCGCCGCTCTGGACCTCCAGGAACGGACCTCGGTGGCGCCCGGCCCCTAGATGGCGGAGACCTTGCGCGCCCTGGCGGCGGTGCGGAGCAAAGAGCGGCGGTATGGCGACGCCGACCAACTCAACCGCCGCGCCGCGAGCATCTCTTCCTACCGGTGAAGCAGAGTCGTGGCGACGCGTCAGCGGGGGCGGGTGGGGACAGCCGGAAACCGGAGGCGGAGTGGGCCTCTGCCATGCCCGCCTTCCTGCGGGTACGATGCCGGCAGGAAAGCCGGCATGGCAGGCCGGAGGCCCACTCCACATTTTCAGCAGCTTACCGGTGGGTTTCGGGAAAGCGTGCTATCAAATCCGGCGGCGCTGAAGCGTGCGCCACAGACATTGGCGCCTCCCGTGCGGCTGTCCATGCCGTTATGGCCAAAGCAATCTCGGGGTTCTTTCGAACGCGGAAGGAAGGCGAAGCGGCGCAGGATGCCCTCCTCTCCAGCGGCTTCACCCGCGATGAGGTGAGCTTCATCGCCGGTGATACGGCCGCGCAGGACACGCCCAAGATCGGGCCGGTCTACGGGACCGGCGCCGAGGAGGAGGCCGGGACGGACGCCTGGATCGGCGGCGCCGCCGGGTTAGCGGCCGGGGTCATCGCCATGGCGATTCCCGGCTTGGGGCCGCTGTTCGTCGCCGGACCCATCGCCGGCGCCGTCGCGGGTTTGACCGCGGGCGCCGCCGCCGGCGGCTTTATCGGCCTGCTGCGCGATGCCGGCGTTTCCGACGAGGAAGCCGAATTCTATGAGGAAGGGGTGCGCCGGGGCGGCTCTCTGGTCACCGTGCACGGCGTTTCCGGCGACCGCGCCGGAAGGGCCAAGGATATCCTCGACCATGCCGGGGCGATCCACGTGGAGGACCTCGCCGACGAACTGCAGCACTCGGGCTGGAAAGGAAAAGTGCGAAAAGCCGGATGAAAACCCGCAGGCGAACAGAGTACGAAGTAACCTTCGATTGCCCGAAGCGTCATGTAATTGATAGACTTATTTGTTCATAGTCTGCCATCGGGGTCGGTGATTGAAGCTCTGCCTACTCTTCGTGTTCGCCGCGTCGGCGGTTTGCCTTGCGAACGACTCCGCGGCGTTGCCGCCGGAAGCGATCGTCGACAATTATTGCGCCGTCTCGCGCGGACAGGCGCAGTTGCTGAAGAATGTGTCCATGGACATGGAGATCGAGGCCTCCCTCCCCAAGCTGAAGAAAGAAGGCCGGCTCCACGCCTTGCGGCGCATTACCGCGCTCGGCCGCATCACCTACGAGGCGTTGCGCTTCGAAGGCGACGGCACAGTCAAGAACCAGGTGATCGCGCGCTACCTTTCCGCCGAGGCCGAAGCGCAGAAGGACCAGTCTCCTTCGCTGGCCGTCACCCCCGACAACTACAAGTTCAAATACAAGGGCCGCGGTGAACTGAATGGACGGGTGGTTCATATCTTTCAGGTCACGCCGCGAAAAAAGCGCCAGGGCTTGTTCAAGGGCGATATCTGGATCGACGCCGAAACCTATCTCCGGCTCCAGGAAGCGGGATATCTCGTGAAGAATCCCTCCATCTTCCTCAAGCGCGTCCAATTCGTTCGAACCTATGAGATTCGCGGCGGGATCTCCGTGCCCCGGCAGGTCCAGAGCGTGGTGGAAACGCGTCTGGTTGGTAAAGCGGAGCTGACGATCGACTACAGCAACTTTTCGGTCGATGGCTCGAAACGGGGCGCAATGGGCGAGGCCGGCGCGCAATAGCCGCGGCGCGCCTCACGGGGGCCGCTCCACTGGAGAACGAATGCGAACGCTCTTTTTGAATCCCCCCTCTTTCGAAGGCTTTGACGGAGGCGCCAGCTCGCGCTGGCCCGCTTCCCGCGAAATCGAATCCTACTGGTATCCCGTCTGGCTGTGCTACCCCGCGGGCCTGCTTCCCGACAGCAAGGTGGTGGACGCTCCGCCGCACAAGATCTCCATCGAACAGACGGTGGAAATGGCCAGGGATTTCGAGCTTCTGGTGCTCTATACCTCGACTCCGGGCTTTCACGTGGACGTGAAGATGGCGGAGATGATGAAGGACGCCAATCCCAAGCTGCAGGTGGCCTTCGTCGGCCCGCCGGTGACGATCGAGCCGGAAAAGACCCTGCGCGGGACCACGGCCATCGACTTCATCGTCCGCCGCGAATTCGATTACCAGATTGCGGACTACGCCCGGGGCAAACGGCTGGACGAACTCCCGGGGGTGAGCTTCCGCAAGAACGGCGCGATCGTCCACAACCCCGAAGCGGCGGCCATCGAAGACCTCGACGCGCTGCCCTGGGTGACGAAGGTCTACAAGCGCGACCTCGACATCACGCGTTACAACGTCCCGTTTCTCCTCAACCCGTTCCTCGCGTTTTACACCTCGCGCGGCTGCCCCGCCCTGTGCACCTTCTGTCTCTGGCCGCAGACGCACTCCGGCCACCGCTGGCGCCTGCGCTCCACGGACGATGTGGCCAACGAGTGCCGCTACGCCATCGAGCAGTTTCCCGGCATCAAGGAGATTTTCTTCGACGACGACACGTTCAACTACCGCAAGGAGCGCACCATCGATCTCTGCCGGAAGCTCAAGCCGCTGAACTTCACGTGGTCGTGCACGTCGCGCGTGACCACCGATTACGACACGCTGAAGGCCATGAAGGAAGCCGGCTGCCGGCTCCTGATCGTGGGCTACGAATCGGGCGACCCGCAGATCCTGAAGAACATCAAGAAGGGCGCCACGGCGGAGATGGCCCAGCGTTTCACCGCGAACTGCAAGAAACTGGGCCTGCTGGTCCACGGCGACTACATCATCGGCCTCCCGGGCGAAACGCGGGACAGCATTCGCCGCACCATCGATTTCGCCAAGCGGCTGGACACGGAGACCGTCCAGGTCTCGATCGCCCACCCCTACCCGGGCACCGAGTTCTACGAGTACGTCAAGCGCAACAACCTGA
>JAIQFU010000206.1 GCA_020073115.1 Terriglobia bacterium
GTGAGCAATAGCCTGAGGCTGAGGTAAATGCTGGTCCTACTTGGCTTTCTTGAACACTAGCGGGGCCGAGTTGCCGGCCTGGGTCCACGCTCCCGTAATCTGCGTCCCATCGTTGCTCAGGGTGCCCGCGTACGAGCCGTTGATCGCGTGGATCTCGAACTGCAGGGATTTATCCTTTTGAGTGATCGTGCCGATGGGGATTTCGACGTTGCCTTGATCGATGCCGGTGACGCTGCCGGTGGCGATCCCGTCGGCGGCGCGAGACAGCTTCAAGAGCAGCCGCAGTTGCTGGCCGCCGGCCTCCAGCGCCCCCTCCCAGTTTCCTTCGAATTCCTTGGAGAGCGGCGTGCTCGGCGGCGGCGTCTTGATGCTCGCCTCGCCGGTGCGCCTGAGTTCGAAAGGAATGGACTGGCCGCTTGCCGCGAAAGCGCCTGTGATCGCGTTTCCATCGGCAGACAGCTTTCCCTCCAGCACGGGAGCGCCCGGCGCCTTGAGCATGGCGAAATGCACGGTCTCCTGCTGCACGTTGATATCGCTGAGCGGGATATCCTGCGCACCTTGGGCCGGCATGCTCAGGGTTCCGATCCACTCGCCCTTCTGGTTCTTCGCCAGATCCACGGTCAGGGCGACGTCCTGATTCGGCGCCTTCAGCACGCCTTCCCAGTGGCCCGCGCCGCGGGGGGCCGGCTGGGCAGAGAGGAGCGCGCAGACGCCGGCGAGAATACAAAGGAGGCGGCGGAGATCCTTCATCAGACCAGGGTATCGCAGATCGATGCCGTGACACCCTGATACCATCGGTTCATGGCAAATGATGGAATCTTCTCTCTCGACGGCCTGGTCGCCGCGGTCGTGGGCGGAGGCGGCGTTCTGGCCGGAGCCATGGCGGAGGGTTTGGCCGGCGCCGGAGCCTCCATCGCCGTCCTGGACGTGAACGGCGATAACGCGCAGCAACGCGCCAAGGCCATTTGCGCCGCCGGAGGCCAGGCCATTGGAATCAAGTGCGACGCCACGAGCAAAGCGGATCTTCAGAGCGCCCTCGCGGGCATCCTGGACCGTTTCGGGCGCGTGGACATCCTCGTCAACGCCGCCGGAATCAACTCCGGAACCCCGTTTTTCGAGATCACCGAAGAGGAGTGGCGCCGCATTCTCGATATCGACCTGAAGAGCATCTTTCTCGGCTGCCAGGTGTTCGGCAAGGCGATGGTGGATGCCGGACGCGGCGGGTCCATCATCAACATCTCCTCGGCCTCTTCCGGGCCGCCCCTTTCGAAAGTGTTTACCTATGGCATCGCCAAGGCGGGGGTCAACCAGATCACCCAATTCCTGGCCCGGGAACTGGCGCCGTACAACGTCCGGGTGAACGCCATCCGTCCCGGGTTTTTCCCGGCGGAGCAGAACCGGAAACTGCTGACCGAGGAGCGCGTGGCAAGCATCATGCGCCACACGCCGATGAACCGTTTCGGCGAAAGCAGCGAACTGGTGGGCGCCGCAGTGTACCTGGCGTCCCCGCGCGCGTCCTCGTTCGTGACCGGGTCGCTGCTGACGGTGGATGGCGGCTTCCTGGCGATGACGATTTGATGGTGAAGGAGGCGGGAGTCAGGAGACGGGAGAAAAACATCGCGGCGGCCCGCCTCCTGAATCCTCAGACATTGACACCGCCCCGTTCCGCGGCATAACCTCCGAATATGTCATCCGTCATTGTCGATTCCTCCGCCTCCCTGGCGCCGGGCGAGATTCTTGCGGCCGTCGAGGATGAGCTCAAAGCCACTCCGTTCATCGACGTCCACACCCACCTTTTCATGCCGTCGCTGGGCGACAACGGGCTGTGGGGCATCGATAATCTGATTACGTATCATTACCTGGAAGCCGAGCTCTTCCGGTCCTCATCGATCACGGTCGGGGAGTATTTCGGGCTCACGCAGCGGGAAAAAGCGGACGCGATCTGGCGCGCGCTGTTCGTGGAAAACGCGCCCGTTTCCGAAGCCGCGCGGGGCGTCGTGGCGGTGCTCCAGGCGTTCGGTCTTCCCACCCAGGCGCCCGACCTCACAGAGGCGCGCGCATTCTTCGCCGCGCAGAAGCTCGATTCCCATATCTCGCGCGTCTTCGAACTCGCCGGGATCGACCTGGCGGTGATGACCAACGATCCCCTGGACCCGCATGAAGCTCCCCACTGGGAGCGCGGCGCCGACCCGGACCCGCGCTTCCTTCCGGTGCTGCGCCTGGACCGCATCCTCAACAAGTGGGCGGACCACTGGCGCGTGCTGAACGCCCTGGGCTGCCGCGTGGACGCGGAAGCCGGCGGCCACTCGATCGACGACGTGCGCCGCTTCCTGGCGGAGTGGTGCGAGCGCATCAACCCGGTCTACATGGCCGTCTCCCTGCCCGACACGTTCCAATTCCCCGAGAGTTCCGTGCGCGGACGGCTGCTGGCCGAGGCGGTGCTGCCGGCGTGCCGCGAGTTCGATATCCCCCTGTCGCTCATGATCGGCGTCCGCTACCTGGTGAACCCGGCGCTGAAACTGGCGGGGGACGCCGTGGGAAAGGCCGATCTCCATTCGCTCGAGTATCTCTGCCGCGAGTATCCGCAGAACCGGTTCCTCACCAGCGTGCTCAGCCGCGAGAACCAGCACGAGCTATGCGTCTACGCGCGGAAATTCGCCAACCTGATGCCGTTCGGGTGCTGGTGGTTCCTCAATAACCCCTCGATCGTGGAAGAGATGACCCGCGAGCGGCTGGAGATGCTGGGGACCAGTTTCATCCCGCAGCATTCCGACGCGCGCATCCTGGAGCAGGTGATCTACAAGTGGCGGAATACGCGCCGCACGCTGGCGCCGGTGCTGGCGAACTGCTATCGTCTGATGTCCGAGGACGGCCGGCAGCCCACGCGCGCGGACATCCGCCACGATGTCCGCCGGCTCTTCCGCGGGAACTTCGAACGCTTCGCGAAGCGGCCGCGTTCGTAAAGCAAGGCGACATCATGACCTCACCCACCGCCGCGGCCACGCCCGGTTTTTCGCGCGTCCGCTGGACCGTCTGCGCCCTCCTGTTCTTCGCCACCACCATCAATTACGTGGACCGCCAGGTGCTGAGCATCCTGGCGAAAACGCTGGAAACCTCGATTGGCTGGACCACGGTCGATTACGGCTACATCACCGCCGCCTTCCAGGCCAGCTATGGAATCGGGCTGCTGGTCGCCGGGCGGTTGATGGACCGGATCGGCACGCGCATCGGGTATGCCGTGGCGGTGGGCCTCTGGAGCGTGGCGGCCATGGCGCACGCCGCCGCGGCCTCGGCCCTGACCTTCGGCATCGCGCGCGCCGCGCTGGGTTTGGGCGAGTCGGCGAATTTCCCCGCTTGCATCAAGACGGTGGCCGAGTGGTTCCCCAAGAAAGAGCGGGCGCTGGCCACCGGGATCTTCAACTCCGGGGCGAACGTGGGGGCCGTGATCGCCCCATTGTCCGTGCCCTGGCTGGCGGAACACTACGGGTGGCAGTCGGCTTTCATCGCCACCGGCGCCCTGGGGTTCATCTGGATCGTCGTCTGGATGTGGCTCTACTACGCGCCGGGACAGCACCGGAAAGTCTCCGCGGCGGAACTCGCGTACATCCAGAGCGACCCGCCGGACAGGTTGCAGTCGATTCCATGGATGCGCCTTTTCCCGCACAAAGAAACCTGGGCATTCGCCATCGCCAAAGCGACCACGGATCCGGTCTGGTGGTTCTTCCTGTTCTGGTTCCCCAAGTATATGCAGGAGACGTTCGGCCTGACGCTGAACCAGATCGTGGTCCCGACGCTCATCGTGTATAACATTTGCAGCGTGGGCAGCATTTTCGGCGGGTGGCTTTCCGGCGGTTTGATCAAGCGCGGATGGAGCGTCAACTCCGCACGGAAAACGGCGATGCTGGTGTGCGCGTTGTGCGTCGTGCCGGTGCTGTACGCCCCCTATTCGAAGAGCTTGTGGGTGGTGGTGGGGTTGGTGGGGTTAGCGACGGCGGCGCACCAGGGCTGGTCGGCCAACCTGTTCACCATCGCTTCCGACATGTTCCCGCGGGCGGCGGTGGGCAGCGTGGTAGGGATCGGGGGCACGGCGGGAGCGGCCGCCAGCGTGCTGATCCAGATCGCCACGGGCTACATCGTGCAACTGGCCCACAGTTACCTGCCGCTGTTCATCTTCGCGGGCTTCTCGTATGTAATCACGCTGGCGATTGTGCACGCATTGACGCCGAGGCTGGAACCCGCGCGGCTGGAGTAATGAGAGTACCGCTAATTCGGGGACAGGCTACGAAACCCCCAAACTGCGGGGGATTTCGTAGCCCGAATTAGTTAGCGAGGCATGCCCCGCTCGAGATCCGCTGCGGCTACCTCTGTATTCGCGCCGAACCGCCCTTGGCGAATGCCCGTACCTGGTCCACCGTCGCCATCGTCGTATCGCCGGGGAACGTGGTCAGCAGCGCGCCGTGGGCCCAGCCGAGCCGGACCGCTTCCCGCGGCGCTTCGCCCGCCAGCAGGCCGTAGATGAAGCCCGAGGCGAAACCGTCGCCGCCGCCCACGCGATCGTAGACGTCCAACTCGGCCACGGGCGCGACGCACTGCTCGCCGCCCACCCAGGCCACCGCGCCCCAACTGTGGCGGTTGGTGGAATGCACGTCGCGCAGCGTAGTGGCTACCACCTTGATCTGCGGGTAGGCTTCCACCACGCGCGAAATCATCTCGAAGAAGGTACGGGTATCGAGCTTGGAGCTGGCGGCGACTTCCGGCCCCTTGATGCCCAAACCCTTCTGGAGGTCCTCCTCGTTGCCCACCAGCACATCGACATTGCGCGCGATGCGGCCCAGCACCTCGCGCGCGCGTTCTTCTCCGCCTGGAACACGGCCCCAGAGCTTCGCCCGGTAGTTCAGGTCGAAGGAAACCACGGCGCCCGCGGCCTTGGCGGCCTGCATGCCTTCAATCACGAGTTCGGAGGTGGTGGGCGACAGAGCCGAGAAGATTCCCCCGCTATGAAACCACTTCACGCCCTGGCTGAAGATGGCGTTCCAGTCGAAATCGCCTGGTTGCAACAGGCTGCCGGCCTCGTTACACCGGTTGTAGAAGACCACCGGCGGGCGCACGCCGTAGCCGCGGTCGCTGTAAACCGTGGCCATATTCGGCCCCGTCACGCCGTCGTGCTTGAACCGTTTGTAGAAGGGCGTGACGCCCATGGCTCTCACCCGCTCCGCGATGAGCTCGCCGATGGGGTAATCCACCATGGCCGTGGCGATCCCGGTTCTCATGCCGAAGCAGTTCGCCAGGTTGGCGGCCACGTTGAACTCGCCGCCGCTGACATGGATGAGGCACTCGGTCGCCTTGCGAAAGGGTATGATTCCAGGGTCCAGCCGATGGACCAGGGCGCCCAGTGAGAGGAGGTCGAGAGCGCCGTCCTTAGGAATATTCAGTGTGCTCATAATGCGCTTATGGTAACGCCCGGTCCAGCGCCTCCACAAAGAAATACTCGCCCCACATGACGGACTCGTTGACGCCCAGGCCCTTGTGGATATGGTAGACGCCGCCCTGCAGGATGCCTTCCCACGCGGGATCGGCCGCCGCCAGGTACTGCTCGCAAAGGCTAGTGAGGATGCGCCGCGCGCACTGGCTGTAGAACTCGCCTTTGACCGGGTCCGCGCTCATCCCCGCCAGTTGCAGCAGGCCCGATGCGGCGATGGCCGCGGCCGAGGTATCCACCTGCCCGCGGCTTTCGGGCGGCGCATCGAAATCCCACGGCGGCACGCCGCCTGCGGGGGTCTGCGCGATGAAGCAATCCGCGCAGGCTTCGGCCGTCCGCAGGAAACGCGGGTCGCGCGTGTAACCGTAGGCCGTGCCAAAACCGTAGAGCGACCACGCCAGGCCGCGCGACCAGCACGAATCGCGGCGAAAACCCTGGTGCGTGGTCTGCTTCAGGAACTCCCCGGTTTCCAGGTCGAAGATTCCTTCGTGGGCCGTGGACCCGTCGCCGCGCACCAGCACGCGCCGCGTGGTCAGGCAGTGCCGCATGGCGACATCGAGCAGCGCCGCGTCGCCGGTTTCGAGCGCTGCGTAAAAGACGATCCCGACGTTCATCATGATATCGATGAACAGCGAATCCTCGGCGACGAAAGAGCGCAGGTATGCGCCCTTCTCGCGGAACCGAAGGCCCATGGTTTGTCCCGCCTGAATCAGGACGGCGTTGAGCGCGGGGTCGCCTGTCAGTTCGTACCAGCGCCGGTAGGTGGACATGAAGATGAAACCCAGGTCGTGCACCTCGCGGTCGAACTGGCGCGGTTCCAGGCGCCTGGAGTAGCGCTCCGCGGTGGCGCGCCACGATTCGCCGCAGTGCGCCCGGAGGATCCACATGATGCCCGGCAGGAAGCCGTCGCACCAGTGGGTCCACGCCGGGAGATCGTGCCGCCACCGGCCGTGGTGGGTGTACATCGGGTAGAAATCGGGATCGCGCTCGACCAGCGCGCGCACCTGCCGCGCCGCGAACGCCAGCGCCTCGCGGTACAAGCGGTCACCGCCTTCAGAGTGTATCGAGATCATGAGATTCAGCGCTTCACAAAGTCCTCAGGTGAAAACCGCCATCGACGTCCAGGACCTGCCCGGCGCAGTAGTCCAACAGGCCGTCAGCGATGGCGCGAACGGCGCGGGCCACGTCGGTCCCTTCCCCCATGCGCCGCTGCGGCAGCAACCCCGCCGCGATCCGTTCCTCGTAAGCCTTCTCCACCTTGGCGATCATGTCGGTGCGGACGATGCCGGGCCGGATCTCGAAAACCCCGATGCCGTGCGGAGCGAGGCGCGCGGCGTAGAGCGCCACTGCCATGCTCAACCCCGCCTTGGAGACGCAGTACTCGCCGCGGTTCAGCGAAGCCGTATACGCCGATATCGAAGTGACGAAGACGATGCGACCCGCCCCCTGTTCGAGCATCCAGCGCGCCGCAAGCTGCGTGAGGAAGTACGGGCCTTTGAGGTTGGTGGCGATGAGCGCGTCGAAACTCTCCTGGCTTGCCTCCAGGATATCCCGCCGCTCGGCGGGGGCGATGCCGGCGTTGTTGACCAGCAGGTCCAGCCGGCCCATCCGCTCGCGCGTGAAGCCGATGAGAGCCTCGCGATCCGCCGCCGAGGCGATATCGCACTGCACGATTTCAGCCCCGGTCTCGGCGCGCAGGGACTCCGCGCAATCGCGCCGGCCGCGGTAAGTCGCCACCACGCGGTGCGTGCGCGCCAGTTCCACGGCGATCGCGCGGCCGATCCCACGGCTGGCGCCGGTGACGAGGGCTACGGGCTGATGGGATTCGTTCTCCATTACATACTCACACTTTGGTTTAACATATGGTTTCATTCGGAGGAGAATATGGCATTCATCGTAAAGCCGAAATCCGGCTGCAAGTGGGACCTGGTGGCGCTCGGGGAAGTCATGCTTCGCCTCGATCCGGGCGATCGCCGCGTATCGACTACCCGTTCGTTCGACGTGTGGGAGGGCGGCGGCGAGTATAACGTCGCCCGCGGGCTGAAGCGCTGCTTTGGCCTGGATACCGCAGTGGTCAGCGCGTTCGCCGACAACCCGGTCGGGAGGCTCATCCAGGACCTGATTTACCAGGGCGGCGTCGACCAGTCGCTGGTGCGCTGGGTGGAGTTCGACGGCGTCGGCCGCACGGTCCGCAACGGCCTCAATTTCACGGAGCGAGGCTTCGGCGTGCGCCCCGCGCTGGGCTGCTCCGACCGCGGCCATACCGCGGCCTCCCAGATGAAGCCCGGCGAGATCGATTGGGACGAAATCTTCGGCAAGCAGGGCGCCCGCTGGTTCCACACCGGCGGCATTTTCTGCGCTCTTTCGCCGACCACCCCCGACGTGGCCATCGAAGCCATGCAGGCGGCCCGCCGCCACGGCGTGGTGGTCTCCTACGACCTGAACTATCGCGCGTCGCTGTGGAAGGCGAACGGAGGGAAGGCCAAAGCGCAGGCCGTGAACCGGCGCATCGCCGAACTGGTGGACGTGATGGTGGGGAATGAGGAAGACTTCTCCGCCGCCCTGGGCTTCGACATCCCCGGCGTGGACGAAAACCTCACGGAATTCGAAACCGCCAGCTTCCGGAAGATGATCGAAGCGGTGGTAAAGGAATTCCCGTTCCAAGTGGTGGCCACCACCCTGCGCAAGGCCAAAACGGCGTCGCGCAACGATTGGGGGGCCATCTGCTACTACGCCGGCCAGTTCTACGAAGCCACCAACCGCGCCGGCCTGGAGATCTTCGATCGCGTGGGCGGCGGCGATTCCTTCGATTCCGGCCTGATTTACGGGTTCCTGGCGAACCAGCCGCCACAGTGGTGCGTGGAGTGCGGAGCGGCCCACGGCGCGCTCGCCATGACCACCCCCGGCGATACCACCATGGCCTCGCTGGCGGAAGTCATGGGCGTAATGAAGGGCGTCGGCGCCCGGATCGCGAGATAGAGTACCGCCGGCGGCAAAAGCCGACCGCCGGCGGTATTTCCCCAACCATCCTCCCCTCCGTTCGTCTAAAAAGGTTCGGAACTACCACTGCGCGCCGAGCGTAGTAGAGGTGAAACGCATGCGAACCTTCCTCCAAG
>JAIQFU010000207.1 GCA_020073115.1 Terriglobia bacterium
GCTGGGCCACGCATTGAAAAACGGAGACGTGAAGAAGGCGATCGCGGAATTGGACAAGCTGAAGGCGGAGTTGGCCGGCGATAAGCTCGATCCCAAGGCCAAGGACTGCGTAGTCGCTTGAGAACACGGACCAAAGCTTAACGCACGGGCCACTGGCTGACTCATTTTTCGGAACAACACGGATAAACACGGATAAAAACAAGAGCACAAAGGATGTGTTTTGCCTTATCCGTGTTCATCCGTGTTTATCCGTGGTCCAAATTGCTTTTTCCCGCAACCTGCTAGAATACCCCGCAACCGCGAAATGAAAGCTTCAGCCATCGCGCGGGTCGCGCGGGCGTCTCTGCTCGCGCTCCCGTTCACGCTTTACGCCGCGGCTCCCGGGCCCCTGCCGGACGGCTACACGCGACGGGTGTGGCAGATGCAGGACGGGCTTCCCGAAAACACGGTGCAGGCCTTCGCCCAGACCGCCGACAAGTATCTCTGGATCGGTACCAGCGGCGGGCTGGTGCGGTTTGACGGCGCGGGTTTCCTGCTCTTCGATCACGACAACACGCCGGCCATGCGCGAGGACAGCGTCTTCTGCCTCGCCACGAGCCGCGATGGCGCCCTGTGGGCGGGCACCGACGGCGGAGGGCTCGTGCGGTATCGCGGCGGCGCTTTCCGGGCGTATTCGGCAGGCCAGGGGTTGAGCAATCCGTTCGTGCGCGCCGTGTACGAAGACCGGCGGGGGAGCCTGTGGGTGGGTACCGACGACGGTCTTTTCCGCCTGGACGGCGAGAGGCTGGTACGCGTGGATGGAACCCGTGAGGTCCCCGCCGTGGCGGTCCATGCCATCCGGGAGGATCGCGCGGGCAACCTGTGGGTTGCCGGATCCACGGTCCTGCGGATTCGCGGCGGCGAGTGCCGGGAATACCACCTGGAGGGATTCGGAAGCGCGGGCCGGGCCAAATCCATTCTCGAGACCGCCGACGGGACCATCTGGGTCGGGAACGTCTCCGGGCTGCAGCGGTTGACTCGCGCGGGCGGGCGGTTCCAGAGGGCGCCGGAGATCGCCAGCACGGTTCGCGCGCTCCTGGCGGATCACGCCGGAACGCTGTGGGCCGGCAGCATCGGCGAAGGTCTGATGCGCTACGCGGGCGGGCGATTCACCCGCGTGACGGGCCCCGAGGGTCCCCCCAGCAGCACCGTCCTGGCGCTGTTCGAAGACAACGAACAGAACATCTGGGCGGGGATGCAGACGGGTCTCCTGCGTCTTAGCCGGGCCGCCATGAACACGTTTCCGCTGCCGGATGCGGCCAATGCGGATTTCGGGACCGTGTATCCCGATCCGGACGGCTCGCTGTGGGTGGCCAGCACCCATCTGTACCGCATCAACTCGCGGCGGGACCGCGCGGAACCGGTGGCCGCCCCGGCGGCCGGGATCCGGGTGCGCAACGTCCTCCGGGAGAAATCCGGCGCGCTGTGGATCGGGACGGAAGGAGACGGCGTCTTTCGGACCTACAAGGGCGAGCGCGTCCAATACACCAAAGCGGCCGGTCTCACCAACGATTTCATCCGCGCTCTGCTGGAAGGCCGCGACGGGAGCGTCTGGATCGGGACCGACGAGGGCCTGAACCGCTGGCGCAACGGCGCGCTCACCAGTTACCGCGAACCCGAAGGGCTGGCCTATTTCAGCGTGCGCACGCTGCTGGAAGACAGCGCCGGGGATATCTGGATCGGAACCGAGCGCGGCCTGAGCCACTGGCGCAACGGCGCGTTTCTCCGCGACGAGGCCACGGCGCGCCTCGCCTCCGAAAAGGTGTGGGCGATTCACGAAGACCGCGGCGGCGGGCTATGGTTCGGCACGCGCGGCGCCGGTCTCTTCCGGTGGCGCGGCGGCAGATTGGCCCGGCTGGGGGCGGCGCAGGGGCTGGCCAGCAACAGCATCTACCAGATTCTCGAAGACGTGCGCGGAGCGTTCTGGATGAGCGGTCCTAACGGAATCTCCGCCGTGTCGCGCCGCGATCTCGACCGGGCGGCGGACCACCCCGGGTTTCGCCCGGCGGTCACGCTCTACGGGCTTTCCGACGGAGCCGAGGCGACCAGCAATCGCGGGCCGGTTCGGATCTTGCCGCTGGAAGCGCGCCCGGAGAGCCTGCCGAAGGTGACGATCGAGCGGGCGCTGGCGGATGGCCGCGAGGGGCCGGTATCCGGCCGGCTGGTGGCCCCGCCGGGCGAGGGCAAGCTGCAGATCGAGTATTCCGCCGTGCGTCTGCGCTCGCAGGAGCGCATCCGCTTCCGCTACATGCTGGAGGGCTTCGACCATGAGTGGACCGACGCCCTCCGCCGGCGCGCCGCCTACTACACCAACGTGCCGCCGGGCGAGTACCGCTTCCGCGTGCAGGCGTTCGAGATGAACATGCCGGAGAGCCTGACCGAAGCCGGGTTGGCCATTCAGTGGCGCCCGCATCTCTACCGCACGCCCTGGTTTCTGGCGCTCTGCGGATTGGCGGCGGCAGGCGCCGTGCTGGCGGCCTGGCGGCTGCGCCTCCGGCAGGTGCACGCCCGCTTCCGAGCCGTCCTGGAAGAGCGCAACCGCGTAGCGCGGGAAATGCACGACACCGTGATTCAGGGCTGCGCCAGCGTCTCGGCCGTGCTGGAAGCGGTCGCGTCGATGGGCGAAGACGGCCGGCCCCGGAAGCGGGAACTGCTGGATTGCGCCCGCGTCCAGGTGCGCGCCACGGTGGACGAGGCGCGCGAGGCAGTGCATAACGCCGTGCGGCATGGCCAGCCGGGCGAGGTGAGCGTTCAGCTTCAGTATGAGGACGGGATCATCCGCCTGCGCGTGGCCGACGACGGCCGGGGGTTCGACACGAGACAGGCCCTTTCCGCGGGAGAGAGCTTCGGGCTGGTGGGGATGCGCGAGCGCGTGGAGCGCCTGGGCGGACGATTCGACGTGCGCAGCGCGCCGGGAGCGGGGACGGAGATCCTGGCGGAGGTTCCCGCGCGCTCGGCCGCGGCCGCGCGGCTGGGGATGGACCTGACCGCATGACCGCGGCGAACAAATCCACGGTCCTGGTAGTGGATGATCATCCCATCATGCGGCTGGGAATCGCGGCGATTATCGATGCCCAGCCGGACATGACGGTGTGCGGACAGGCCGGTTCGGGCGAAGATGCGGTCCGGATGTTCCGCGAGCGCCGGCCCGACATCACCCTGATGGACTTGCGCCTGCCCGGAATGAGCGGGCTGGAGGCGCTGCGGGTGATCCGGGGCGAGGACCCGTCGGCGCGGTGCGTGGTCCTGACCACGTACGAAGGGGACGAGGACATCCACCAGGCGCTGGCCGCGGGCGCAGCGGGCTACATTATTAAAGCCATGTCCCACGACGCGCTGGTGAACGCGCTGCGGCGGGTGCGGAAGGGCGAGCGCTTCCTGCCGCCGCCGGTGGCCCGCAGTCTGGCGGCGCGCACGCCCAATTCGGACCTCAGCCCCCGCGAGCGCGAAGTCCTGTCGCTGATGGCGCGCGGGAAGAGCAACAAGGAGATCGCCTCCGCCCTGAGGATTACGGAGGCCACGGTAAAATGCCATGTCAGCGTCGTCCTGGAGAGGCTGGGGGTGAGCGACCGGACGCAGGCGGTGATCGCGGCCTTGCAGCGCGGGCTGGAACACCTGTAGCGCGGTATACTGGTGAACATGGAACGCCTTACCTTGCGCGTGGATAATCAGGGGAGAGTGATGCTTCCATCCTGGTGGAGAAGGAAAGAGGGAATCCATCCCTCGATGGAACTCCACGCCGCTCTGGATGAGGCGGGATCGCTGGTGATCGAGACCCGCGAGCAGGGTTTACGCAGGGCCCGTGCTTTGCTGCGGAAATACATTCCTGCCGGGGTCCGGCTCTCCGACGAGTTGATCAAGGAGCGACGGGCGGAGGCCAGGCGTGAGCGGCAGAAATAGATCCGTTCTGGACGCATCGGCGGTGTTGGCGCTGATTCAGGACGAGCCGGGCGCGAAACGGCTCTGGGCCGTCGCTCCGGACGCCGTTGTCGGCGCGGTTAATCTGGCCGAAGTTCTCGCCAAGCTGGTCGGCCGGGGGATGCCGCGCGAGGAGGCCGTGGCCGCTGTGGACGCGCTGCATCTGGAGGTAGCCGGATTCGGGCCTGATGAGGCGGTGATCTCGGCGGCTTACGTTCGAAAGGGAGTCTCGCTGGGCGACCGATGCTTCCTGGCGTCGGCCTACGTGCGCGGCGCCGGCTGGACCTCCGACCGGACGCTGGCCTCGATCGAAAGCCCCCAGCTTCCGCGCATCGAGTTTTTTCGCTGAGCGCCGTGCGGTGGAGTGGGCCTCCCGGCCTGCCATGCCGGAGGCTCACTCCACACGAGACCCGATCCAACCTTAGTCTGATTCCCTCCGCAACACCCGCTGTTAGACTCAGGGTTTCTCATGACCCTCTCGTCCGCCCCCCGTCTGGCTGCCGCACTGATCCTCGCGGCCGGTTTCAGCCGCGCCGCAATTCTGGTCGATGCCTCCGTTCCACCGCCGCCCCCCACGCCGCTCGCTTTCGCCGCCGGCGGGCGGACGCCGGACGGGCGATTCCTTTCCATCAACAGCCGCTACCTGATGCTGGATGGCAAGCCGTGGTTTCCCGTTATGGGGGAATTTCACTACTCGCGCTACCCGGCCGCGGATTGGGAACGCGAAATCCTGAAGATGAAGGCGGGCGGGGTAGGGATCGTCTCCACTTACGTTTTCTGGATTCACCACGAGGAGACGGAGGGCCGCTTCGACTGGTCGGGGCAGCGCGATCTGCGGCGGTTCATCGAGGCCGTGGGCCGCGCGGGGCTCTGCGCCTGGGTGCGGGTCGGGCCATGGGATCACGGCGAAGTACGGAACGGGGGGCTGCCGGACTGGGTGCTGCGCCAGGGGCCGGTACGGGCGAATGATGCCGCTTACCTGAAATCGGTGCGGCGGTTCTACGGCGAAATCGGCCGCCAGTTGAAGGGCCTGTTCTGGAAAGACGGCGGCCCCATCGCCGGCGTGCAGATCGAAAACGAGTACCATTCTCCCGGGCCGGGGCAAGGCGAAGAGCACATCCTGACCCTGCTGGGCTTGGCCCGCGAAGCCGGGCTGGACGCGCCGTTCTACACCATCACGGGGTGGGACAATGCGGCGGTCCCGGGGCGCGGCGTCATCCCCGTTTTCGGAGGGTACCCGGATGGCTTCTGGTACCGGCAGCTTGCGGAGTTGCTCCCCAGCCCGCATTACTTTTTCACGCCTATCCGCTGCGAAGAGAATGTCGGAACCGATCTGCGCCCCGTTCGCCCCGAAATCGATGCGCGCTTCGCGGCGTATCCTTTCCTCACGGCGGAGATGGGAGGAGGGATGGCTATGGCCTACCATCGCCGGCCGCTCATGACGGCGGACGATATTGCCGCGGCGGATATCGCCAAGCTCGGTTCGGGGGTGACGCTCTACGGCTACTACATGTTCCACGGCGGGACCAACCCGGAGGGCCGCGAAACCACGCTCCAGGAATCGCAGGCCACGGGTTACCCCAACGACGTCCCGGTGAAGTCGTACGATTTTCAGGCGCCTCTGGGCGAATACGGGCAGATGAACCCTTCGTTCCGCGATCTGAAGGCGATTCACCTGTTCCTGCGGGATTTCGGCGCGTTGCTGGCCCCCCTGCCGCCGTACTGGCCCGGCCGCCTGCCCGCCGGCAAGGAAGACCGCGACACGCCGCGGCTGGCGGTGCGGTCCGACGGCCGGAGCGGCTTCCTCTTTATCAACAATTACCAGCGAGTCTATCCCCTTCCGGAGCGCAAGGAGTTCCAGGTCCGCGTGAAGCTCGCGTCCGGGTCCGTGGACGTTCCGCGCCGGCCGGTGAACATCCCCGGCGGGGCATACACGTTCTGGCCGGTGAATCTGCCGGTGGGCGGGGCGACGCTCCAGTACGCCACGGCGCAGCTGCTGTGCCGGCTGGAAGATCCCGAGACGTACGTGTTCATGGCTTGGCCGGGAGTACCGGCGGAGTTCGCAATCCGGCAGGAGGCGGGAGTTTCGGTTCAGACGGTGACGCCGGGGACCGGGAGCGCGATCCGGGTTCGGGGGCGCAACGGGCAGACGGTGCAGATTGTGGTCCTGACGCGCGAGCAGGCGCGGAACCTGTGGAAGGCGCGCCTCCAGGGGCGGGAGCGCCTGATCCTGTCCTCCGCCGATGTCTGGTTCGAGGGTGAGCGCATCCACCTGAGCTCCACCGATCCGGCGCGGCTGGCCTTCGGCATTTTCCCGGATCCCGACCGCAAGATGGAGGGCTTCAGCGCCGCCGGCGCGGACGGGATCTTCCAGCGCTATTCGGCGGCGGTGCAGCCTGTCGAGGTCGCGGCCGAGGTCAGACAACTGGCCAAGGCCGCGGGACCGGCGCCGCTCCGCCTGGGGCAGGAAGTGGCGATGGCCCCGGGGGACGCGGATTTCGATGCCGCGGCGCGCTGGTCCATCCGCGTCCCGGAGGTGAAATCTCCGGCAGTCTCCGAAATTCTGTTGCGCATTGGATACGAGGGCGACGTCGGACGGTTGTACGCCGGGGGCCGCCTCGTTGCCGATGATTTCTACCACGGCCGGCCGTGGGAAGTGGGGCTGAGGAGGATTCCGGCAGGTGAATTGGAACTGAAGATCCTGCCGCTGCGCAAGGATGCAACCATCTTCTTTTCCGCGGGCGCGCGTCCGGCCGAGCCGCTGTCCCTGAAGGAGGTACGGGCGGTTCCGGTGTACGAAACGGTCGCGGGTTGGTGAGGTGGCGGGCAGGCGAAACCATCTGCCCCACCCCCGCCGATCCTACTTTTGGGGGATTTTTGGTATTCGGATCTGGAATACAATAGAGCAATCGCCAGATTGCCCGGGCTTTGGTCCGGAATTGGGGGTATATGAGAAGGTCTTTCGTTTTCGGCTTTTTGTTGGCTTTTGCTGCGTTCGCCCAGAGCGATCGCGGAACCATCACCGGGACGGTGACCGATCCTTCGTCCGCCGCAGTTGCGGGCGCGAACGTGGAAGCCAAGAACCTGGACAATGGCAGTATTTACAAGGCCACGACAACCACTACCGGCGGTTTCACCATTACGTCGGTGCCGGTCGGCAAATACAACGTGTCTGTTTCGTCTACAGGTTTCAAGACGGCGAACCAAACCGGAGTTTCGGTTTTGCTGGCTCAGACGGTCAAACTCGACGTCGCCCTCGAGATCGGCCAGGTGACGGAGACCGTCAGCGTCTCGGCGACGGCTGACGTTCTCAAGACCGACAATGCCGAGATCAGCATGAATGTCAGGGGAGATAAGGTCAACGAACTCCCCATCAACTTCGGCGGCGGCGGTTCGGTCAACGGCGGCATCCGAAACTGGCTGAGCTTCACTTATCTCGCGCCGGGCGTGGCGGGGACATCCGCCAACTCATCGGTGAATGGCCTGCCCACGGGCGGTAGTTACGGCAGTTTCAAGGTCTACCTGGAAGGTCAGGATTCAACCAGCAACAACGAGGGCAACTGGACCAGCACACAGCTCGCAGCGTCCGTCGAAGCCATCACTGAATTCGCCGTCCAGTCCTCGAACTTCTCGGCGGAATTCGGGCAGGTCGGGAGCGCCTTGTACAACTTCACCACCAAGAGCGGCACCAACCAACTGCATGGCTCCTTGTACGAAGAGTGGGCCAACGAAGCCCTCGACGCTGCGCATCCCTTTAACCATTTGCGGGACCGCGACAGGAAGAACGACTATGGCTTCACCGTCGGCGGGCCGGTCTGGATTCCCAAACTCTACAACGGCAAGAACAAGACGTTTTTCTTCTTCAACCTGGAGAGGTTCGGCACCACCCAGCAGTCCTCGGCCCAGACCGGGACAGTGCCAACCGCAGCCAATCGCCAGGGCGATTTCAGTTGCATGCTCTATCCCACCTCGACCGATTGTAGCGGCCCGACGGTGATGCTTACCGATCCGACGAGCGGATACCAATACCTCCAGAACCAGATCTTCGACCCCAAAAGCACCTACACGGACGCGAAAGGGCGCCAGGTTCGCAACGCGTACACCGGTAACATCATCCCCAAGAACCAAATGGATCCGGTGGCCCTCAAGATCCAGGACATGATACCGGCCCCGGTCGGCGCCCAAAGAACCCTCAACTGGGCTCCTACACTGCTCAACTTTCAAAACCAGCAAATCCCCAGCGTGAAAATCGATCAGGACTTTGGGCCCAACACCAAAATGAGTTTCTATTGGTCAAATCAGTCCAACGAACAGATCGCGTATCCGGACGGACTGCCCTTACCCTTGTCAGGCGCACGACCAAAGAACGCCGGCGGCAACCAACTCCGTCTCAACCTCGACCGCACCCTTTCGCCCACCATGCTGGCGCACCTGGGGGTTGGGTTCTTCCGCTTCCTCAATCCCGACAGCGTGCCGGAATCCGTACTGAATTACGATGTGAAGGGTCAACTGGGTCTTGTGGGCAGCGCGACGGGCACGGGTTTCCCGAATATCACCGGCCTTGGCGGCAGTGTCGGTGGTCTCGGTCCCAACACGGCCGATCACCAGTACACCAACCTCGGGTCGATCACCGGGAGTTGGACCTGGAATCACGAAAAACACACCTACAAGGCCGGGTTCGAATTCAAGCAAAGTGTCTACAGCGATGCGAACTATCAGGGGGCGCAGGGAGTGTACGCCTTCAGCGGCGCGCAAACGGCCATTCCATTCCTGCAGACCACGACCGTGGGAAGCGGGTCGGTTAGCGGGTCGATCGGAAACGGCTATGCCAGCTACCTGCTTGGCGCCGTGAATACCACTACCGTCAACCCTCAGAAGGCTACTCAGCTTCGCAGACTTACCGACGGCCTGTATTTCATGGACAGCTTCAAGGCGACGCAGAAATTGACCCTGGAACTGGGGCTGCGCTGGGACCGTACGCCTCTCGGCAAGGAAACTTGGGACAGACAGTCCGAGGTCAGCGGCATTACGCCGAACCCGAACGCGGGCGGCCTGCCGGGCGGCTTCATATTTGCTGGCTACGGCCCGGGCCGATGCAATTGCGAATTTTCGAAGACCTACAACTTCGCTTTCTCGCCGCGGCTCGCCGTAGCATACCAGATCAGCAGGAAGACCGTCATTCGCGCCGGCTGGGGCTTCACCTACAGCGCAGGAGACAATTGGGCTTACCTGAGCGGGGGGTACTCGCTGAACGGTCTGGGATACAACTCGGTTCAGCAGTCCGCTCCCGGCTTCGGCATGATTTCCTCGACCTTCCAAAACGGCATCGTCTACGACCCCGCTTCGCTGAGTAAGTTGAATTTGGATCCGGGCATCAATACCGTGGCCGGCCAGTTGAACACGTTTTCGGCGGTGTGGGGTGGGTTGTGGAGCGATCCGGGCGCTGGGCGTCCGGCCCGCGTCAACAACTGGAACGTGGCCTTGCAGCGGCAGTTGACCTCATCCATGTCGATTGAAGCCGCCTATGTCGGCAACCGGGGAGTGTGGGAACCGTCCAACGGCCTCACCAACCTGAATGCGATTTCGTCGGACCGGCTCAAGGCGCTCGGCATCGATCTCTCCAATGCGAATACCCGAACGTTGATGACGTCTACGGTTGGTTCCGCGACGGCCGTGGCCGCCGGCGTGAAGGTCCACTATGCCGGTTTCCCGACATCAGCGACCGTGGCGCAAAGCCTGCGGCCTTTCCCGATGTACAATAGCTCCCTGTCGGCGCAGTTCGTCAACAAGGGCAACAGCTATTACGATTCGCTCCAGGTGAAATTCATCCACCGTTTCTCACACGGACTGGATGTCAGCTCCAACTATACGTTTTCCAAGACGATAGACGTGGGCGGCTATATCAACGCCGATCCTTCCAACCGAGCCATACAGAGAGGGCTCGCTTCCAGCTACTATCCGCATATCTGGGTCACAGCGATCACCTACACGACGCCTAAAGTCACCGGAAACAAACTGATTCGGGAAGTGACGGGCGGCTGGACCTGGGGCGGGGCTCTGCGGTATGCGAGCGGCGGCCTCATCTCGGCGCCGCAATCGACAGTCAGCCGATGGAGCACCTATACCTTCGCTTCGGGTACGCCGATGACTCGGATTCCCGGCGTGCCCCTGTACCTGGCCGACATCAATTGCCACTGCATCGATCCCAACAACATCAATGAGCGGGTCCTCAACCCCGCGGCATGGCAGGATGTCGGAGCTGGGACGATCAGCCCGGGCTCCGGGTATTACAGCGATTACCGGGGGCCTCACCAGATCAGCGAAAACATGAACCTCGGACGTACGTTCCAGCTTCGTGAAAGGGTTTCGCTGAACATACGCGCCGAGTTTTTCAACGTGTTCAATCGCTTGTATCTCGGCACTCCCAGCAGCGGCAACCCGACCTCGACCGTGACCACAAATAATGCGACGGGCGCGATCAGCGGGTTCGGCTACTATTCGGTCGGCCGCACCAGCAATATGGGCGGCCAGCGGAACGGCCAGCTCATCGCGCGCATCCGGTTCTGAACCGGAGGTCATAAGTAGATTAGCCACGGATGGACACGGATTCACACGGATGAAACGAGGTATCTTCTTATCCGTGTTCATCCGTGTGCATCCGTGGCCATATCCGAATCGTTGCACAAACATTTATGGGAGATTCCGTGAGCGATAACTCCGTCACCCGCCGCGGCCTGCTGGGCCGCGCCCTGGGCGCCGCGGCGCTGGTTTCCGCGCTCGATTCCCAGGCCCAGACGCCTGAAGGCCCCCCGCGCGTCCGCGAAGCCTTCGACTTCGGCTGGAAGTTTCTCAGGGGCGACGCGCAGGGCGCGCAGCAGCCGGCTTTCGCCGACGCCGCCTGGCGCAGCCTCGATTTGCCGCACGATTGGAGCGTCGAAGGCCCCTTCGCCCAAAACGAGCCCAGCAGCGGCCCGGGCGGCAACGCCCCCACCGGCATCGGCTGGTACCGCAAGCGGTTCCGCGTTCCGGCATCGTTCAAGGACCGCAAGGTGGCGATCGAGTTCGACGGCGTCTTTCAAAACGGTGAGGTGTGGATCAACGGCCATTACCTGGGCAAGCGGCCGTTCGGGTACATCAGTTATGCCCACGAACTGACTCCTCACCTCAACCTGGCGGGGGAGAACGTCATTGCCGTCAAGGTGGACAACTCGCGCCAGCCCGGTTCCCGCTGGTACTCCGGTTCGGGCATCTACCGCCAC
>JAIQFU010000208.1 GCA_020073115.1 Terriglobia bacterium
GGTCTTGTTGCCGGTCTCGGGGATGTTCAGCCGGACGTTGCGGACGCGGTTGGGGAACATCTCGTAAGCCCAGAGGATCGTGCGGGTGGTGATGCCGGAGTTGACGACGTAGCGGCCGTAATCGCCGGCGTCGTGCCAGCCCTTGGCGGAGGGGCGGGCGCCGGTTTTGCCGGACGAGGCGTGCCATGCGCCCTGGAGGTGGCAGGCCCCGTGCTTGTACTCGGGGAATTCTTTGCCCATGTCCACGGCCGTGCCGCAGCGCTGTCCGTAGAAGGCGCGCATGGCGAGGTAGAAGGCGCGGGAGTAGACGTTGGGGTCGACGGAAAACTCCCAACTGCGGCCCACGCCGGGGACTTCGAGGTAATACTTGCCGGCGGTTTTGAAGGCGGTGAAATCGGCCGTCTGCACCTTGTCCCCGGAGTCCTTGTCCTCGACCGCGGGGCCGAGTTTGCCGCGGAAGGCGACGGCGCCGCCGGGGGAGCGCTTGACCACGAATTCGCCCGCGGGCGAATCGGCGGCCACGAGGGCCACCTTGGGGGCGGCGGGGAGATATCCGACCTGGTCCAGCTTAATGGCCGCACTGGCTTGCGGCGCGCCGGCCTGCCCGACGGCGGGGCGGTCGGCGACCTGGAACAGGAGGAACGCGAACGGAAGAATGGCGCTGAATCTCAAGAGTTTCATAGGACCTCAATTTCTCCTTTTCCCCAGACCGTCTGGCGGCCGACTCCGGTCCACTGGGCCGCCTGGAGGTAGGGGAGAAATTCGGTTAATTCACCTTCGTATTCGGCTTCGCCGACGAAGCCGCCGAGGGGGTGGACCTGGCCCGTCCGGCTGCTGCGGCGGGAGAGTTCGATGTGACGGAGCTGACAGCGGGTCATGCGAACGCGGGCGGCGCGCTCGCCGAAGCCGCGGAAGTCGATGGGGAGCGGGCCATCGCCGTACAGGGCGCGGAGGGCGCCGATGCGGTCGCGGATGCGCGCGGCGAGGATGGCGAACTCGGGGTGGCCGGCGAGTTGGGAACCCCCTTTCAGCTCGGTAGGGGTGACGAAGCGGATGGCCACGCGGGTTACGGGGTGGGGGGGAGGATCGAGGGGGAGGGTGAGGAGCGCAGGCGGACCGCAGGACCGGCATTCGGCCCTACCGCGGCCGGGGCCGAGGCCTTCGGCGGCAGCTTCGGCGAAGGACTGGCGCAAAAGATCCAGGGGCGGGTTGTGGATCTCGAAGAGATGGAAATCGAAGTGGAAGGGCTGGCCGGGGGGGATGGTGCGGCCGTCGAGGTGGGTGGCGCGAAAGACGTAGGGCCGGGGGCGGTCGGCGAGGCCGCTGGGACCGGGGTCGAGCGCCTTGGGCTCGAAGAGGCGGGCGTAGGCTGTGGGGCAGGCCTCACCGAGGCGGAGCAGGGCGAGTCCGAGGGCGCCGCGGAGGACGTTGGCGGCTTTGCCGGGGGGAAAGCGGACGGAGTCCCGCGCGATAAAGGAGAAGCGGAGCGGATAGAGGCGGAAATCCAAACCCTATTCTACGCCGTAGCCCCGCGACGCGATGTCGCGCCTGTGCGCGTTTACGCGTCCACGATGCCGTTGGCGACGGCGTAGCGCGTCAATTCGGCCGTGGTGCGGAGCCCTAATTCGTCCATAATGCTGGCCTTGTGGAACTCCACGGTCTTGGCCGAGATTTTCAGGACCGCGGCGATTTCCTTGGCGGATTTGCCTTCGGCGAGGAGTTGCAGGACTTCGCGCTGGCGCGGGGTGAGCTCGGAGGCGAACAGGCCGGCGGGGTTGCGGCGGGGATCGAGCAGGGCTTCGGGGAACTCTTTGGTGAGCGCGGGAGTGATGTAGTAGCGCCCGTCGAGGGCATCGCCGAGTGCGGAGAGGAGGTCGGCGGCGGCGGACTGCTTGACGACGTAAGCCGAGACACCCGCGCGGAAGGCCGCCTGGATGTACTGCCGGCCGGCCTGCTGGGTGACCACGACGAGCCTGGTTTTGGGAAGCGAGGCGCGGATCTGGCGGGCGGCTTCGATGCCGTTGAGCAGGGGCATGCCGATATCGAGGAGGACGACATCGGGGCGGAGCCGCTCGGCGGCGGCGACCAGGCCGCGGCCATCGGCGGCCGTGCCGACGATTTCGTAGTGTGGCTCGAGGATGCGGCGAAAGCCCTCCAGGATGAGAGGGTGGTCGTCGGCGATGAGGACCCGGGGCCGAGGCATGGCTACGCCTGGATATTGTACTGCAATGGACCGGGGCAATTCGGGGACAATTCGGGGACAGGCAACGAAACCCCCAAACTGCGGGGGTTTCGAAGCCAGTCCCCGAATTGGGACGGGAATTCGGGGCAACGAAACCCCCAAACTGCGGGGGTTTCGAAGCCAGTCCCCCGAATTGGGCGCCGAATTGAGCGCCGAATTGGGGGTCAGGAGAGGGGGGATTCGACGGCGATGGTGGCGCCTTTGCCTAGGGCGGAGCGGACGGTCAGGACGCCGCCGATGAGGCGGGCGCGCTCGGCCATGCTGATCAGGCCCAGGCCGCTGTGCGCTTCCTCGGGGTCGAAGCCTTGGCCGAGGTCGGATACTTCCATGCGGATGTGGTTGTCGACGGCTTCCAGAATGACTTTGACGTGCGTCTTGCCGGCGTGCTTGGCTACGTTGTGCAGGGCCTCCTGGGCGATGCGGTAGAGGACCGCCTTGGCTTCCAGGGAAAGGTTCTCCGGCGCGTCGACGGCGGAAAAGGTGGCGAGCATTTCCTCGCGCTTGCCGAAATCCTCGACCAGGGCGCGCAGGGCGGGGGCCAGACCGAGATCTTCGAGAGCGGAAGGGTGGAGGCCGTGAGAAAGCCGCCGGACATCCGCGGCCAGGGCTCCCGTTTCCTGGCGGACCTCGGCGATGTGGGCGCGCGCGTCTTCCGGCAGGCCTTCCTCGATTTCCTGGATCTCCATGTCGATGAGGGCGAGCTTCTGGCTGATATCGTCGTGCAGCTCGCGGGCCACCCAGCGGCGCTCGTCCTCCTGGGAGCGGAAGAGGCTGGCGGTCAAGGCGCGGGTCTGTTCCTGGGAGCGGTCGAGGGCCTGGGTGGCGGACTGGATGCGCTGCTCCAGGGCGGCGCGCTCACGGGCCTGGGCGCGGTCGGCCTGGCGCTGTTCGGTGACGTCTTCGAGGGTGAGGAGGATGACCCGCTCGACGTCCGCCTGGACGCTGCGGCCGCGGGCCCAAAACACGTGCGGCTGGCGCCCGGCGGTTTCGAATTCGACCTCGAAAGCGGAGGGCAGGTCGGGGTGCTCTCCCACGGCGCTTTGGCGCAACTGTTCCAGGCGCTCGCGGAGCGGTTCGGCGGCCAGCAGTACGCCGGCCAGCTCGCCAAACGGGCGGCGGTCCACGTCGTGCGCGCCGGAGCCGATGAGACTGCGGAAGGCGCTGTTGGCCGTGCGGAAGCGCAGTTCCATATCGAGCACGGCCACGGGGACGTGCATGCTCCCGATGACGGCCATGGCGAAATCGCGAGAGACGCGGAGCTCCTCCTGCGCGGTGCGCAGCTGGTCGATATCCACGAAGACCAGCACGGCGCCTTCGATTTTGTTCTCGGCGGTGCGGTAGGGGCGGATGCGCAACTGGTACCAGCGGCCCTCGGCATCGCGCACCTCCAATTCGCGGGCGACGAGGTTTTCGAGCACGTCGCGCACGGCGGGGCGGAGGTCGTCCATGGCCAGGTTATGGCGGATCTCGTTCACCGGCCGGCCGACATCCGTGGGGCGGAGGCTCATGACCCGCTGGATGGCGGGAGTGAACTGCCGGATTTCCAGTCCCTGGCTGAGCATCAGGACGGGGATATTCACGCTGGTGAGGAGATTGTTGAGATCGTTGGTGGCCTGGGATAGCGCGTTGTTGCGCTGCTGTAACTCATCGTTGACGGTCTGCAGTTCCTCGTTGGCGCTCTGGAGTTCCTCCTTGGTGGTCTCCAGCTCCTCGTTGGCGCTCTGCAACTCCTCGTTGGCGGAAAGGACCTCCTCGTTGGCGGAGATAAGGTCCTGGTTCTTGACGTCGCGTTCTTCAATGAGGGACTGGAGGTAGAGCCTATTGGAGGCGAGGTCGCGGCGGAGCTGGCTGATGAGCCGGTCCTTCTCGTCGGCTGTAAGGGCTTCTGCGGGCTGCGGGCCGGGCGCTCCGGAAAAGGGCTCGGGAGTGGGGATGAAGAGGACGAGGTAGCAGCGGCGGTGCAGGTTGGCGCTCTGGATGGGGAGGACCTCGACGGTGACGGAGTGGCGGCGATCCCCGTCCATGATGCCGATGACCCTGGCCTGGGTAGGCACGTCTTCGGCGATGGCGCGCTGCACGGCGTCGCGCACGTCGCCGGCGAGGCTGTCGCGAAGCATGCGGAACAGGTTGAGGCTGGAGGCGCCGGCCGACATCTCCAGGTAGGGGCCGGTGTGGCCGCGGGACTGGAGGATTTCGAGCCTTTCGTTGACGACGACCCCGGCGGGGCCGTAACGGGCGAGAACGATGCGGTCGGCGGCGCGCTGCAACTCGGCTTCCGTCCAGCCCTCGCCGCGGGCGGCCACCTCCCCGGGTTCCCGCGGCGCGGGGCCCTGGCGGGGGAACTCGAGCGCCACGGGGCGCACGGAGGGCAGCTTCATGAAGAACTTGCGCCGCCGGTCGAGCAGGGTGAACAGGTCGGCGTGGTCGCGCAGCATCTCGGAGGAACCCAGGAGAAGGAAACCGTCGCTGCGGAGGGCGTAGTGGAAGGTCTGGATGATCTGCTTTTGGAGCGGCTGGCTGAAGTAAATCAGCACGTTGCGGCAACTGATGAGGTCCAGGCGGGAAAAGGGCGGATCGTTGCACAGGTTCTGGCGGGCGAAGATGCAGAGGTCGCGGACGCGCTTGGTGATCTGGAAGCCCTTGTCGGTGGTGATGAAGAAGCGGCGGAGGCGCTCGGGCGCGATATCGGCGGCAACGCTTTCGGGGTAGAGGCCGATGCGGGCGGCCTGGACCATGCGGTCGCTGGCGTCCGTTCCAAAGACCTGGATGGGCGGTTCGGGGCCGCTGCCCACGTACTCCAGCAGGCAGATGGCAATGGAGTAGGCTTCCTCGCCGGTGGAACAGCCGGGGATCCAGATGCGCAACTGCTGATCGGCGGGGCGGTTATCCAGGAGGCGGGGCAGGATGTCGGTTTTGAGCGCATCGAAAACGTCGGGATCGCGGAAGAAGTGGGTGACGTTGATGAGCATGTCTTCCTGGAGGTCGTGGACCTCGTCGGGACGCGCTTGCAGGAAGCGGACATAATCCTGGAGGGAAGTGATCCGGCTGAGCATCATGCGGCGGGCGATGCGGCGCTGCAAGGTGGCGGGCTTGTACTGGCGGAAGTCGGTTCCGGAGGCCACGCTCAGGATGGTGAGGATGCGGGCGAGGTGCTGGCCCTCGGCGGGGGGAGGGAAGGCGGCCTCTTCCAGGAGCTTGACGTCGGGCCGGGTGAACTGGCGGCCGAGGCGGGCGAGTTCCGCGCCGATCTCCTCGGGGGGGAGCACGAGGTCCACGTGGTCGGCGGCAATGCTGGCGCGGGGCATGCCGGGGTGGCGGGAGGATTCGGGGGTCTGGACGATGGAGATGCCGCCTTCGGCCTTGATGGCCTTGAGACCGAGGGCCCCGTCGTGGTCGGCCCCGGAGAGGACCACGCCGATGCTGCGGTTCTTCTGGCCGGCGGCCAGCGCCCGGAAGAAATGGTCGATGGGCATGGAGGCGAGGGGGCGCTCGGGGCGGGGTTTCAGGACGAAACGGCGGTCGTGGAGACTGGCGTAGAAGTGGGGGGGGAGGACGTAGACATGGTTGGCCTGGGGGCGGACGCCGTGCTTGACGCTGGCGACGGGCATGCCGGTGTGGGGGCCGAGGATCTCCACCAGGTGGCTTTTCTGGCCGGGGGCGAGGTGGGTGAGGAGGACAAACGCCATACCGCTATCAGGGGGCAGGTTCTTCAGAATGGCGGTGATGGCCTCCAAGCCGCCGGCGGACGCGCCGATGGCGACCACGGGGAAGGGGAGGAGTTCGGGTTCCGGGGCTTCGACCGCGGGTTCGGCGGAGGGGTCCGGAGCGGTTTCGGAGGGGCCGCCGGATTCTGGCGGCGGGTGCGGCGAGCCCTGGCTTTCCGGGTCCCCGGGCCGCGGTTCCTCGGTAGGTGGTACGGATTGGCTCATGGCAGGAAATTCCAAGATAAAGCTAGCACAAAAGGAGGGTGGTGGCGTCGGGGAGCCGTGGGCGCGCCGGCTGGGTCTGGTGTTTACGGGCGGCTCGGAGCGGGCTGAAAACCTGGCCCACGCAGGGAGGCGGAGATGTAGGAACCGCCTTCGCCTACCTGCTGGATGGCGGGGGCGAGGTCGGTGCGCAGTTGGGTTTTGAGGACATACCCGGCGGCGCCGGAGCGGCGGGCTTCTTCGACGTAGACGGGGTCGGCATGCTGGGTCACGAACAGAACCTTCACTGGAGTGGACTCACGGGCCAGTTGCCGAAGCACCTCGAAGCCGTTCATGCTGGGCATGGTGATATCGAGCAGCAGGATATCGGGCTGGAGATCGCGCACGGCATCCGTGACGGCGGCGCCGTCGGCCACCTCGCCGACCACGTCGTGGTTCGGCTCCAGCATGCGGCGCATGCGCCGGCGCATCCCCTCGTGATCCTCGGCCAAAAGCAAACGGTAACGCGACACGCAACTGCCCTCGCCCAAATCATCGACAGGCCCCACAAGGTCGCCCATCTCTCTGCGGTTTCGTTCCTCGACGACAGCGGCAATGCGGCTCCGCATGTTTTCGATATCGAAGGGTTTTGGAAGAACGCCTGCGCCGCCGACAGCGGCCCGTTCGGAGTCCGAAAGATCTTCGCCGCGGCCGGAGAGGAACAGGATGGAAACGCCGGGCCAGCGCCGGACGAAGGTCCGCGCCAGCGCGATGGCGGACACGCCCGTCATTTCGAGGTCGATGAGCAGCAGGTCGGGCCCGCCACGCCACGATTCCGCGGAGGCCAACGCCCCGGCGGGTTCGGCCGCAACGGCCCGATATCCCCACGGGCGCAGGATATAGGCCAGCAGGTCGCGCACGCCGGGATCGTCATTCACCACCAGCACACGCGGACCCGAGCCTGGTTCCACGGTCATAACTCCCATGGTGGGGCACAGGAGGGCCCCAAAAAACTAGGGACCTCCCTAGGTGTATTAACCTTCGTAATCTGCAAGAGTAAGTAATGGTACGGATACACAAACGGTGAATATTCGCCGCTGCGCCACGGAAAGTTTAGACGAGGTTTGGGAATGGGTACGTCGTTAAGAACGTGCGCGCATGTAAACGAAGATGCGCTGGAGTACCTGCCATGTACCACCCCGGTGAGCTATGACAAGGGGCAGACGGTGTATGGCGGGGCGGAGCAATCGGCTGGGCTGTACGTCGTCTTGCAGGGGCGCGTCAAAGTATGGCGCGCGGCTTCGGATGGGATTGCCACCATCCTGGGGATATACGGTAACGAGCAAATCTTCGGCGAGAGCTGCCTGATCGGCGGGGCGCCCGACGAATTCGCCACGGCGCTGGAGCGGACGCAGCTGATGACCTGGCCGACGGCCATGGTGGAAGAGCAGATCGCCAAATCGCCGCGGCTGGGAGTGGCGCTGATGCAGACGCTGGTGGCGCGGGGCGTGGTTCTGAAGGATCGGATCCGCAACATCGCGGCGGAGAAGACGCCCGCGCGGGTGGCGCTCGCGCTGCTGTCCCTGGCCCGCGAGCAGGGCGGCCGGACGGAGGACGGATCGCTGCGGTTCCCGGCGCTCACGCACCAGGCGATTTCGGAACTGGTAGGGACTTCGCGCGAGATCGTGACGGCCGAGATGGGCAAGCTGCGCCGGCTGCGGCTGGTGGAATACTCGCGGCGAGGGATCCAGGTCTATTGCGACGCGTTGCAGGAATACATCGACACCCGCGCGCGGTTGCCGCAACCCCCGCGCGGCCGGCGCGCAAACACGATTTCCGCCAATGACTGAGACGAACGCTATCGTCGCGCACGCCGTAAACGGCCTGACCAACCGCGAGGTGCAGGTTCTGCTGCTTCTCGCGGACGGACTCAGCAGCCGGGAGGTGGCCGCTAAGCTGGCGATTAGTTTCAAGACGGCCACCAGCCACCGGAACAACATCCTGATCAAGCTGGGAGTTCATGACACGGTTCTGGCGGTGCGCTGGGCCATCCGTAACGGCCTGGTGGCGGCGTAGGGCGGGCTACTCGCCGGACGCCTCGCCGACATTCTCGAACCGGTAACCGAAGCCGCGCACGGTGGTGAGATAGCGGGGGGTGTCGGGCTGCTCCTCGATGCGCTCGCGCAGGCGGCGGACGTGGACGTCCACGGTGCGCGGAGTGACGTAGCGCTGCTCTCCCCAGACCGATTCCAGGAGCTGTTCGCGGCTATAGGCGCGGCCGGGGTGGGTCAGGAAAAATTCCATCAAATTGAACTCGGTGGAGGTGAGGGCCAGCTCTTCGCCGGAGAGGAAGAGGCGGCGGCCGGCGCGGTCGAGGCGGAAGGGACCGATCTCCAGGATGGAGGGACCGGCGTCGAGTTC
>JAIQFU010000209.1 GCA_020073115.1 Terriglobia bacterium
CCGTACAGAGGATCGCCTACCAGGGGATGGCCGATGGATGCCAGATGGATTCTGATTTGATGAGGGCGGCCCGAATTCAGGCTCACCTCAAATGTTGTGGCGCTGGCGGTGCGTGAGATCACCTTTGCCAATGACTTTGACGGCTTGCCACTTGGGTTGGCGGCCCACACGGAACCGATGAGCGGGTGCGGTACGAGGCCGATGGGTGTGAGGATTTCGTAGGCGTCGCGCCGTGCAATGTTTTGAGCCAGCGCCCGGTAGATTTTTCGAATCTTGGGTGTGTTCCAGTTTGCGAACAGGTTAGAGGCCGCCTGCGGTGTTTTGGCGAAGAGGACGATGCCGGTGGTGGCTCGGCCCAACCGGTGGACAGGGTTTCCGTTGGGGGTTTGCTTTTGCACGAAGCGCAGGAGGGTGTTTTCCATGAAGCCGCCGCCGGGGAGGGTGGGCAGCCCGCTGGGTTTGTTGACGGCCAACAGATAGGGGTCTTCAAACAGGACTTCGAAGTGCTGAGGGGAGTCTGGTTCGATCCAGGGTGGACGGTTCCAGACAAGGGTTTGGCCTAAAGTGACCGATTCGCTTCCGGTGGCGGTGACGCCGTTGAGTGTGACTTCGCCGTTGTTCAGTTTTTGTTGCCAGGCTTGTGGGGTTGAGTGGGGGTAACGGCTTGCCAAGTGGGAGAGCAGGGTTTGTCCATGGTCATTGCCGCTGATGATTGTGGTGTAGGCATAGCCCCGGTTGAGCATGTAGTTTGAGTGTAAGCTATGGCATCTGCGGCAGGAGTTGCTGGGGTTCGAGCGAGACTGGATTTAGGCAGCAAGAGTGTGAAGGCGGAGCCGATGGGAACGTGGAAACGGAGAGCGGGCGCTGCTCGTCTAATCGGTGCAATGCGACTTCGGCGGTTCCTCGGGGCGCCGTGCATCTGGATCGCTGTAACGGGGGGCCAGATCGCGGCCGGCCAGCCCGCCCCCGAGCAACGGATCTCAGTTCTCAATCTGGTCCACACCGCCCGGCAGATCCGGTTTGAAGTTCAGAACAACTATACTTCTGCGATCACGTTCTGGCAGTTGCGCCTGCAGGCGAGGTGTCCGGATGGCAAATTGGCCGAAGCCGGCGGGTGGTCGTCAGACGCGCTTCGGACCGTCGCGGCCGGAGCGGATGGCGACCTGTTCGCCCCATTGCCGATCCCGCCCATTGCGCCGGGTGGCAGGCGGGAGTTTTCCTTTATCAGACCCCTCGACGTCGGTTCCGAGGCGGGGGATTGCGATGCCAGCGAGTTCAAAGACCTGTCGGTCATATTCGCAGACGGGACAGGGGCCGGCCCCGCCGAAGTGATCAAGGCCCACATGGCCGAGCGCCACATCCAAAGCGAGACGTTGAAAGGCTGGATAAGCCCGCTTCGCGGGATCGTCAACGCGGGCGACCCCGTCGCCGAGTTGAGGCTCATACGTGCGCGCCTGGACGACGAGTACGAGGACTGTGAGGGTAGACCGCTCCGCGATGATGAACTCGTCCGCTGCGGCGTCATGAACCGGGAGCTTCGCGGCGGCGTCATCGATCTGATCAACCAGATGCGGCGCACGAATGGGCAATCGGAGTCAGCGCACGAACGCCTGGAACGGATGGCCGGGTTCTGGGAGCGGTTTCAAAGCTTGCTTGCACAGTAGTCGTCGTGGGCGATCGTCGTGATGCCGATTACGACCTGCCCCCCAACCGCGCTACTCCGCGACGGCCGGCTTCTTTTTCGTCTTTCCCTTCTTCAGCGGGTCCGCCGGCTTATAGTCCAACCCGGCCGACAGAATCTCGACAACCTTCGACAGCACCTTCACCCGCGCCCAGTACTTGTCGTTTCCTTCGACCAGGGTCCACGGCGCCGTGCGGGTGCTCGTTTTCACCAGCATCTCCTCCACGGCCTCTTCGTAATCGCTCCACTTGCCGCGGTTCCGCCAGTCCTCGTCGGTGAGCTTCCATGCTTTGTAGCCGATGGCCTTGCGTTCCTCGAAGCGCCGGAGCTGTTCCTCCTGGGAGATGTGGATCCAGAACTTCCCCAGAATCGCGCCGAAATCGCCGAGCTGCCGCTCGAAGGAATCGATCTCCTTGTAGGCCCGCCTCCATTCCTCATCGCGGGCAAATCCCTCCACGCGCTCCACCAGGACGCGGCCGTACCAGGAGCGGTCGAAAATGGCGATCTGGCCGCGCTCCGGCAGCCGCCGCCAGAAGCGGTACAGATAATGGCGGGTCTTATCCTCGCCCTGTGGCGCGGCGATGGGATATACCACATAGCCTCGGGGATCCAGCTTTTCCGTGATGCGCTTGATAGCGCCGCCCTTGCCGGCCGCGTCCCAGCCCTCGAAGACGAGGATCACCGGGCGCTTCTGAACGTAGACCTGGTATCCCAGTTCGCGAAGCTGAACCTGCCGGCGCGTCACTTCGCGCACGTAGCTGTCGCGGCCGAGCGCGCGCGACATGTCGAGGGTTTCCAGCATCACAGTCCTCCCTGGCCCAGCGATTCCATGGCCGCTCGCAGCTCCGCGTCTTTCTTGGAGCGCCGCGGCGTTTTGAGGCGTGGCGGCGCGTCCGCCCCCAGCCTCTTCTCCAGGGCGGCGATGACGGTATCGAATATCTTCTTCCGCGCGTACCAACGGGAAGTGGCTTCCACGATGGTCCACGGGGCGAACTCCGAATCGGTCTGCTCCAGCATCTCCTCCGCGGCGGCCAGGTATTCGCGGTATTTCTTATGGCGGGCCCAGTCGGCGGCGGTGACGCGCCAGGCTTCCAGCGGGTCGGCCTCCATGGCTTGGAAACGCTGCTTCTGCTCCTTCTTGGCGATGTGCAAAAAGAATTTCAGAATGGCGGTTCCGTCATCGGCCAGCATGCGCTCGAACTCCGCGATGTCCGGGTAGGCCTGCCGCCACACCTTCTCCGGGACGGTTTCCTCCACCCGGTCGTCGAGCACGCGCAGGTACCAGCTGCGGTCGAAGATGACCATCTCGCCGCGGTTGGGGACCTTCAGCCAGAAGCGCCACAGCCACGGCCTTTGCTGCTCATAGGTGCGCGGGGCGGCGATGGGGTAGAGCCTGAACCCGCGCGGGTCCAGCCGCTGGGTGAGGGCGGAGATCGCGGTCCCCTTCCCCGATGCATCCCAGCCTTCGAACACGATCACGGTTGGCGCGCGGTGGTCCCAGCAGGCCTTCTCCAGGTCGTAAAGGCGCTGCTGTAAACCCGGGAGCGCGGCTTTGTACTCATCGCGCGAGAGCTTCTTCTTGAGGTTGATGTTTTCGAGCATAGCGCCCGCCTCGTTATGGGATACCACACGGCGGCGCGGCGCGCACGCTCACTTCGGATTCGCCGAACGGTAGGCATCCGCGAACTGCCGCACAAGCTGATCGAGCGTGTCGGTGGCGGATTGGCTCACCTGCCGGGCCGGGGACAGCAAAACGCTGTGGGCGCCCCAGGTCTCGACGGCCGTTTTGATGTTGCGGTCGCGCTGCAGGAATACCCCCTGGTACAGTCCGAGATCCACGCAGAGCGCCACGTCGCTCCGTTTGGCTTGCGCCGCGGTGATCCGCACGCCCACGAACTCCGCCGCCTTCGGATCCACCGCGATCCCCGCCGACGACAATCCCCGCTCTACCTCGGACTGAACCGCCTGCGCGGAAAGGCCCTCGCGCTGGAGTTCGGAATCGAGCGAATCGACGGTGACGCTGACCGCCGTTAATCCTTTGAGTGTGGCCCTTTCCAGGGGGGTATCCCCGGCGCCGCCCGCGGTTTGGGCCAGCGCCATCACCAGGGCCGCGGCAAGCGGTGTCCAGCGCATAGCGGTTTCATCGTAGGACATCCCCTCAGGCCGTGTAAAGGGCGGCCGTGCTGAACGACCCGGACCGCCGGCCGCCGCCTATAATAGGGTCGATGCTCACGCTCGCTTCTCACCGCCGCGATTTCCTGCGCGCCCTGTTGGCCGCTCCGGCGGGGCTCACCCTCTCCTTCACCGCGTCCGGACAGAACGCCGCGCCCATCAAGGGCTCCAAGCTCTCCGCCAACCTGGCCCTGGTCACCGGCGACGGCGGCAACATCGCCATCGTGATCTCGAAAGACGGGCTCCTGATGGTAGACAGCGGCCTCGCCGAGCGCTCGGGAGACCTGTTGAGCGCCGTCAACGAACAGGTGGACGCGCACAGGATCACCCTCGTCTTCAACACGCACTGGCACCTGGACCACGTGGGCGCGAATGAACTGCTGGGCCGCGCCGGCTCGAAGATCATGGCCCACGAGAACGTGAAAAAGCGGCTGAGCCAGAAGATCGTCATGGAGGCCCTGAACCGCACGGTGGAGCCCTTGAAGCCGGAGGGCCTGCCCACCCGGACGTTCAACGGCGCCGGCCAGTTGAACTTCGGAACGCAGAAAATCCAGTACGCCTCCGTGCCCCCGGCCCACACCGATGGCGACGCCTGGCTCTTCTTCCCCGGACCCAACGTGCTGCATACCGGCGACCTGCTGTTCAACGGCGGCTACCCCTTCATCGATGATTCGACCGGCGGCTGGATTGGCGGCATGGTGGCGGCCGCGGATGCGATGCTCCTGACGGTCGACGCCAGGACCCGCATCATTCCCGGCCACGGCCCGCTGGCGACGCCGGACGACCTCAGGGCCAGCCGCGACATGCTGGCCACGGTCCACGAACGCCTGGCGGCCATGGCCAGGCAAGGGAAAACGGTGGACGAAGCCGTGGCCGCGGCCCCCACGAAGGACCTCGACGCCAAATGGGGCGCCGGCTTCCTGAAGGGCGAGAATTTCACGCGGATTGCCTACACCGGCCTCCTGCGCCATAAGTAGGATCAGGGGGGCGCGCCTGCGGGCCGGGACGCGCCGTGGCAGGGGCAGGGCACGCGCGGCCGGAGCGCTTCGATTTTCTCGCGGCTTCCTGTTATATTCGGCTACGGTCACAATTCCATGACGCGCGCCCTCTTCTCAGCCCTGCTGCTCTGCGCAACAGCCTGGGCCCAGCCGCTGCCTATCCGCGGCATTCACCTCGCCGCTCCCATGCCGGACGAAATCCCCCTGGCGGAGCGCTTTATCAAGGAAGCCCTGCCCAAAGAGGGCGTGAATACGCTGGTGCTGGAGATCAATTACCGCTACCAGTTCGCCAGGCATCCGGAAGTGGCGGATGCCCGGCCGCTTTCGCCGGACGACCTGAAACGGCTGGCGGACGCCGCCCGCGCGGCCGGGGTGCGGCTCATCCCCATGATCAACCTGCTGGGCCACCAGTCGTGGGCCAAAACCACGTTCGGCCTGCTGCGCGCCCACCCGGAATTCGATGAGACCCAGGGCAAGTACCCCGGCAACGAAGGCATCTACTGCCGCAGCTATTGCCCGCTGCACCCGGAGGTCCACGGCGTGCTGTTCGACCTGATGGACGAAATCGCCGAAGCCACCCAGGCGGACGCCTTCCACGTGGGCATGGACGAGGTCTTCCTGCTCGGCGAGGACGACTGCCCCCGCTGCAAGGGCAAGAACAAGGCCGAGCTCTTCGCCGGCGAAGTGCAGGCCCTCCGCGACCACCTGGCCCGATCCAACCGCGCGATGTGGATGTGGGGCGACCGTTTGCTCGACGGCGAGACCACCGGGATCGGCAAATGGGAAGCCGCCGTGAACGGCACCGCCCCGGCCCTGCATTCGATCCCCAAGGATGTCGTGATCTGCGACTGGCATTACGACGCCGCGCAGCCCACCGCGCCGCACTTCGCCCTGGAGGGCTTCAACGTGGTCTCCTCGCCCTGGCGGAAGCCTTCGGTGGCCCTGCGGCAACTGGACCTGATTCGCCTGACGCGCGCCAACTCGACCCCCGCGGTAGCGGCGCGCTTGCAGGGCATGCTGCACACTACCTGGGTCGGCTTCGGCGCGTTCGCCCGGGCGTACTTCGGGGAGGAGATCAGGAACGTCCAGGCCGTGGAGTCCGTCACTACCTTCCGCGAACTCTTCCGGGAACTGCGGAAGCAGCCGTAACGCCGGCACCAAAAAGCCCTCCGCGGGCTTCGCCGAGCGGCGTCAGGGGCAGCCCTTGCCAGGGCGTAGGACCGGGCTGCGACCGGTCGCGACAGGCTGGAGCCTGTCGCGGCCGCCCGGAAGGCGGCCCTACGGGATGTAATACAGCAGAATCGACCGCCCCACCCTGGCCACCGGTTGATAGCGCTCCAGCCAGGCGAACCCGTTATCGGTGCGCCCCCGCTCCTGGGCCGCCACCCAGCTATAGGTCTTCAGCATGGTAAAACTCACGGCTACCCATCCTTTCACCGGGCGATAGGGATCCAGGCCATCCCAAAACGGCAGCCCGAGTTTCGTGTCGTCGCCGGTGAACATGCAGCGCATGTGAAAATACTCCACCCGGCGGCGCTTCAGCTCCTTCGCCAGCAGGCCCATATCCTGGCCCCAGTCGAGGTCCGAATCCACCAGGATGCGCTCCGGGTTCCGCCCGGCGATCTCATTGAAGTAGGCGAGGTAATCGGGATGGGCGGCCCACGAAGAGACCGCGGTCCAGAGCATCAGGACGGCCGCCGCGGCCGGCGCGACGCGCCCGCGCCGCTGGAAGAGCCAGACGGCGCCCATCCCCGCCACCAGGGCCAGCATGGGGTAAAGCGGCAGCATGTAGCGGACCCCGATGTTCAAAGTCGCGGGCAGGCAGGCCAGAAGAATGGCGGCGGCGGCGGCGGGCGGCGCCCAATAGCGCCAGTCGAATTTCCGCAGCTTTTCGCGAAACAGGGCGAACAGGCCCACCGCCGCCAGCAGCAAAACCCCCAGCGGCGTCTTCACCCCCAGGGCCACGGGAAAGAAATACCACCAGCCCTGGCTGCTGTTGCGCCCGAGCAGATACGCCGGGTGGCCGCCTTCCACGTGGTTGTGAACCTGCCACATGCCGTCGAGGATTGCGGGAGCGGGAACCGGCATACGCTCCAGGGCGTGCAGCCAGGATGGGGGGATGCGGGCCCAGATGCCGCCCTGCCACGACGCGTCTTCGGCCACCTTTTCGGTCATGTGTCCCCAGGAGAAGCGGTACGCGGACCAGACCAGCAATGCGGCAACCAGAAGGGAAACTCCGATGGTCCGTATGCGCAAGCGGGGCAGGCCGCCGCTTTTTGCCGCCTGCCAGCCTCTTAAAGCGAGAACGGCGGCGAAGCACGCCGGCACAACCAGCACCGACGAGAACTTCGAGAGGAACGCCAGCGCCACGGCCACGCCCAGAAACACGCTCCGGCGGAGGCTCGATTGCTCCAGCCATAAGGTCCAGGCGTAGACCGCCGCGCACACCCCGGCGCCCACGGCCATGTCGGAGGTGGCCACGCCCGCGTGGGCCAGCACGGGCGGCAGGTTGGTGAAGAGGAAGAGCGCCGCGAGCGCTCCCCATTCACCCAGCAGCCGGCGGCTCCAAAGCCACACGCAGGCGCAGGCCAGCACGAAAAACGGCAAAATGCCTTCGCGCGCCAAGGTGAGCGCTTTCCCGTAGCGCGGCGCGCTGTTCAGAACGGCGTTGCCCTCCGGCCAGCGGTCCGGCTTTCCCTGCGACCGCGCGCCGTAGAGATACGGGCCAATGGCCATGGCGATGCGCGCCAGCGGCGGATGGAACGGGCCGTAGTCGTAGCGCCCCAGGTTGAGCCACTGCATCCCGCAGGCGATGTTCGGCGTTTCGTCCGAAGTCTGGGAGATCGGCCTGTAGGTGGCCCCAATCCGCCCCACCCCGATCGCGGTCAACAGCAGAAAGGCGCCGAGGGCCCAGCGGTTCTGCCTCACGGTCTCCCGCGCTCCCCGAGTTCGGCGCGCAGCCGCACCATCTGGCGAACGAACTTCAGCGAGTGCGCCGCCCGGGCCTTGCTGCGGCCGCGCAGGCGGCGGCGCATTTCATAGCCGCACTCGCGGATGATCTCCACGCGCCCGCGGGCCAACACTTCGACCAGGCTCTTGTAGCCGGCGGGCTTCAGTTCGACGCCGGCGATCGCTTCCCGCCGCACGAAGTAGCAGCCGCTCAGCGGGTCCGAGACGCGCGCGAAAATTCCCGGCAGCAGCGCGCGGCCAATCAGTTTCGCGCCGCGGGAGGTGAGGCGGCGCGCCACGCCCCAGTCGCCCAGTCCGCCCCCATCGGCGTGGCGCGTCGCCAGCACCAGGTCGGCGCCCTCCATGCGCGCGGCCATGGCGGCCAACACCGCGGGAGGATGCTGAAAATCGGCGTTGATGGTTCCCAGCACGCGCCCCCGCGCCGCCTGCCAGCCGCGAATCACCGCCCGGGCCAGGCCGGTTTCATCGCGCCGCCGCATGACGCGCAACTGCGGAAACTCACCGCCCAGCGCCACGGCCGCCCGCCAGGTGCCGTCGGGGCTGTCGTCGTCCACGACGATTAGTTCGTAGCCCCCGGGGAGCGCCGCATCGAGCACGCTCCTCGTCTCCCCTAGAAACGCGGTGATGTTTTCGGCTTCGTTCAGGGTGGGGACAATCAGAGAAAGGGCAGGGCCCTCCGTCGTTTCCAGCGACGCTCCCAGCCCGTGGGGACGGCGATGACGCCATCGAGGCTCTGTGGCGCTGTGCTCAATCTCCTACTTTAACCCCCGCCCCGCCGGGATATACTAGTCCCCAATCGAGGAGCGATATGAATCTGACTCAAACGATCCCTCTCACAGCCGGCGCCCTCTGGCTCGGTCTCGCGGCGTTCGCCGCCGAGCCCCCGACCATCGCCCGCCTCTACGACAGCCAGATTACCGGCGCCGAACGCGACGTCGTGCCCCTGGCCGAAGCCATGCCCGCTTCCCAGTACGACTTTGCGCCCACCGGCGGCGAATTCAAAGGCGTCCGCACGTTCGCGCAGCAGGTGAAACACCTGGCGGCGGTTATATACCTGGTTTCAGCCGCTGCCCGGAAAGAGGCGCCCCCGGTGGATACGGGCGGCGAGAACGGACCGGACGCGGCCAAGACCAAAGAACAGATTGTCGCCTTCCTGAAAGCGTCCTTCGCTTACGCCCACAAAGCAGCGCTCGCCTTGGATGAGCGGAACCAGTTGGAAATGGTGAAATCGCCGTTCGGGCAGGGAGAGATGGCGCGCGGCGCCGCCCTGGCCGTCGCCGCCTGGCACAGCTTCGACCATTACGGCCAGATGGTAGTGTACGCCCGGATGAACGGCATCGTCCCCCCCGCCAGCCGCTAATGGAGACGTGGCGTGGGATTCCTGCCCGCCATGCCGGGAATCATGCCGACATCCGCCCCCGGCTTACGCCAACTCCCCCACCTTCCTCAGTTCCACGACCAAATCTCCACGCCCGTCCACATAAAACGCCGGGCCGAAGCGCTTGCCCCACACGATCTCGTCATGGCGGTAGGAATGGCGCGCCAGCACCGTCTGGGCAAAGGTGTCGTCATAGGCTTTGACCAGAATGAGCGCCTCCGCCTGTAGCCGCGCGAGTTCTTCGGGCGTCCTCCCCCACAGGGGGCTCTCGGCGTCGATGGGATGCACCACGGTCCACGTCAGCGGAAGAAAGAGAACCTGCTCCCGCTCCAGCCGAAGCATCTTATAGGTACGGTGCGGCCGGCCATCCCCCGGTTCCACGGTCATCAGCATCACGCGCGCTTCCAGTTCCATGAGCGAATTGGAGCGGCGGTTTACCACCCGGAATTGCAGGCTCAAGCCGTCTTGGTAGGGGGCCACCACCATGGTGTCGCTGAAAGCGATGCGGGCCGAAGGCCGCGAGATCCGCCCGAACAGCAAGCCGGTAGCGACGGCGAACCCCAACACCCCCACCAGGGCTTCAAAGGAAGACACGATTTCCGCCGCGAGGCCTTGCGGGGCGATGTTGCCATACCCCACGGTGCTCAGCGTGTGCGCGCTGAAGAAGAACGCTTTCAAGAAGCGCCCCATGGAGGTCGCCGCGGAGCCGCCCTGGAGTTGCCCGGGGCCGAGCGCGTAATAGACCAGGGCGAACAGGCTGTTCACCGCCACGTACCCGGCGAAGAGAGAAGCCAGGAACGCCGGCCAGCTCATGTTGATCAGGTGGAGATAGGGATGGAAGTCGCGCCACGTCGACCCGCGCCGGCGCACGTTGAAGCTCCCGTCTTTATTGATGACCCGCCGGAACGGCGCCGTGAATTGCTGGGTCAGGCCGGGATCGTAGCCGGGCTGCTGCATGCCTATCTGATCCGTCAACCCCCGCGCCGGATGCGGACTCACAAACGGGCGTAGCCGAACACTCGCCCCGTACGTGCAGGTGGGGTACGATGAACCCGATGCCCAATGGAGCGCGCGAGCGGCTCACGGACCTGCGAAACGGGCTGCTGCGGCTGCACATGAACCTTCTCGATTCCGAGAAGAACGCCTACGAACGCGACGTGGCGCGCATCACCAGCCCCGCCCAGTATCTGAACCTGGCGCTCAACGACCCTTGGTTCGCGTGGCTGCGCGAACTATCGCAGTTCATCGTAATGATCGACGAAACCCTGGACCTGGAAGAACCGGCGACCCTCGAAGAGGCCGCCCGCCTGATCGCCCGCGCACGCGCCCTGGTGGCGCCCTCGGAGAACGGCGAGGGGTTCTCCCACCGGTATTACGAGGCGATGCAGCGCGACCCCGGCGTGGTCGTGGCGCACGGCGAAATGATGCGCGTCTTTGCCGGTTTGGCGAAGTAGACGGTCAGGCGCCGCCCGCGGAAAACGCCCGCCGCCCCCGCGCCAGAAACCAGATCGGAAAACCAGCCGCCACCGCGCAGGCCGCGGCCAGCACCCACGGCTGCGGGAACTCCGGCACCGTGACCATTCCGAAGAGTTCCTGCAATTCATCTTGAAGGGCGAGCATCCGCTCCGGGTAGCCGGGGAGCGCCAGGATGACGACTCCGTTCAAGGCGGCAAAGCAGAAGTAGGCGATGCTCCATACCCGGGCCCTTTCATCGAGTTGGAGCAGCCCCGATCCCAAATAGATCTGGACCGCCGTATAGACCGTGTACAGGGCCGCCGCGGTCCACCCGGTCGAATGCCACCCAAACAGCATGGCCGGCGTGCGCAGCGCCGCGCCGAGCGCCGTGAACGCCGCGCACAACAACAGGTACCAACCGATGATGCTGATGCTCAGCGGCCGTTCCAATCCCACCGGAGCCGCATCGGCCGCGAAGTACGGCTTCGCCTCTCTCCTCCCGAAGAGGCAGAGCCACCAGGCGCCGGCCGCGGTCATCAGGGCGTAAAGCCCGAGCAGGAGGTGGCGGACCGCCGCGGCGGCGCGGGGATCGGCGCCGCTCCCCTCCGGCAGCGGCACGAAGGCCATCACGAGAACGCCGGTTCCGCCGAAGAACAACAGCAGAAAAGCGAAGATCAGGATGGAGACGCGGGCCCACGGGCGCCGCCGGAGGATGCCCGTCCCCGTGGCGACGCCCCACGCGGAGATACCGGCGAACAGCAGCGCGATCAGGACGCCCGCAGTTTTCAGCAAGGCAGGCGGAAGGGGCGATGCATCGCGCATCGGCGCCAGCACGAGGAAGAGGCCCATCCCCACCGAGAACAACAGCGCCAGCGAACTTCCGGCGACGGCCAGAACCGCGCTGGTCCGGATCGCGATCCACCTGGGCATAAACGCCGTTAGTGTAACAGGAGTGCTTGTGGGGCAGGTTGCCAACCTGCGGCGGGTAGCCAACCCGCCCCGAACCTGCCAGGAACGCAAGCCGGCGCGGGATGGCATCCTGCCCCACAGCGCTATACTGCGTTCGTGCCGTTCCCTCTGGCCCGGCTGAGCGCGCTCGCCGCCCTCGCCGGGATGGCGGCCGCCTGGCCTGCCCGTTCCCAGGATTACCTCGACCCCAGACTCCCCCTCGAGACGCGCGTCGCCGACCTCGTCTCCCGGCTCACTCTCGCCGAGAAGGTATCGCTCATGGGCCAGAGCCAGCCGGCCATCCCGCGCCTCGGCATCGCCGCCCATCAGATCTGGAGCGAGGCGCTCCACGGCATCGCCTACCAGAACGCCACCGTTTTTCCGCAAGCCATCGGGCTGGGCCATACCTGGGACCCCGAACTCGTGCGCGCCGTCGCCTCCGCTATCGCCGATGAGGGGCGCGTCTTCCACCGCCGCTCTCCCACCACCCTCGGCCTCTCCTACTGGAGTCCCGTGGTGGATCTCGCGCGCGATCCCCGCTGGGGGCGCACGGAAGAGGCGTACAGCGAAGACCCGTATCTCTCCGCCGCCATCGGCGGCGCGTTCGTCCGCGGCATGCAGGGCGACGACCCGCTGCACTTCAAGACCATCCCCACGCTCAAACACTTCGCCGCCAACAGCATGGAGAACGGGCGCCAGAGCACATCGTCCAACGCCGATCCGCGCAACCTGCGCGAATATTATCTGCGGCCCTTCGAGAAGATCACGCGCGAGCAACACGTGCAGTCGTACATGGCCGCTTACAACGCCATCAATTCCGTGCCCTGTACCATCTCCAACCTGTTCCGGGATGTGGCGCGCGCCGAGTGGGGCTTCGACGGCTACATCGTGACGGATGCCGGCGACCTCACCAGCCTCATTTCCCAGCACCATTACACAACGGACATGTCGCGCGGAGCCGCGCTGATTGTCAAAGCGGGAATCGACAGCATCTCGGAGCCGGACCCGTCGGGCGCGGTTCAGGGGGCCCTCGACCAGGGGCTGCTCTCGGAATCCGACCTCGACACGGCGCTGCGGCGAAACCTGCGCGCCCGCTTCCTGGTGGGCGAGTTCGATCCACCGGAGATGGATCCTTACGGCAATATTCCGGATTCGGAACTGCTCAGCCCGGAGCACGCCGCCCTCGCCCGCCAGGCGGGACGTGAATCCGTGGTGTTGCTGAAAAACGCCGGAAACCTGCTGCCGCTCGACGCCTCGAAGCTGAAGAGCGTGGCCGTGATCGGGCCCAACGCCAACATCGTCTACCGCGACTGGTACGCGGGGAATCTCGTCAACCCGGTTTCGCCCCGCGCCGGAATCGAGCGGCGCCTTCCGTCCGCCACCATCACCTTCGACGACGGCGCCACGCGCATCGCGCTGCGGGCGCGCGCCAACGGAAGGTGGGTCACCAGCGCGCCGGGCCTGCTCACCGCGATGGACGCCACGAGCGACGCCCGGCAACTCAGCGGAGCGGCCACGTTTCTCGCGGACGATTGGGGCTGGGGCTGCACCACCGTGCGCTCGGGCCAATCGAACCAATACGTGACAACCAGCGGCTCCGGCATGGCCGCTTCCTCCGCCACCGCGTACGCCTGGAATTACAGTTTCTGCTTCAACTTCGTCGCCCAGCCGGAGGGCGGCTACCGATATCGTGACCGTCTCCAACGGCCCGCAGCGCGCGGCGGCGGCCGCCGGGCAGGCCGATGTGGCCCTCGTCGTGGTGGGCAACAACACCACCATCAACGGCAAGGAGAACCAGGACCGCCCCGACATCATCCTGCCGCCCGCGCAGGACAATCTCATCAGCGCGGTGGCGGCGGCCAACCCCAACACGGTAGTGGTCCTGAAGGCCGGCTATCCGGTGGCGATCAACGCCGCGCAGAAAAGCGTACCCGCCATCCTGTACAGCTCGCATGGCGGGCAGGAGGAGGGCAACTTCCTGGCGGACGTCCTGTTCGGCGATTACAACCCCGGCGGGCGGCTCACGGAAACCTGGTTCCAGTCGCAGGACGATCTGCCGCCCATCGCCGATTTCGATATCCGCAAAGGGAGCACCTACTGGTATTTTCAGGGCGAACCGCTCTACCCCTTCGGCCACGGCCTCAGCTACACGACTTTCACTTATTCCAACTTCGCCGCGTCGTCCGGAGACCCCATCCAGATCAGTGTGGATGTGCGGAACACGGGCGCCCGCGCCGGCGATGAAGTCGTGCAGCTCTATACCAAGGCCCTTGGCTCCAAAGTTCAGCGGCCCATTCAGGAACTGAAGCGGTTCCAGCGCATCTCCCTGCAGCCGGGCGAGACGAAAACGGCGCGCTTCACCCTGCCCGTATCCGAGTTGAGCTTTTGGGACGTGCGCCGCGGCGCGTTCACCGTGGAAAAGGGAAGCGTGGACCTTCGTGTGGGCGCATCTTCGCGCGATATCCGCCTCTCGCAGCCAGTGAGCGTGAACGGCGAGACCCTGGCGCCGCGCAATGCCCGCGCCGTGATCCGCGCGGAGAACTACGACGAGTATTCCAACGTCCTGCTGGGCCAATCCGGCGATGGAGTGCAGGTGGCCGCCAGCGCCACGGACGGCGCCTGGCTGCTGTTCCGCGAGGTGGATTTCGGGGCCGGCGTGAACAGTATGACCATGCGCGCGGGCGGCGTCCCGGGCGGCGTGGAGGCGCATCTCGACCGCGTGGACGGGCCTTCGATGGGGACCTGCGCCATCTCGCCGGCAAGGTCGGCCACCACCCCGGCGGTACTGACTTGCCCGACTATGACTGCCTCCGGGGTCCACGACCTCTACCTGGTTTTCCGGGTGGCCGCCTCGTTTTACGTCGATTGGTTCACCTTCGGCGCGGCGGCGTCCAGCGGCGCCCCTTCGATTGACGATGGCGGCGTAGTGGACGCGGCGGGCTATACGCAGCCACTCCTGCGCGGCTCATGGGCGACGGTCTACGGCAAGAACCTGGCCAGGACCACGCGTGGGTGGGCCGCGGCGGACTTCCGCGGCGCCGCCATGCCCCAGTCGCTCGACGGCACGCAGGTGTTGGTGAACGGTGTGCCCGCGCCGGTGTGGTACGTCAGCTCGTCCCAGGTGAATTTCCAGGTTCCTTCCGGCGTGCCCCTCGGACCCGCCGCCGTTCAGGTGCTGACCGCCGCCGGAGTGAGCGCCCCCGCGGTCGCGCCGATTGACGAAACGCAGCCGGCCTTCTTCTTCAGCGCCGCCGGCGGGAAGAACTGGGCCGTGGCGCAGCACCGCGACTGGTCGCTGATCGGACCTTCGGGGACGCCGGCCCAACCTGGGGAGACGATTGTGCTGTGGGGTTCCGGCTTCGGCCAGACGTCTCCCCCGGTCTCCCCGGGCTTCATGCAG
>JAIQFU010000210.1 GCA_020073115.1 Terriglobia bacterium
TCCGGCGGGAGCGCCCGGATCCGGCCTGGCGCCTGACCCTTTTTTCTTTCCCGTCACGCGTTCTACAGTGAGAGACTATGACTCCGATTCCCGCGCGAGTGATGATTGCCGTCTGCGTTTCGGCTGCGTGGGCCGCGCCGCCCGAGGCCCTGCGCTGGAAAATGCAGTACCTGTACGACGAGGCGAAGACCGAACTGATCATCGCCGACCTCCAGTTTCCATCCGCCCGCCGGGGCGTCGCCGTGGGCACGATCGTGGAAAGGGGGGGCAGACTCAGGCCGGGAAAGGGAGATCGATCCCTCGCCTACATCGCGCTGGTCACCTCCGACGGCGGCGAACACTGGGAATCCGTTCCGCTCAAGGAAAGGCCGTCGTCCCTCTTCTTCCTCAACGAAACCTCGGGCTGGATGGTGACCGCGGGCGGCCTCTGGAAAACCACCGAAGCGGGGCGGAACTGGAGGAAGCTGCCGAATCCGCCGGCTCCCATCAATCGTGTTTACTTCGCGGACGAGAATGCCGGCTGGGCGGCGTGCGGGCGGCAATCGGTGCTCGCAACCCAGGATGGCGGCCGGCGGTGGACTCCGGTGACGGCGCCGGAAAAGCGGTTCCGCCGCGGGGCCGAGGGTTCCTACACCTGGATCGCTTTCGCCAACCCGCAGGACGGCCTGATCCTGGGCTGGAACGTTCCGCCGCAAGACTCCGCCGATCCTCTCGAACCCCAACGCAGCGTCAACGCCGTCGAAATGCCGTACACCTGCTGGGTCCTGGCGACCGGCGATCGTGGAAAAACCTGGAAGCTCGGATTCCAAACACGGTGGGGGGAGATCACCCGCGTCCGCTTTGGACCCGATGGCAAGGGGCTGGCGCTGGTGGAACACTCGGGCGGCTCCGAGTATCCAGCCGAAATTCACCGGCTTCTGTTGCCGGCCGGTGAAAGCAAATTAGTGTTCCGGCATCGCATGATCCACGTCACCGACATGTGGGTGGCGCCGGATGGCGCCAGCTACCTCGCGGGTACGCTCGGCCCCAGCAGGCTGGACAGCATCGTTCCCCAAAAGGTTTTTGTGGCCAGAAGCCTGGACCTGAAACAATGGACGCCGCTCGACGTGGACTACCGCGCCGTGGCGAACCGCGTGGTGTTGGCCGGGGCGGACGGCGCCAACCTGTGGATGGCCACCAACAACGGCATGATTCTGAAACTGGACCGGTGAACCCGAGCGTGACGGGGAAGAAGGCCGGCGAGGGCGTCGGCCGCGGTCCAGGGGGACCGCCCCACGATTGTCCGGATCACCGTTCGAACTCGGCCATCCAGACGTCCGCTTCGGTCGTGCTCACGCTGAAATAGATCCGGCGATCGTCGGGACTCACGGCGAACCCGCGGCGTGCGATTTCCTCCGGCATCACCGACACCAGTTCCCGGGTCCTTCCGGATTCGCGGTCGAGCAGGAAAATCCTGCCGCCGTTCAGGAACAGCAGGCGGCGGCTGTCGCTGAGCCAGACGGGATCCGCCCCATGCTCCGTCAACCTGCGGAACGCCTTTGAGTCGGGTGAATAAACCGCGACGCCGTCATCGCGGTTGAGAAAACCGGCCAGCATACGCCCGTCGGGCGACCAGTTCCAGCCGCTGAAGATTTCGCCCTCGACGGGGAACGGCGGCAACTTCTCGGGGGTCTGCGCGTCCCATGGTTTGCCGGCGTCGATGAGAAAGGTGTTCAGGCCGAACAGCGTGTATGCCATGCGCTTGCCATCGGCGGACCACACCGGCCAGGCGACGTTGTGCCCGCCTAAATAGGTAATCTGGCGGAACTCGTTGCCGTCGGGATCGGTAGTCCAGATCTCCCAATCGCCGCTGCGCGTGGAGAAGAACGCGATCCGCTTGCCATCCGGCGACCAGCGCGGTCCGCGGTGACGATAGCCGCCGCTGGTGAGCTGGCGGAGGCCGGCGCCATCGGCGGTGGTCACAAACAACTCTTCCTCTTGTTCGGTCGAGTTGAAGGCCAACCAGGCGCCGTCGGGTGAAAGCGCCGGACGGGAAACGCCTTTCAAACTCCGGACGATCTCTTTGGGCTCGCTCACCACAACTTCCCGCTCGGGATCGAAGCGGACCGCGTTCAAGTGCCCGGTGGCGATCTGGTTCACGTAAGCCATGCGCCGGCCATCGAGAGAGAAGCTGAGGTGCGCCGGATAAGACGCGGGGCCGCGAACCAGCTCCGGCGCCCCGCGCGGTTCTCCGGTGCTCTCTTTGATGGGAATGCGCCAGATGGCCATGCTCCCGCCGCGATTGCTGCAGAAATACAGCCAGGCGCCATCCGGCGACCACACGGGATTCCAGTCCAGGAAGGGGTCGCGCGTAATGCGGATGGGCGGACCGCCGGCCGCCCGCACGGTCCACAAGTCACGGTCGCCATCGCGGTCGATCGCCCAGTACGCGAGGAATTGACCGCCCGGCGACCACTGCGGCTGCACCCCATCCTCCCGGCTGACCAGCTGCTTGCGCCCGCTCGCAACGTCCACCGTCCAAAGCTGGCTGACTCGCCCGGACCGGTCCTCGGGGCGCGTAATGCCCTCTTCGGCGAAAGCGAGCTTCCGGCCATCGGGAGACCATGCCGGGTTGTAGCCCGTATCCGCCACCCGCCGGACGGCGGCGCCGTCGCGGCCCATGACGAAAATCCCTCCCCCGTCGCGGCCGGAGCGGAATGCAATGTAGCGGCCGTCGGGCGAAAAAGCCGGTTGGGTGTCGTCCAGGGGCGAGTCTTTCGTCAGGTCGACCGCCTGGGCGGCTCCGACCTGCTGCAGGTAAATGTCCCAGTTGCCGCTCGCCTTGCCCGCATAGGCCACGGCCGCGCCGTCGGCGGAGAGGGTAGGAAACAGCTCCGCGCCGGCGTCGTCCGTGATCTGCGCGAAAACGCTGCCTCCCACCGACCGCCGCGCAGTCCGCGCGCGCAGATAGAAATACGCCGACAGCATTCCGATGGCGAGGGAAAGGGTGACGGCGGCGAGCCAGACGCCGTAACGGCGGAGCCGTCCGCCAGGAAGGGCGGGGGCCGCGAGCGGAATCGGCTGTCCCGTGGCTGCCTCGAGCGCGTATCCCACATCCTGCGCCGATTGGAAGCGCTCCGCGGGCGACTTATCGACGCAGTGCAGAATAATGCGTTCCAGGGCATCCGGAATTCCGGCCGATGGATCGCATAGTTCGGCGGCGTCCGTATTCAGGATGGCGCCGATCGAATCCATCGGCGAGCCCCGGTCGAACAGGTCGCGGCCGGCGAGCATGCGGTACAGGACCGCGCCGAATGCGAACACATCCGACCTGTGGTCCACCGCATCTCCCCGGATCTGTTCCGGGGACATGTACGGCGGGGTGCCGGCGATCTCGCCCCGCATGGTCAGGGTACCCGAACCTTCGCCGATCCGGCTCCTCCGCGCCAAGCCAAAATCCAACAGTTTGACCATGCCTTCGCGGGTGACCATGATATTCCCGGGTTTCAGATCGCGGTGCACGACGCCCGCCGCGTGCGCGCCGGCGAGCGCCCCGGCAATCTGAATCCCATACGCGACGGCCTGTTTGGCCGGCAGCCCCGATGGCGGGATCGCCTCATGGAGCGGCCGCCCCTCCACGAATTCCATGGCGATGAAGTCGATGTTGCGCTCGCTTCCGATGTCGTGCACGGTGACAATATTGGGGTGGACCAGGGCGGAGGCGGCGCGCGCTTCGCGGACGAGGTATTGGCGCCGGACGGGGTCGTTCACCTGCTCCGGGCGCAAAATCTTAAGAGCGACGCAGCGGTCCAGCCGGGTGTCCCAGGCGCGGTAGACCACGCCCATTCCGCCCTGCCCGATCCTGGTTTCCACGCGGTACGGCCCGAGCATTTCGCCCCGCGCCAACTCCGGCGCCGCGGTTGCGGCCAAGGCGTCGAGAACGGGGTTCTCCAGCGGCTCGCGTTCGGCTTCCAGCAGGCGCTGAACCTGCTCGCGCAGGCTCGGATCGGAAGCGAAGGTCCGGTCGAGGAACTCCTGCCGCTCCGTTTCGGGCAGTTCGAGCACGGCGCCGAAAACGTCTTTCAGCCTCGCCCAGCGCTCGGGTGTCATGGCTCGCTTCTCGTGGACATCTCGACTCGCAGCCAAGCCTTGGCCATGGCCCATTCCCGCTTCACGGTGCGCGGCGAGATGGCCAGCGCGCGGGCAGTCTCCTCCACGGTCATGCCGCCGAAATAGCGCATCTCGACCACGCGCGCCTGCTGCGGATCCAAAGCGGCGAGCCGCGACAGAGCGTCGTCCACCGCGAGCAATTCCTCCGACTCCCCGGCATCCACGCGAAACTCGCACTGGTCCAGGTCGAGCGGCATCTCGCCTCCGCCGCGCTTATCGGCGACGCGCCGGCGGGCGTAGTCCACCAGAATCCGCCGCATCACCTGGCCCGCCACGGCCATGAAGTGGGCGCGGTTCTGCCAGCCCGCCGTTTGCCCGGCGAGCCGCAGGTACGCCTCGTTCACGAGAGCGGTGGGCTGCAGCGTGTGCCCCTCGCGCTCGTCCCGGAGAAAGCGGGCGGCCAGCCGCTTCAACTCCTGATAAACCAGGGGGATGAGTTTGGGCAGGGCTTCGCTCTTGCCCTCCCCCATCTCAGCCAGCAGCATGGTGATCTCGCTCGGCTTTGCCATCGGAATCTCGACGAGGTCATTTTAGCTGTAATTCGCCATCCGCCACCACGCCCTTTTTGGCCCGTTTTTGGCCTGCTGGCCCCCTTTTGCGGCGCGTTCCGCGTATTAAGGTGGATGCGAGCGGTCTCGTTCCCTTCCCTTACGGCCCGCCTTCCCAGCGGAGGGCGGGCCCGTTTTTGGGCTCCGGGATGTCCAGGGTTAGCTCCGCCGCAGCCGGCGCCGCGATGGCAGCACGCCCATCAGTGCTACCCCCCCCGATTTTCTTATTTGTCGCGCCAGACCTCGTGTTTGCAGGTGAATCGACGCGCGGGACACAACGCCGGAGAAGGTTGGCGATCCGCGGCGTTCTGCCCGGCGACGGCGCCGTTGTAAGCGATGATTACCCGTGATACCTTCAGATTCGGACGAACAGATCTGGAAAGCGAGGTCATGAAGTATGAAGCGCAACGCAGGCATGTTCTGTTTTCTCGTACTTACGCTCGCCGCATTGGGCGGTTGCTCCAGCAAGCCATCAGCCACAGATGCCAAGAAGGCCAAAACAGCGCCGGACACAATCCAGGGGAAGGCGCAAGTTCTGGTGGACTACTCGAGCGGGGCGAGCGATGCCGCCCTGAACGCGGGCCGATCAAATTCTGTGTACCTTTGGGAAGGGGCGCACCGCTACCGCCTGTTCTTGAAGACGGCCGTTCCGATAGTGCACGGGAGCGAGTACATCGCGGAGGGCGTCTACGCGCAAAAGGCCATTGAAGAAATTGGCGATCCGGACCAGGGCAAGAACGGTTACCCGCTCCAGTCAAGCTGCGAGCGCGTCATCAAGATGGCCTGGAGCGGACTGCCGTTCGATGAGTTCGACGCGAAGGCCCAGGTTTTGCGCGCCACGGTGAAACGGTATCCCGCCAGGGCCGTATTCCTGGTCACGCGGATACGGCCCGTTACGGCTACGGAGGGCGGCGCGGCTTCCGCCGGATCGAAGAAAGGCGCCGTACTCGAGGATAAGAGCATCCGCGAAATCTCCGTTGCGGCGGAAAAACAACGCGCTCTTCTGGTTGAGGGTTCGGCCGTGCAAACCGCACCCCTTTGGGAGCCCGAGGGGGGAACGGTTCGATGCAAAGTGGTCATCGACCCGGAAGGCAAGATTACCGAGTTGGAAACCGGCGCGCAACTGTGTGAGACGGTGGCGTGGGATAAGTTTCGTTATCAGCCCCCGGTCCAGGCCGGCCACCCGGTAAAAGTGAGGACCGAAGTGGAAGTGCGTTTCGAAGCGCGAAAGTGATCGGGACGGGGATCCTCGAATGCCAGGCCGGCTACGGGCTCAAGGTCGTTGAGGCTCTTGCGCTGCATTAGTGGCCGGGGGAAGACCGCCGGCGCCGCGGTTGCGTTGTGGACCGCCGCGCCGTAGCGGGGGGTGTATAATCGTCACTAACGGCGCGAGCTCCGCGCGCCGGCGTGTGGCTCTGCCTGCCTTCTTGACGGAGTAACCCATGAGCGACATTCTGAGAATCTCCCGCGACGGGCGCGTGGCGCATGTGGCCCTGAACCGGCCGGACAAGCGCAACGCGCTCAGCGCCGCCCTATGCCACGAACTGGTGAAAACGTTGGAAGAGGCCGATCACGACCCGGGCGCCGGCGCGATTCTGCTAACAGCCAACGGGAAGGCTTTTTGCGCCGGGATGGACCTGGACGAGATCGGCATTGCGGGCTCGGAGGCCATCAACCAGGCGCACGAGCAGCTTTTCACGATTGGCGCGCGGGTCTCCACCCCCATCGTGGCCGCCGTGCGCGGCCCGGCGCTGGGGGGCGGCATGGGGTTGGCGGCCAACTGCCACATCGTGGTAGCCGCGGAAGACGCCTCCTTCGGGCTCACCGAGATCCGCCTGGGATTGTGGCCGTTCCTGATATTCCGGGCGGTGGCGGAGGCGATCGGGGAGCGCCGGAGCATCGAACTGGCGCTGACGGGACGTACCTTCGGCGGCCGCGAGGCGGTGGAACTCGGACTGGCTCACGAGGTGGCGGCGGAGCCCGAAGCCCGGGCCGCGGAAATCGCCTTCGCGGTGGCGGAATCCAGCCCCACCGCGGTGCGCAGCGGCATGACATTCGTCCAGCAGGCGCGGGGGCGCGATTGGCACAGCGCCGGGCAGCTTGCCCTTCACATCCGCAACTACGTTTTCGGGAGCCCGGATTTCGAGGAAGGCATCCGGGCGTTTCGGGAAAAGAGGAGACCCAAATGGCCATCTTTGGGAGAGTAGCCCAATATGTTGTGGGCTTAAGGGAGTGGGTACCATATTTTGAGGGGCAGGTCCTTTACTTTCGCGCCGGGCGCGTTTAGTATAGTTACAACTCCCCCGAAGCAGAGGATAATGCTTTGCTAAAACTCAAACGCGTCGAACTCCAGGGATTCAAATCCTTTTGCGAGCGCACGGAACTGCGGTTCAACGGGGATGGCATCGCCGCGATTGTCGGGCCGAACGGCTGCGGCAAGTCGAACATCAGCGACGCCATTTGCTGGGTACTGGGAGAGCAATCCGCCAAAAGCCTGCGCGGAACCCGGATGGAAGACGTGATCTTCGCCGGCACGCGCGACCGCAAGCCGCTGGGCATGGCCTCCGTCACCATGACGCTGGTGGATCCGGAGGTCTACCAGGAGGCGCACGCGCACAAGCTCCAGCCGGTGGAAGAGGGCCAGCGCCGGCCCAATGGCGAGGTCACCATCACCCGCCGCCTGTTCCGCTCGGGGGAAAGCGAGTACCTCATCGACGGCCGCCCCGCCCGCCTGCGCGACATACAGGATATCTTCATGGGAACCGGCCTGGGGCCGGAGAGCTACGCCATCATCGAGCAGGGGCGCATCGGGCAGATCCTCAGCTCCAAGCCGCAAGATCGGCGTGGGGTCATCGAAGAGGCCGCCGGGATCACCAGGTTCAAGACGCGGAAGCGCCTGGCGGAAGCCAAACTGGAAGGCGCCAAACAGAACCTGGCGCGGGTGTACGACATCCTGGAAGAAGTCGGGCGTCAGGTGAATTCCCTGAAGCGGCAGGCATCGAAGACCAGGCGGTATGCGGAGTTGAAGGCCGATCTGGATGCCAAACTGCGCGTGGCGCTCTCCGGCCGGTATCGCCTTTTGGAGCGCGACGCCGCCAAGACAGCCATCGACCTGAACCTGGCGGCGGGCGAGCTGAAATCGCTCACCGAGCGGGTGGCCGAGGGCGACCAGGCGCACGAACGCGCCCAGACCGCCTGCTACGCGCTGGAAGAGCAGCTCACCGAGACGCGGCGGATCCTTTCCGAGAAGAATCTGGAGGCCGAGCGGGCGCGCGGGCGGCTGGAAGCGCAGGTCAAGGAGAGCGGCGCCATCGAGCAGCGCATCGCGCAGAACGAAAAGGACCAGCAGGAACTCGGCGCGCGGCTGGCCGCGCTGGGCGAGGAAATCGCCACGCACCAAAAGAGCGTGGAAGCGCTGGAGACCCAGATCGAGGTTTCGCGCGGGCGCATGCAGGAGATCAACCAGCAGCGGGAAGCGCTGCAGGCCAAGGTGAGAGAGCGGGAAAAGGCCATCGAAACCGGCCGGCAGGCGATCCTGCGGCTGCTGGGAGAAGCGTCGACGCTTAAGAACCAGCTGGCCCAGATCGAAGAATACCTGGCGGGGATTGAGCGCGAGTCGGCCCGCTCGTCGCGCGAGGAGCAGGTGGCGGCGGCGGAGATCGAACGCCTGGAAAGCGCCAGGAAGAAGCTGTCCGAAACCATGGGGCAGCGCCAGCTCGAGCTGGAGACGGTGACGGGGGAGCGCCGCCGGACGGAAGAGGAACTGGCCGGGCGGCGCAGCACCGCGGCGGAACTGCGGGGGAAAAT
>JAIQFU010000211.1:0-8496 GCA_020073115.1 Terriglobia bacterium
GGTGATGTTGGCCGGCTCGAAAAAGAAGACCACGTCGGGGAATTTCTCGTTCAAACGCTTGCGGAGGCGGTCGGTGTACTCGGCCGTGGAGCCGTGCCGCTCCTCCAGCGCGATCAGAATATCGCCGTCGCCCGGGCCGATGGTGGTCGCGTCGCCATAGGCCAGGTTGATGCCGCCGGTGGGGATACCGATGGTGTCGATGATGGTGTTGATCTCGCCACGCGGGATCACCTGCCGGATTTCGTTCTCGATGTTGGAGAAGTAGACTTCGGTCTGCTCCAGCCGCGTGCCGGAGGGCGCCCGCGCGTGCAGCCGCATCTGGCCCGAATCCACGGTCGGGAAGAAATCGCGGCCGATCATGGGAGCCAGCAGCAGCGAGCCGCCGACGAACAGGAAGAAGCACCCCAGCACCGGGACCGGGTGGTCGAGAACCCAGTGCAGCAGCCCGGCGTAGGAGGCCCGCATCAGTTCGAACCCGCGGTTAAACGCGAGGTGAATGGCGCGGAACGGCCGCGGCCGGCCGGACGCCGGACTGATCTCGGCGTGATGCTTCATCTCGCCGCCGAGCATGTGGTGCGCCATCGTGCAAACCAGGGTTCGGGAAAGGAAATACGAGGCCAACATGGCGAAGACCACCGCCCCCGCCATGGGAGTGAACAGGTATTTCGCCGCGCCGGTGAGCAGCAGGACGGGAACGAACACGATGCAGATGGAAAGCGTGGAGACGAACGCCGGCGCCGCAATCTGCTGGGCGCCGTCGATCACCGCCCGCACCAGCGGCTTGCGCATTCCCATGTTGCGGTGGATGTTCTCCACCGCCACGGTGGCGTCGTCCACCAGGATTCCGACCGCCAGAGCCAGCCCGCCCAGAGTCATGACGTTGATGGTCTGCCCCAGCAGGCTCATGATCATCAAGGACGAGAGGATGGAGAGCGGAATCGAAATGCACACGATCAGGGTGCTGCGCCAACTTCCCAGGAACAGCAGGATCATGAGGCCCGTAAGGAACGCCGCCATGACGGCCTCGCGGACCACGCCGTTGATCGCCGCGCGCACGAACAGCGACTGGTCGAACAGACGCCGCACATTCAGTTCCGGCGGCAGCCCGGCGAGGATCTTCGGCAGGAAGGCTTTTACGTTGTTGACCACCGACAGGGTGGAAGCCTTGCCGTTGCGGAGCACCGTCAGCAGCGCGCCGCGGCTGCCATTCGCGCGCACGACGCACGCCTGGACCGCGTAACCGTCGCGGACTTGCGCCACATCGCGCATGTAGACCGTCGCGCCGTTCACCACCCGGATCGGAAGGTTGTTGAGGTCGTCGAGAACGCGCGGGCTGCTATTGAGCTTGATCTGGTAATCCTTCTCGCCGATCTTGGCCGTCCCCGCGGGATAGATCAGGTTCTGAAGCCCGAGGGCGTTAGAGACATCGGCCGGCGAGAGTTGCCGGGCGAAGAGCTGGTCGGGATTGAGATCCACCATCACCTGCCGGAACCTGCCGCCGTATGGCAGCGGGACCGCGGCGCCCTGGATCGTGGCCAACTGCGTACGGATGAAGTTTTGGCCGAGATCGAATAACTGCTGCTCGGAGAGAGTCTTGCTCGAAAGACCGAGTTGGAGGATGGGAACGGCCGAAGCGTCGTACTTCAGAATATTCGGCGGAAACGTACCCGGCGGAAAGATGCGCAGCAGCGTCTGCGCGATGGCCGTCACCTGGGAGAGCGCCACCTCCACCTTGGCATTGGGCTGGAAATACACTCGCGTTACCGAAACCCCGCTGTAGGATTGGGACTCGATGTGCTCGATATCGTTGACGGTGGTGGTCATCGCCCGCTCGAACGTGAGCACGATCCGCTTCTCCATCTCCTCCGGCGAGAGCCCCGTGTAGCTCCAGACCACGCTGACCACCGGGATATCGATGTACGGGAAGATATCGACCGGCATGCTGACGATGGCGGAGCCGCCGAGGATGGCGATGAGGACCGCCACCACCACGAACGTATATGGGCGGCGTAGAGCTAGACGGACAATCGACATGTTGTTCTGCGCGGGGATGAAGGCTTAACTCTAATGTACCCGATGATCGGGAATTAGCCATGACACCGGGGAGTTGCCGCGGCATAGCCCTTTGGGGCTACGTGGCGTGGGCATTCTTGCCAGCCGTGTCGGCAATCATGCCGACATCCGAGCCCGGATGTCGGCTACGATTTGCCTGCCGCCGACCGGGAAATCTGCCACCGGCGCAGCGCCTTTCCCCCGATCCACGCTCCCTGCCCCGCGCGGTAGAAGATGTTGTCGCGGATGAAATGATTGCGCGCCGTCAGCGTCACCCGCCGAATCAGTCGCACTCCCCGCCACGGCCGCAACAGGGCGGATTCCCCCTGCACGATCCGCGGACTCTCGCACGCATTCAAAACCACTACGGCCAGCCGCCAGTCCGATCGAATGCCTTCGCGGTACACGCCGGAAACGGCGTCCGCCGGGGACCGGTCGATGTAGACCACCGAGTCTACGCAGTTCGTAAAGGCCAGGTCGCCCACGACCATCTCGCGTTCCAGATCGATATTGTTCTCGATCTTGTGAGTGAAGCCAAACGGCTTGAGGGAGAACGTGACGCCCAGGTCCTTGGTGGCCGCCGAGGCCCAGACCGGGCGGCCCTGGAACTCCCCACTGCGTTCCCAAATACGAAGGTGGTCGCGCTTGGCGAACGTGTTGAGAGACTTCTGCAGGCTGAAAACCGGCTGCGCTCCGTCCAGCAGCAGCGTGCGCATGGGGGCGTCTTCATAGGCGCCGCTCTGGGCCACGGCGCGGATGGCTTTGAGCCCGGCGCGCACCGAGTTGGGAACCGCGCTGGCCCAGCCCGCCGCCGCGAAAGCGCGCTCCACTTCCTGGCGGGAACCGACATAGAGCAGATTGACGGCATCCATGGGCTGCGGCTGGCGTTTGGAGTAACTCCAGTACGGCAGCGCGTCGGCGATGCGACGCAGGGCCGTCTGCTCCGCGGGGCCGGGACCGGCGTCGGGAACGGCGCAGGGCGAGAGGTCGCCGATGGTCTCCGGGGCGTCGATGGCCAGGTACAACTCCGCTCCCGGCCCGTATTCGATCTCCGGATCGGGAAAGCTGAAAACCGCGGCCTGAAGGATAAACACCGGCACGAGCGCGTACGGGTTTTCCAGGCTATCGAAGGCGATCCGCTGCCCGATCTTGCTGTACACCGTGCCGGTGGCGCGGACTCCCCGGATGTTGCCCTGCCGGTCCACACGCTCCCGCGCGTTGTCTACGCCGACGACCCACCCCGCGCCGGGAAAGGTGCGGCCGTCGGGAAACGCCAACTCGTCAAAGCGCAATTCCAGCCTGGCGCTCTCATGGATGAGCCCCAGCCCCACCTTGTGCAGGTGTCCGACCTCACCCCGAAGAATCGAGCCGTCCGGGATCGCCTCGCCGCCTTGGACGCAAGCGCGTCCCGAGATGGCGGCCTCGATCCTGTCGCCGGGCTTGGAGTGATAGGTTGAAACCGCGGTCAGCAGCCGGGCTTCAATTCCCGGCGCTGCCCGCCCCGCGGCGGCTGCCAGCGCAGGCGCGATTAGAGCAGCCAGGAACCCTGTGGCGCGCATCACTCGTGACTCAGTATACGCGCGGCGCCCGGAATTTCATTACGAAATTGTAAGGAATCTTAAAATCGCTATTTCGCTTGCCGGGCCTTCATGTACGCCGCCGTGCGGGGATTTTCGGCATTCCACTGCGGCGCATCGGCGCTGTCCGCCAGGCGGAAGACCGCAAGCGCCAGAGCGCAATCGACCTTGGCCATGTTGTCGTAATCCAGCTTGGGCCACTCGTCCCCCACCCCGTGGTAGTCGGGAAACTGATAGGTGACGGAGGCGGTGGTCGAAGGGACGCCGGCCATGGAGAACATGAGGTTGTCACTGGCGCCGAAGTAGCGCTCGTTGTTCTTCTCGTCCTTGACCACCTGGACCCCGGCTTGTTGGGCGGCCTCCCGGATTGCCGGCGCCAGGTTGGTGAAATCGAACCCCGTGAGGTTGAATTGGCCGGGGCGGGAACCTTGCGTATCGTCGATACGGCCGAGTTGTTCGAGATTGACGTCGGCGATGGTCCTGGCCAGCGGAAAAACCGGATGCTGCGTGTAATATCGCGAGCCCAGCCCTCCTCCTTCCTCACCGAAAAAGAGCGCGAAGACGATGCTGCGCCTGGGCTTGACGGGCTGCGAGGCCAGCGCCCGGGCGATTTCGACAACCGCCGCCGCGCCGCTGGCATCGTCGTTGGCGCCGTTGAAAATGCGGTCGCCTTCGCCCCCGGCGCGGACGCCCAGGTGGTCGTAGTGGGCGCTGAGCACGAGGCAGGTGTCTTTCAGGGCAGGATCGGAGCCGCGCAGGACGCCGACGACATTGCGCAACTTGACGGGCTCGACCATGGGAGCGGCGACGTGCGCCGAAACCCGGATGGCGGCTGTTTTATCCGCCGCCAGCGCGGCGCGAACGGCGGGATCCCAAACCATCAATAGGGGGAAGCGCTCCGCGGGGACGGAGGCATCCTGGAGCGCCGGCCCGGCAATCCCGCGGGGAGCCGCGCTCTCCACCATGATGACCATCGCGGGGTCCCACTCGGCGGGGTTTCGCGAAAAGCGCGACACCTCCATCAAAAGGACCTTTCCGCGAGTATCCTCCGGTTTCCAGGCTGCCGCTTCCGCCGGGGTGGATGCCCTGGCCACGGCTGCATCTCGCAAGTCGGCGGCAGCGGGCCGCCAGACGGTCATCAGACCGGGATCGACCTTGAGTTGCTTCTCCCCGATCTCGATCGTCAGCTCCAACTTCTCGCGATTCGGCTTCACGGAGGCGAACGCCGCGGTCTGCAGATAGCCGTCGTCTCCGGCAGGTTCGAGACCCGACCGGCGGAACTGCGCGGCCAGGAATTCGGCCGCAATATCCAGCCCGGGAGAGGGTGTGGCGCGGCCCTGCAGGGCGTCGGAAGCCAGGAAGGAGACGTCCGCTTTCAGGTCGTTCGCCGTGAGGCGTTCGGCGATTTGCGGGGCCGTCGGCGCGGTCTGCGCGAAGGCGGCGAAGGCCGTCAGCGCGGCCGGGAGGATCAGGGCTAGGATTTTCACGCGATAGCCTACCTCTTCAATGGTATCCGGATCAGCACCCAGGCCACCGAGGCGAAGCCCAGCAGCGAGAGCCAGCCTCCCCATGCCGGGAAGAAGCCGAACTGGTCCGACCCGGTCAACAGCCTGGTGAACGAACTGATGCCGGAAAGGAACGTCACGGCCAGCACGATGCCCATCAGCGCCTCTCCCGCGATCAGGCCGGACGCTAGCAGGGTGCCCTTCTCTTCGATCTTTGCGCGCTCGGCGGCGGAACGGCGGACAGCCATGCGGTCCACCGCCCACTTGATCATCCCGCCCGCGAAGATGGCCGAGACGGTGTCGAAGGGCAGGTACATGCCCACCGCGATCAGCATGGGAGAGCGCGCGCCGCACATGATCAGCGCAATTCCGAAGGCGGCGCCGATGCCGATCAGCCCCCACGCCATCTGCCCGCCGACAATGCCCTTGGCAAGCTGCGCCATCAGCCCGGCTTGGGGCGCCGGCAGCGCGCGCCCGCCGATTCCGCCGGTGGCGAGGTTGGCCTCGTGCAGCGCGATGATGGGGAACATCAGGAACAGGGAGAGCACGATCACCGACGCGATCTCCACCACCTGCATCTTCCACGGCGTGCCGCCGAGCAGGTGGCCGGCTTTCAGGTCCTGGATCAGGGAGCCGGAGACCGAGCAGGCGCACGCCACCACGCTGGCCACTCCCAGCACCGCCGCCACGCCGCTCATCCCCTTGGCCCCGATGGCCAGCATCACCAGCGCGGAGAGCACCAGCGCCGAAAGCGTGAGGCCTGAGAGTGGCTGGTTGGAGCTGCCCACCAGCCCCACCAGGTATCCGCCCACGGCGGAGAGCAGGAAGCCCGCAACCGTCATGATGGCCCCGGCGATGATGGCCGCGGTCCAGCTTCCGGTGAACGCGTGATAGATAAAGGTGACCGCGATGGCCAGGACGGCCACCCCCAGCGCCAGCCACTGCATGGGGATGTCGCGGTCCGTGCGTTCGCGGTGTTGGCCTTCATGCGCAGCCTTGGCCGAGGCCCCGAAGGCGCCCTTGATGGACTGCGCGATGGAGCTCCGCATGCCGAACAGCGTATTGCACGCGCCCACCAGCATGGTACCCACGGCGATGGGCCGCACGATGTTGTACCAGACCGTGAATGAGATGACGTCCCAGGACGCGCCGGCCACGCCCAACCGCCGCGGCAAGTCTGGGTCGAAGAAAAGCAGCAGAGGGATGATGACCCACCACGCGATAATGCCGCCCGAGCCGTTGATGGCCGCCAGGCGCGGTCCGATGATGTAGCCGATGCCGATGAGCGCGGGCGATAGAGAGGGCGTGGTCCAGGGAATGCCGCCTCCGTGCACCACCTGCCCGAGCGGCTTGTGGTTGAAATCGAAATGCTGGACCACAGACCGCGGGAAAGCCAGGAAGCCTTGGGTGAATTCGCGAAAGACAGTCAGGCCGCTATCGGATTTGAGGATCTGGACGAGCGCGCCGAATCCCATGGCGCCGAAAAGGTAGCGGGGCGCGTCGCTGGCGCGGTCGCCGGCCTTGACGATATTGGCGCTGGCTACGCTCTCCGGGAACGGCAGCCCGGCTTCAACGCACAGCGGCCGCCGCAGCAGAATGATGAAGAACACGCCGATGAGGCCGCCCGCGAGCAGGATAAAAGAAGCCTGCCAGTAGTGCGATTTGAGGTCGGTCCAGAGGTGCGTGCCGCCGACATCGGCGAGGAGGAAGGCGGGGATGGTGAAAATGGCGCCGGCCACCAGCGCTTCGCCCACCGAGGCCGCGGTTCGCGCGATGTTCTGCTCGAGCACGCCGCCCTTGAAGCGCGGAAGACGGAAAAGCGCGAGCGCGATCACGGCGGCGGGAATGGTGGCCGCCACGGTCTGCCCAGCCTTCATTCCCAGGTAGGCGTTGGCCGATCCGAATACGAACGCGAGGAGGAGGCCGAGGCCCACGGCTTTCACCGTCATCTCGGGCTGGTGGTTGTCGGAAGGCATACATCCAGAGGGTAGCAAAGGGCCTGTGGCTTGTGGCTCGTAGCCAGTGGTCAGGGTGCGAAGCCATGAAAGCCGGATGGATCCACAAGCCACGGGCCACAAGCCACGCGCCTACTTATTGCAGCCGCGCGCGCATGCGTTCGCTCGAAACCAGCTCCTCGAAGATGGCCAGGACCTGCTTGCGGTAGCGGTAAAGGCGCTCGAGGTCTTCGCGGAAGGGAGACTCGTAGACCGGCGATTTCAGCCACTTGGAGAGCAGCCGGGGCGGAACGTCGATGTCTTGGCGCAACCGTTCCGGCGAGTGGCCGCGGAGGAAAAGGCCGTAAAACACAGCGGCTTCCTTTTGAGGAGCGGAAGGATCGAATTCATCCTTAGCCGGCATAAGACCCGTCCCAGACCTAGCGAAATTGCAGTATAAACACGCCGGGCGGGTTGAAGCAAGCGGGGTGTCAGTGCTAGGACGATCGACTCATTGAGCGGCCATCCGCCCGCCCTACGTTAACCGCATCGGGCAGCCCCCTGGTAAGGCCTTTGTCGTATGTTGCCGGGCCGAGACCCGGGAGCCGTGGCCGAACAGTGTCAAAAAAATGTCACCTCCGTTCGATAAGACAAGTTGTGAACACACGTTGGTTGTCCGCCCTCCTCTTGGTTCTCCTCGGCTCGGCCATCGCAGGGCCCGAACCGCGCCTGCGGTTGAAAACCAGAAGCGTGGGGCGGGTACAGGCAATCGGCCGGCGGCCGTACGGCCGGCCGCATTTCCTGCTCAATTTCCGGTCGGCACCGCGCCCGGAGGACATGGCGGCGATCGAGGAACGCGGCGCGACGGTGGTGAGCGTCGTCCCGGAAACGGGTCTGATCGTCGCGGCCATCCAGTCGACGCGATTCGACGACCTGGATGTTGCCGAGGCCGGTCCGCTGCGGCTCGAGAACAAGATCAGCGCCGAACTGGGCTCGGACGCCACCTGGTTCGTAGTCGAGTTTCATCCCGACGTGAGGCAGGCGGACGCCTATGCCGTCCTGCGCGACAGCAACATGGAGCCGCACTATCACCGTGATCTGCTGGCGCGGCACATGTTAGTCTACGGCAACATGGAGCGCGCCATGCGGCTGGCCGGCATGGATGAGGTGGCGTACGTCTTTCCCGCATCCCAGGACCTGCTGGCGGGAACGCACGTGCTTGCCTGTGCGGGCGCGTTGACCGGCAATGGGGTCATCGGACAGAACGCCAACGGGGTGAGCGGCTGGAACGGCGCCTCAATTGCTCCGGCCACTGTAGGCTACTCTTTTGGAGCGCTGACCAACAGGCTGCCGGCCACGCAGGTGCAGAGCGTGATCCTGCAGGCACTGGCGGTGTGGGCGCAGTACGTCCAGGTCAACTACCTGCCT
>JAIQFU010000211.1:8521-9756 GCA_020073115.1 Terriglobia bacterium
GCACGCCTTCGCAAAGGACCATCGCCATTTCGTTCGCCACGGGGGGCCACGGCGACGGATATGCCTTCGACGGTCTGGGCGGCGTGCTGGCGCACACGTTCTATCCCGCGCCACCGAACCCGGAGCCGATCGCCGGCGACATGCACTTCGACGCCTCCGAGAACTGGGGGATCGGCTCGGGCACGGACCTGTTCAGCGTGGCCCTGCACGAAGCGGGACATGCTCTCGGGCTGCCGCACACGGACGTGCCGGGTACGGTGATGTACCCGTACTACCACGTGGCGACCGGCCTTACGCCGTCGGACATCGCCGCGATCCGCGGTCTCTACGCCGCACGCGGGGCTGCCCAGCCCACGCCGACTCCGACGCCTACGCCCAGGCCGACCCCGACGCCCACGCCCAGGCCGACCCCAACGCCCACGCCTACGCCGACCCCAACGCCGACCCCGACACCGACGCCGGCACCAACCCCAAGGCCGACCCCGACTCCAACTCCGATTCCGAAGCCGACGCCGACTCCAACCCCGACCCCGGCCCCGCCGCCGATTGACACGGTCGCGCCGTCCCTGACGATTCTGTCCCCTGCGGGCAGCAGTGTCCTGACCTACAACACCTCCACGGTTTTCAGCGGAACCGCTTCGGACAATGTCGGCGTCGTAAAGGTCACATGGACCGATTCCATCGGCAATACCGGGAACGCCACGGGAACGACATCATGGCAGACGGCGGGAATCCCGATGCGCGTGGGAACCAACACCATCACCATACGCGCCTACGACGCGGCGGGCAACAGCAGCTGGCGCTCAATTGCGGTGACCCGGAGCCGGTAGCAGCGGCGCCGAGCCTAGTTCTTTACCGCAACGCCGCCGAACATGGCGAAGCCCTTGACCACCAGGCGCTTGATTGCGACGCCTTCGTCCGGCGAGGGATGATGGGTGTCGTCCGTGTAGCCGCCCAGCAGCGGAACGCCATTGATCAGCACGCTCCACGACGGAGGCACCCGGATCTCGATCCCGCCGAACAGCGCGTTGGCGTGAATGACGGCCTCGTTCACCTGCATCGCGGCCTTGCGCAGATCGATCTGGCAGCCGCCAAATACGGCGAAGGCTTCCCCGCCCCGAAAATCGGTGTCGTCGCTCTTGAACTCCCCGCCTCCGAAGACGGCAAGCTCGTTAAGGGCGCCGGCGGTCTTGGCAGCCAGCCGCCCGGCGGGCCCCGCCGCGATCGATCGCCAG
>JAIQFU010000212.1:0-8479 GCA_020073115.1 Terriglobia bacterium
GATTCCGTCAAGCTCAACAAGCCCCTGCCGGTCCATAAGGCCGCCCTCGCCCAGGCCGCCGGCAGCCTCAAAATCAAGTCCACCCCCGATACCCGCATCGTCTCCATCGCCTGCGACTCCCCCGATCCCAACATCGCCGCCGGCTTCGCCAACACCCTGGCCGACGAGTACATCAAGCAAAACCTCGAGGTCCGCTGGAACATGAGCCAGCGCACCAGCGATTGGCTCGGCCGCCAGCTCGATGAAATGCGCCTCAAGCTCGAGCGCTCCGAGGAAGCCATGCAGGCCTATGCCCGCACCGCCGGCCTCCTCCTCGCCAGCGAAAGCGGCACCAGGTTCTCCGAAGGGCAGCTCACCAACCTGCAAACCGAGCTGAATAAGGCCCAGTCCGATCGCATGGCCCAGCAGTCCCGCTATGAAATGGCCACCTCGAACGCGCCCGAATCCCTTCCCGATGTGGTCGACAGCCAGGCCCTGCGCGAGTATCAGGCCAAGCTCACCGACCTCCGCCAGCAGCTTGCCGATCTGCGCAACACCTATACCCCCGAGCACGCCAAGGTGAAACGCGCCGAAGCGCAGATCGCGGAGCTTGAGAGCGCTGTGAATCGCACCCGCGGGTCCATCGTCTCCCGCATCAAAACCGATTACGACCAGGCCCTCCGCCGCGAGCGTCTCCTCGCCGCCGATTACACCCGCCAGACCAGCCAGGTCACCAAGGACGCCGAAAAGTCCGTCCAGTACAACATTCTCAAGCGCGAGGTCGATAGCAACCGCACCCTCTACGAAAGCATGTTGGCCCGCGTCAAGGAAGCCGGCATCGCCGCCGCTATGCGCGCCTCCAACGTCCGCATCGTCGATGCCGCCCTGCCGGCGCCCAGCCCCTACAAGCCCAGCTTCCCGCGTAACGCCGCCCTCGGCCTCTTCGCCGGCATGTTCCTAGGCGCCGCCTTCCTGATCGTCCGCGACCGTTACGACCGCACCATCCAGAACCCCGAAGACGCCGCGTTCTATCTGGGAGTCTCCGAGCTAGGCGTAATCCCCAGCGCCGCCCGCGCCCGCCGCCGCCTCTACTACAACCGCAAACATCTCAAAGAGAGTGTGCCAGGTGGGGCAGGCTTAAGCCTGCAGGCCGGCTTGAGCCGGCCCGGCCCCAACGGTGAAGCTTCCACTGTGCCCCCCTCCGATTCCGTCGAGCTGGTCACCTTCACCCACCGCGCCTCCATGCTCGCCGAATCCTTCCGCGCCACCCTCACCTCCATCCTCTTCTCCGGCTATAACGGCAACCGTCCGCGCGTCATCGTCTTCACCAGCGCCCACCCCTCCGAAGGCAAAACCACCATCGTCAGCAATCTCGGCATCGCCCTCGCCGAAGCCGGCCAGAAGGTCCTCCTGATCGATGGCGACATGCGCAAGCCCCGTCTCCACACAGTTTTCAACGTTCCGGAGAAGATGGGGTTTTCCGACCTCCTCCGCGACCGCACCGCCGCCGCCGAGGCGCTTGCCTCCATGGTGCATCAGACCGGCATCCCCGGTCTTTCGGTCCTCCCTGCCGGCCCGCCCACGTCGGCCGCCACAAACCTGCTCTATTCGCCGCAGTTGGCCGAGTTGATCAAGGCCGCCCGACAGACGTACGACATGGTCCTTATAGACACACCGCCGGTTCTGAACCTCGCCGATGGCCGCGTCCTCGGACGCGTCGCGGACGCCGTGATCATGGTGATCCGCTCCCGCAAGACCTCCCGCGACATCCTCAAGACCGCATGCCAGCGCTTCGCCGAAGACGGCGCCAAGGTGCTCGGCGTGGTTCTCAACGATTGGGACCCCCGGTCGGGGGCATCCAGCTACGGCTACTCTCGGTATTATCACGGATATAACAGCTACTATCACCACCAGGAATAGATGCTAATCACGGCTGATACCGATCCGTCACCCTGGGACAGTTTTATGGGTCCTCGGGAGTTTGATCAGAGCGAGTCTTGTCAGGAAGAGCCGTGCGTAGGTAAGCAGGATGAATGAAACTCCTCCCCTCACATCAGAACTCCAAGCAACCCGCGTAGCGTCGGCGTTTGGTTGGAACATTACAGGGGCTGGAATTAAAGCCGGAGCAGCCTTCGCGATCAATATTGCGCTTGCGCGGTTGCTAGGGCCGAAGCCATTCGGCATCGTTGCATTAGCGCTGCCGGTGATAAGTCTAGGTAGTCTTCTCGTCGACTCAGGACTGGGTATCAGTCTTATCCAGAAACCAACCGTCACCAAAGAAGACGTTCGTGCAGTATTCACCATGCAGATGCTCGTGGGCGCGGGACTGGTTTGCCTGCTTGCAATAATAGCCCCCGTCGCGGCCGCTACGTTCAGGCTGCCAGAGCTAACCAGCGTCCTGCGCTTGCTGTCGCTCATGCTGATCCTCCAGGCGGCCGGCCAAACGTCCACCGCGCTGCTCAAGCGGCGCTTGGCTTTCAAACAGATCCAAAAGGCCCAGATAGCTTCTTACGTGATCGGCTACGGCTTCTTAGGTTTGCCCATGGCGTTCTTCGGCTACGGCGTTTGGAGTCTGGTAGCCGCACAACTGGTGCAGAGTGCTTGTCTATCCTTCACCGTGTATGCGATGACCCGGCACCCTCTCGGGTTCGGCTGGTCGTCCTCAGGCGGTAGCCTAGCCAGATTTGGTATTTGGGTCGTGGCGACGAATTGCATTTGTTGGTGCATTGGCAACCTGCCGACTTTCGCGATCGGACGCTTGTTCGGCGTTGCGGAATTAGGTCTGTACAATAGGGCCTTCACACTGGTGGCGATCCCTATGTCGGCTATCGTCGGCGCCGCTCAGCCGATATGCCTCTCTATTTACTCCCGCCTTCAAAATGACAGGTTGGGCCTCGACCGGGCGCACCAAGCTGCGTTGGCGTTGCTCCTGACGGCTACGCTGCCCGTCTGCCTCACCGCCGCGTTGGTCTCCCATACCATTATCGCGGGCCTTTTCGGCCCTCAGTGGCGCCTCGCTGGAGCGCTGCTCGCCCCATTGGCGCTGGCGGTGCCATTTGACAATCTCGCCTCACTCGCAAGCCCCATCCTTCAAGCAAAAGGTCGGCCCGGGCTGGAGTTCAAAGGACAGATGCTGACGGTCTTGTTTGCTCTCCTGACGCTCGCCCTCATGAGATCCTCGCACTCGGTGGTGGCAGTTTCCTGGGCCATGTGCCTTGGTGTTTACGGAGCACGTTGTTGCATCCTAACCGTCACTTCACTTTCCCTGCTCGGAATTCCCTGGCATCGCTTCGCCGTCATCTGCCGCAATGCTGCACTCCTGGCCAGCGTGGCCGCGTGTATTACGTTTTTGGCGGATCAGGCGCTTATTGTATCGAACATTGCTGCTGGCGTACGCCTCCCGGCAATCATATTGATTGCAGCGGCAGCTACACTGAGTCTTGTGTACATCTGCCCGCGGTTCCTACTCGGTGCAGAGGTTTTTGAGCTTGCCTTAGATAACATGGCCTCTCTACCAGCGGTGCTCCGCTGCCGAGTACGCGGCTACAGAACGGTCCATGTAGCTGCTTCAGTGTGCTCGGATGGATTGAATCGGGTTCTCTGATGAGGCTCCTCGTGTTGTACCAAGCCCGCGACGCCATCAGGGATCACCCTGGGTACCACGACGGATTCCAGCGTCTGCTCGCCGAAGGCGCGTTAAGCGCTCATGTTGCCATGCCCTACTATCGCATTTCGGCGTCGCGCGGTTGGATCGCACTGTGGGATGAAGCCTGTGCTGCGGCGCGGAAAATGGGGGCCGACGCCGTTTTTCTCCAATTCTTCCATGGACCGATTCCGGATCCGTCCGAGGGCATCCGTCGCATAAGGAATCTGCCTAACAAACCAACCGTCTTTACGAGCTTGGGCGACCCGTTCGGGCGTTGGACCAAGCGTGTCCCCGAGTGTTTCAGAGTTGCGAGTAAGCTCAGCGACGTGACGTTCTTGACCGGGATGGGATTTATCGCGCGCCAACTTGTTGGTTGCGGTAGTACAAACCTGGTCTTGATGCCGCATGGTTGCTGCCAGGTTCGGTTTGCGTCTAGCCCAATACCAACCTCAGATCCGCCTGACTTTGACGTGGTGTTTATCGGCGGCCGGAATCAATCGCGGAATCCCCTGGGCCACGTCTTTTGGGTTTCGCGCCTTCGGGCAGCACTCGTCAAGGCTTTCAGCAAACGTTACGGTCGCCGGTTCGGTCTCTTCGGCAATGGGTGGAATGGCAATGCGTCCTGGCAGGGGTCGATTCCCTTCGCCGACCAGCACGAGGCGTACCGGAAGTCAGCAGTGGTGTTGGGTGGCATGCCAGGATCGTTCAACGATTACTACATGTCAGATCGGCCCTTCATCGCGATAGCGTCTGGTGTTCCCTTGGTTGACTACTGGGTTCACGGCGTGGATCTCATTCTCGAGCCAAAACGCGACGTCCGGCTGGAGCGGAGCATTCGCGAGATGTTGATCCTCTGCGACCAGTTGCTAGAGATGGCAAGCAGCGATCGGGTTCGCTTGGGACTAGAGGCAAGGGAGCGCGTTTTGGCTCATCACACTCAGTATCATCGGTGTGCAGAGATGATTGACGTTGTGAAGACCCTCAGGGAGGCACGCCTATCTGGCCGAAACGCTCCTGAGCCTATACTCCGGTTTCTGTCTGATGCGAAAGCCGCCGTGTCCGCACCAGATGCGATTGTTGCTTGGAAGAGATGAGAAGATCTACCCGTTTTTCCCCGCTTCGGTCGGCTAGATACCGGCTCTATCGCCTTCTCGGCAGGCTTGCCCTGACTTTTTCGCGAGTGGAACTTGGAGGGCCCGTCTCTGCGTGTGGGGCGCCGTTGATTTCGCTTTGCGCGGAAAGCGAGTGCTACATCGGCGCAGGGGTTGTGCTCATCTCGGCGTCGTTTGCCACAGCGCTGGGCGTGAATCACCGAGTTGTGCTGCGAACCCTGAGACCGGGGGCCAAAATTAGAATTGGAGACCGCGTAGGCATATCCGGTGGATCAATCTGCGCCGCCGTGGCCATCTCGATTGGAGACGAGAGTATGCTTGGCGCGAACGTGACAATCGTAGATACCGACTTTCACTCTCTAAATCCCTACAAACGGGCAATGAAGGGCAGCGAGGAGTACGCTAGCGAACCTGTCGTCATTGGGAAAAGGGTATTCATAGGAACCGCCGTGACCATTCTGAAAGGAGTAACCATTGGCGACAACACTGTGATCGGTGCTGGAAGCGTTGTCACGAAGAGCCTTCCCGGTAATGTAATTGCGGCGGGTAACCCTTGCCGCCCGATAAAGACCCTGAGCCACGAGGAGCCCGTATCATGCGCATAGGCGTTGCGGGGCCGATCGATCTCGTCATGCTGCGGGATCTCTTCTCTGCAGGGTCGCAAATCTGCCGCACTTATAGTTTCCCATTGACCGCGAGCTTGGCTCGATCTCTCCACAATAAAGGCCATAACCTCGCGCTCTTCGCGCTATCAAGAGAGGTGACCGAGATCCATCGCGTTTACGGAGAGCGAATAACTGCATATATTTGCCCCCGGCGGCGCCCACGATCGCAAATGCTGGATTTCTTTCGTGGAGAGCGCCGTGTACTCTGCGCGGCTATGAGAGAGGCCAAATGCGATGTTATCCACGCCCATTGGACCTACGAGTTCGCATCAGCGGCGATTGAGAGCGGCGTTCCTGCTGTGGTGACCGCACATGATATACCCACTGTTGTCCTACGATTTGCACGGCACCCATACTGGCTAGAGAGGCCACTTCTCGCGTGGCCCGTCTTGCGAAACGCAAAGTGCATAACGGCAGTCTCTCCCTATGTAGCTCAAGCGCTGCGCCGTTTCGTCAAGCCTGACCGCCAAATCGCCGTCGTACCGAATGGAGCCACTTCGGAGGTGTTCGCGCTCTATGAGAAGCGGATACCCCGCTCAATTGGCGCGTCGTTCCGGTTTGCCTCTGTTCTGAACGGCTGGGGTCCCCGCAAAAATGGCTTCCGACTCATTCAGGCGTTTGCAGTGCTCAGAAAGGAGTTCGGTGAATGTGTGGAACTGTCCATGTTCGGTGAGGGCCACGAACCCGGCGGTCCTGCGCAGCAGTGGGCTAGACTGCGGCATCTCGATCCTGGAGTCACTTTCGAAGGCAGTGTGCCGCATAACTGCCTGATTAACCGCCTTGTGTCGTCTGTTGACGCGTTGGTTCATCCCTCACGCGAAGAAACCTTCGGCATGGCCATCCTCGAAGCGATGGCACTGGGTATACCTGTAATCGCAGGCAAATTCAGTGGCGCCGTGCCGTGGGTCCTCGGCTTTGGCGCGGCAGGCCTGTTGGTGGATGTCGTATCAGCCACATCAATTGCCTCGGGTATGCGCAGTTTGCTGGTGGACAGCCAACTGCGGAATGCTCTGGCCCATTCGGGCCGCCAAAAGGCACTTGACGAATACCGGCTTGAGGAAGTAACTGACCAATATGAGGCGGTGCTTGCCAAGGCCGTTCAGGAGCAAACGGCCCACTCCTAGCGCGGTGGCGTCCAGTTGCCGACTGCTGTGGGGGTCGTCAAATGACCTGTTCAAATGAATGTAGATAACAGGGCTTTGTTTAGATGCCGGGCGAAGCGCTCTTTGGCGAACGAGTGTCTATGGGCGCTTGTTGCCGTGTTCTTCTTGTGTGCGGCTCTCGGTGTTGCCCTCAATTTTGATCCGAACACCCCAGATGTTGTTTCGATTTCTCGCGCTGCTACACAATCCGCAATGGAGGCAAACCGCGTCTACAGCCGCACAGCCATCGGTGCCTGTTTGGCATGCCTTCTCATCGCCACCGCAGACCCGAAATGGTTTCGGCGTGCGTTGCGTGCGCTGAAGAGCCCACTTGTGTGGGCTTCCACGTACCAGGCGCTGATCGCTTTACACTATCTGTCTGATGGCAACACCTGGGACCTCGCCAGAGGCTGCGGCGTTTCCATGCTCCTGATGGTCACGCTGAGCGCGAGCCGCCCGATGGAACTGGCCAAGTACGTATCTAAAATGTTGCTGCTATTCAGGCTTTTGCTGTGGATGTCGTTGATCGTCGCCATTCTGTTGCCCAACCACGCGTGGCAACATGCTTACTCTGTTGGCTTCATACCGGGCATTAAGGACCGTTTCGTCGGCATCGGTGAACATGCGAATGGAATGGGCGCCATCGCAAGTATTGCTGTCTTGCTAGAATTAGATCGGCTCCTCGCTGGCAGAGCGGGACGTTGGCTCAGCATTCTACACATCGGAATCGGTAGCGCCCTCGCCATTCTGACACAGTCAAAGACGTCATTGATCGCCTGTGCGGTGTGTGGAATCTACCTCGTTCTGGGCCGAGAAACCCGGCTAATCTCGCGACTGGCCCGGGCGCTCGTCCTCGCAACCGCTGTCCTGGTCGTCGGCTGTGTCGTATGGTCGGCAATCTCCGATTGGGCGGCTTCGCACCAGAGCTCTCTGGTCGCACTCAGTGGGCGCGTCCCCTTGTGGAGTTACTACTGGGAACTTGGCCTGCAACGGCCGTGGTTTGGTTACGGAAGAGCTCTGTGGGTTGAGCTCTCGAACAACCCGGCACTCAGATACCAGTGGGCGGCTGGCAATGCGCATAACCAGCTGCTCCAATCTTTCCTCATGTGCGGTGTCTTTGGAGTTGTTTGTCTCGTTAGTTATGTGACTGCCCTGTTCCGTAAGCGACGGGGAATGGACGCGCGGTATCGGACCCTTTTTACGGGATGTCTGCTGTTTATGGTTATTCGCTCGTTTTCGGAGGCTGGCTTCGAGCCCGGCAGTCTGGGAGTCGTGAACTGTATTCAAACAGTTCTCGTCGGCTTCTGCCTGTGCCGGCATGCTACAAGACACGTTGTTTGTACGGGACGAATGCGCGAAACAAGTCGAGTGGTCACGCTGAAGCCAATATTACTGTTAGACAGGCACTGACAGCTCACTCAAGCATGGACGTTCGCAAAGAAGTTTTGTTGACGATGGCTGGACGCAGTTGTGCTGGGAAGACTAGGCGATGCCTGGAAGCGAATAGATAACATGCGTATCGCAGTTCTTCTTACTTGTTATAATCGGCGGCAAAGCACAATACTCTGTTTGACCTGCCTGGGGAAGCAGGAACTGCCGCCGAAAACGAACATAGCAACTTATCTTGTGGACGACGGCTGCACCGATGGAACCGCACTGGCCGTGTCGGAGCGATTTCCAGGCGTCCGGATCGTTACCGGCGACGGGACTCTCTATTGGTGTGGCGGTATGCGCCGCGCCTGGGCGGAGGCGATGCCCGCCAATTACGACGCATATCTGTGGCTCAATGACGACACACTTCTTGTCCCGGCGGCGCTCAAGACGCTGACCGCCGCGTACGAATCCGTGACTGCGCTCGGGAAAGCCGGTATTATCGTCGGCTCTACATGTGACCCAGAAACTGGTCAACTCTCATACGGCGGTTTGCGAGGCCGG
>JAIQFU010000212.1:8535-10813 GCA_020073115.1 Terriglobia bacterium
TTTTGGTGCCGCGCGAGGTTTGTGCCGCGGTGGGAAACCTCAGCGCAGATTTCCGCCAGAGCGCCGGAGATTTCGATTATGGGTTGAGGGCGCGAAAAGCTGGGTTCGGGGTGTGGGTAGCTCCTGGCTTTTTGGGTCAATGTCGCAGGAATGGCCTTGCGCCCTGGCGAAACCCAGCCGTACCCTTTCGGGCGCGATGGCGGAACCTCCACCACCCAACCGGGCAACCCCCGCGGGAATGGTCCATCTTCAACAGGCGCCATTATCGCTTCCGCTGGCCCACTGCAATGTTGAGCCTTTATCTCTGCGTCCTTGTGCCCGGTCTTTGGCTTCACCTTCGGCGTGCGGCGCGCAGGGGATGACCTCCGTGTTCAACGTCCTTACGGCGAATCTCGTGAGAAGGGGCAGTCACAGTGAACGGAATGCGACGCAGGATTAAGCGCACGCTGCTGCGGCACATAGTGCGGCGGCCTATACCGCTTAGCCTCTGCTCCGATCCTGATTCGATTGAGGGGGGCGTGTTTTGTCCACCTTGGAAGTGCGGTAAGGCCACGTGCGTCATTTCGATGGACGATCTTTGTCCAGCGCCTGCCAAGGTCGTCGGCGCCGACCTTGGATGTGAGCCGGGCGGGGGCGTCTCAAAGGAGTTGGAAAACCTCCTCCGCGAGTTTCCCCACATCGGCATCACGTTCTTCGTAATTCCGGATTTTCGAAGGTCCCCAGCTTCCCGGGGTGGCTATGCGGTCAACTTGCCGCAGAATTCGGCATGGGTCAAATACTATCTCGAATGGGCCCGGAAGTATCAAGTCGAGTTCGGGGTTCATGGTCTCCACCATTTTCAACGTTATAACCCTTTTTTCGGAAAGAGGTTGGAATACGCCTTCGCTACGCCCGCCGAAGCACGGGCCAGCGTTCACGCCGGCCTCGGGATGCTTACAGAGGCGGGTTTTGACGTGAGAGGCTTTCGCCAGCCGGGCTGGGACATCAACTCGGATCTCTCCCTGATTTCAGCCGTACGCTCTGCCGGTCTGCTTTACGTCGCGGGGTCCAGCCTTGACGCGGGCCTCAACTCGCAACGTCAAAGGGTGAGTAACCTTTTTCCGACAGGAATCAATGGCCTTGTGAACATGCCTCAGAATATTGAGTTGGATTGGCCGCTTGCCCGAATGTGCGAAGAAGCTGCCCGCATTCAAAGCGTCCGCGGGATCATATCGGTTAAGGCGCATGTGGCCGATCGCGGGAACCCAAATGCATTAACCGAAAAGAACCTTTGCAAGCTCCGCCGGTTTCTGGATTTTCTTGGATCAGGGCGTAGTGGCGAGATCGAGTATGCCACCTTCGAGAAGATCGCTGCTTTGGCGGAAAAATCGCTTGCCTCCATCGCACCGAACGCCGGGGAATGGGATGCCTCGCTAGATCAAGACGTTAAAAGATCATCTGCAGAGGCCCGGATATGAGAAGGCGGTGTACGATCATTAAATGCGTCTGCGAGCGTTTTCGTGTGCCGTTTTACGAACGCTTGGGGGATATCTTAGGCGAGGGCGGAGTGGACCTGCGGGTACTTTATGGTCAGCCCGCGGTTCCCGAACGTGGTCTGGTGGAAGGACCCTTTAGATACGGCGAGCGGATGAGAAATGTCTACATACCGGTGCTCCACAAACGGCTGATCCTTCATACAGGCGTACGCCAAGCTCTGACTGAATCCGATCTCGTCGTCGTCCAGCAAGGGAATACTCTCCTGCTGAATTACGCGCTTATTGCCTTGCGCGGAGTAATGGGCTTCCGTCTGGCTTTCTGGGGACACGGCAAGAACTTTCAAACGAGTCCTGGGCGGCTGGCCGAGAAATGGAAAAGGATATACTCTCGATTTGCGGATCACTGGTTTGCCTACAATGATCTTAGCAAACGTGTAGTAACCGGTTTCGGCTTTCCCGAAGATAAGATCACGTCCGTTGGCAATACTATCGATATCGATGCCGCTGTCGCAGAGTCCGACTCGATCGGGGAATCCGAACTTTCAGCCTTGCGCAACGAGCTAGGGATTCAGATTGACGCGCCGGTCGGCATCTGTTGCAGTCGCCTATATGAGGCAAAGGGGTTGCCATTCCTCTTTCGTAGCATGGAAAAAGTTCGGGCGGAAATTCCTGAGTTCCACCTAATCGTCGTTGGCGATGGGCCTTTCCGTGAGGTCGTCGCCGCTTATGCTGGCCGGAACCCGTCGTGGGTCCATTGGGTCGGGCCTGCCTATGGCAGGCGGAAGGCCCTCTACTTCAAGGTC
>JAIQFU010000213.1 GCA_020073115.1 Terriglobia bacterium
CCTGTCGCACCATAACATTCTCACCAATGCGAACGCGTGCCTGCAGGTGATGACGGTCGACCATGACGCCCTGTTCCTGTCGTTCCTGCCGCTGTCGCACACCTTCGAGCGCACCTGCGGCTATTACCTGACGATGATGGCGGGATCGACGGTTGCCTACGCGCGCTCGATACCGCAGCTTGGCGAGGACCTGCAGACCATACGCCCGACGATGCTGATTTCGGTGCCGCGCATTTACGAGCGCATCTGGGAGGCGATCCGCACCAAACTCGATGAAGGGCCGCGTGTCAGGAAGGAACTGTTTCTGCTGGCGGTAGAAGTCGGCTTCGCGCGTTTCGAACATGCCCAGGGGCGCGGGCCGTGGCGACCGTCGTTTCTGCTGTGGCCAGTGCTCGATGCGCTGGTGGCGGGCAAAGTGCTGGCGCGGCTCGGCGGCAGGATGCGCGCTGCGCTCTCCGGCGGAGCCGCGCTCTCCCCGGCGATTTCGCGGGTGTTCATCGGCCTTGGCCTGCCCGTGCTGCAGGGCTACGGGCTGACCGAGACCAGCCCGGTGGCATGTGCCAATCAACCGGAGGACAACCTGCCGGCCAGCATAGGCCATCCGATCCCGGGAGTGGAGGTCAGGCTCGGAGACAAGGACGCGCTGCTCATCAAGGGACCGAACGTCATGCTCGGCTACTGGAACAACGAGGAGGCGACGCGTCAGATGATCCAGGCCGGCGGCTGGCTCAACTACGGCGATACGGCGCGCATCGATGCGCAAGGGCATGTCTTCATCACCGGCCGGCTCAAGGAAGTCATCGTGCTGTCGAATGGCGAGAAGATCCCGCCCTTCGACATGGAAGCGGCGATCGAGAGCCAGGATGTGGCGACGGTCAAGACCATCGCCCACGTGGTCCCGCTCATCTCCGCGGTACAGGGGCTCCCGGGCCCCCATGCGGGGACGTTCGCGGTCCAGGCCAGCGACGCGAACGGGGCGCCGGTATCGGACGTGAGCATCACGTTCGCGGCGTCCGGCGCATCTTCGGGCAGGTTCACCCTGAAGAACCCGGACGGCGCCAAGGCATGCTCTCCGGCCACGTCCAACGTGAGCGTGACGTGTCCCACCGACGCTTACGGCATGGCGTACGCGGACGTGGTCCTCGGCTCCACAACGGGCAACTACAGGTTGACCATCTCGGGCGGCGGGACGTCGTACTCGGGCTACGCTTACGTCATGCCGCAGCCGGCAATCGCGGCCGTGTATGACGCCGCCGGTTACCAGAGCACGATCGCTCCGGGCTCGTATGCGGCGTTGTTCGGCTCCAACTTGATCGACACCGGACTGTACACCGCCGGCGCGGCCGGCTCCGCGCGGCTGCCGATGTCGCTGGACGATGTCAACGTCAGTTTCGACGCCACAATCAACGGAGCCAGGGTCAGCTACCCCGCCCGTCTGCTCTACGTCAGCCCGACGCAGGTGAACCTGCAGGTTCCATGGGAGTTGCAGGGCGCCGCCACGGCGCAGGTAAAGGTAATCGTCGATGAGTATTACGGCCCGCCATCGATTTACGGCAACGTGTACACGGTGAAGCTGAGCGATTACGCGCCCGCATTCTTCGAAAGCAACGGAATCGCCGCCGCCCTGGATGTCAACTACAGCGCCATTACACCGGCGAACAAGGCGTCTCGCGGCGACGTGATCCAGCTCTTCGCAAACGGGCTTGGCCCTGTGAGCAATCAGCCGGCAAGCGGAGAACCGGCTTCCTTCTCGACGTTCTCGCGCACGACGGCCATTCCCGTGGTGACGATCGGCGGACAGGGAGCGGAAGTGCAGTTCAGCGGGTTGGCGCCCGGGTTCGCAGGGTTGTATCAGGTCAACGTGAAAGTGCCTGCGGGGATCTCCGCCGGGACGCAGCCGATCAGCATCTCCATCGGGGGCCAGAACTCGAAAAACTCAACCCTGCCGATTCAGTAGGCGTGACTACCGGCGGCGCCGCGACAGCGTTATCCCCCGTAAAGAAGTTGTTAAGTAGGTAAAGCCTGCGTTCCGGCGGGAAACCGTGAGATCGTGCCTGGGCGCCTTCTCTATTGAAGGTCACGCCCATGCTCACGAGACGTTTTGGCACAACTTGCGCGCGGTTGGCTCTCGCCGGCCTCGCCGCGGCTGGTCTATTCGCCGCGCAACATCACGGGACCGTCAAATCCGGCCGATTTGCCGTGCCCGGCGCGACGGTCACGGGGGCACGCGGGGAAGCCAGACTGGCCACCACCACGGATGCCGACGGGGCTTACTCGTTCGCCGACCTGGCCGACGGCATCTGGACGATTGAGGTGGAGATGCTTGGGTTCGAATCGGCGAAACGCGAGATCGGCATCGCGCCGGGCGCCCCGAATCCGGAATGGAACCTGCGTCTTCTGGCCGAGGGGGAACTTGTGCCGGCGCTGTCGCTTAAGCCGGGCGTCGCCGCGGGGCCGGCCTCGCGGCCTGCCTTGCCGGAGCCGGGCCGGGAGGCCCGCCCCGCCCAAAACGGCCGCGGAGGCCGCGGTGCGCAGGGCGGCAGCGGTTTGGCCTTCCAGCAGGTCGGGATCAACCAGTCGGCGGACCTCTCGCTGTTCGGGCAGGAGGGGGCGATCACGAATGAGATGAACGCCGAACTCTCGCCGAGCGCCAACCAGGCTCTCATCGTGCAAGGGAGCATGAGCAGCGCAATGGGATTGCCCGGGCGGGACGACTTGGGCCCGTTCGGCGGGCGCGGGATGCCGGGAGGGCCCGAGATGATGGCCGGCGCGGCGGGGGCGCCGGGACCGGGGGGAATGCCAGGGATGGGTGCGGAGGGGACGGCCGCCGCCGGCGAGCAACCCGCCGGGATGAGCGCCGGCGGCGGAGGCCGCGGCGGACCCGGGGCGCCCGGCGGCGGAGCGGGTCCCATGATGGCCGGGGGAGGTCCGGGCGGCGGACCAGGAGGGCCGGGAGGCGGACCGATGGGCGGCGGACCCATGATGGATGGCGGCGGGCGGGGCGGGGCCGGTGGGCGTGGCGGGCCCGGCGGACCTCGCCCGTGGATGAGCATGAACAACGCGCTGGCCTTCGGGAATAACCGGCGCAACCCGCGCATGATGTACACCGGAAACCTGGCGATCAACGAGGGCAACTCGCTGTTGAACGCGCAATCGTACTCGCTCACGGGGCAGAACATCGAAAAGCCCTATTCGAACACCACCAGCGTGAATGCTTCGTTCGGCGGACCGCTCAAGATTCCCAAACTGCTCAGCGGCAACCGCGGCCAGTTCACATTGAACGCGGGGGTGACGCGGAGCCGCAACGGCCAGCAGGGCACGCTCACCACCATGCCCTCCGCGCTGGAGCGCAGCGGAGATTTTTCCCAGTCGGCCGGGTCCAACGGCGGCGCCGTGGTGCTCTACGATCCGACCACCGGCCAGCCGTTCCCCGGCAACAGGATCCCGGCGTCGCGCATGGATCCTATTGCCGCCTCGCTCCTCTCGTTCTACCCGGACCCGAACCTGCCGGGACAGACGCGCAATTTCCAGCTTCCTACCACGCGGTTCGCCAACAGCGACAACTTGAACGCACGGGTGAACCAGACGCTAGGCTCCAAGGACCGGATTTCGGGAGGCATTGGCTACTCCGGGAGCAACAACACCAACCCCAGCATTTTCGGGTTCACCGATAAGGGCAGCGGGCGCGGCATCAACGCCAATGTCTCGTACTCGCACAACTTCACCGGCCGCACGACTGCCTCGCTGAACTACACGTTCAGCCGCAACCGGAACCTCTTTTCGCCGTTCTTCGCCTACCAGTACGACATCGCCGGCGCGCTGGGCATCCAGGGCGTTTCCACGGATCCGCTCAACTGGGGCCCGCCCAATCTCAACTTCTCCAACTTCGCCGCCCTTTCCGACGGCGCGGCGTCGCTGGCGCGCATGCAAACCAGTTCGGTGGGCGGCAGCCTCATGTGGGTACGCAAAACCCACAACTTCTCCTTCGGAACGGACTTTCGCCGGCAGCAGAACAATCGCAAATCGGACGCCAACGGCCGCGGGTCGTTCACGTTCAACGGGTACGCCACCAGCCAGATGGCGAACGGGGCGGCCACGGCGGGAACGGGTTTCGACCTGGCGGATTTCCTCCTCGGCATGCCCGACACAGCGACGGTAGGGTATGGCAACTCGTCGCTCTATTTCCGCGGTTCGTCGTTCGACATCTACATGCAGGACGACTGGCGGGTGAGCTCGCGCTTCTCTCTCGTTTTCGGCGTCCGCTGGGATTACCAGACTCCGGTGCGGGAGCTTCATAACCGCATCGTGAACCTTGCGGTCGCGCCCAATTTCACGGGCATTACCGCCGTCCAACCCGGAGAGGTTGACGCCCTCACCGGCAAACCGTATCCCGCGGCGTTGATGCGTTCCGATCCGAACAATATTTCGCCGCGGATTGGAATCGCGTGGCGGCCCAGCGCGCGCGCTTCCACGGTGCTTCGAGCCGGCTACGGCCTCTATTACAACACCTCGGTTTACGCCAACATCGCGTCTCAAATGGCGCAGCAGCCGCCGCTCGCCACGGTCTGGAACCTCAACATCCAGAACAGCCCGCAACTTTCCATGGCGGACGCCTTCACCAATCCGGCGAACCTGGCGACCAATTCGCTGACTACGAATACCTTCGCCGCCGATCCGAATTACAGGGTCGGGTACGTGCAGCAATGGAATTTCAGCATCCAGCAGGACCTGCCGTATTCGTTCCAGGCCTCGGTGACTTACCTAGGTTCCAGGGGCACAGACCTGGACCGCCAGTTTCAGCCGTGGGTCACGGCCCCCAACGCGGAGAAATCTCCCTATCCCACGGGCTACACGTACGAAACCTACGGCGGCAATTCCATCTACCACGCCGGCTCGATTCAACTGATGCGCCGTTTCCGCGGCGGTTTCCGAGCGGCGGGCAGCTATACCTTCTCGAAATCCATCGACAGCGGAGGCGCGGGGGGCGGCGTCCAGGCGCAGAACTGGCTGGATTTCCGCGCCGAGCGCGGCCTTTCGAGCTTCGACCAGCGGCACAGCGTGAATATCGATTTCTCCTACGGCGCGGGGCAGGGCCGCAGGGGCGGAGGACTGGTCAGCGGCTGGAAGGGCCGCCTGTTGCAGGACTGGTCCATCATGAGCCAGATTCAGGTGCACAACACCAACCCGATGACGGCCACGGTGGGGGGGAACCAGGTTTCGGCCGGATCGGTGAGCCAGACGTTGCGCGCGGACGCCACGGGGACGGCCCTCGAACCCGCTCCCGCGGGCCAGCTTTTCAACCCGGCGGCGTTTGCGGCGCCCGCCGCCGGGCTGTGGGGCAACGCCGGGAGGAACACCATCCCCGGGCCCATGCTGGTCAGCCTCAACGCGTCGGCCGGCCGCGTCTTCCGATTCGGGGAGCGCCGCAGCGCCGACTTGCAGGTTCGCGCCAACAACGCTCTCAATACGGTGGTGATCAACCGCTGGAACACGCAGCTCAACACCAACACCTTCGGACAACCGACGGGCGTGAGCGCCATGCGCACCATTACCGCGAGCCTGCGGTTCAGGTTCTGAATACGCTACAGCCGCCGCCGGGCGAGGCATTGAGCCGGGCAGAAGCCCCGCCCCACGCGGTGGGAAACAAATCAAGCGGAAAGGGCACTACGCCGGAGAACAGCCATGAAGAAGCTTAATGCGATTGCCACGATGATTCTCCTCTCCCTGTTGGCCGCTTCGGGCCAGCAGCAGAACACGCCGCTGATCAAACAGGCGTACAAGTTCGAGAGCACCACGCAACTGGTAATTATCAACGTGGGCGCCAAGGAGAAGGACGGCAGGCCCATCGAGAACCTTCAGGCGTCCGACTTCACCGTCACCGAGGATGGGAAGCCGCAGGCGATCAAGGTTTTCGAGTACCAGCGCCTGGAAGGCGCGCGGCTGCCGCAACCCGCGCCTGCCCTCGCCTCCCGAACGGGGGCCGCGACTCCCGCGGCGGCCGCCGCCGTGCAACCTACGATCACGCCCGCCAGGCCCGGCGAGATCAGGTACCGGGACAGCCGCCTGCTGGCGCTGTATTTCGATTTCCAGGGCATGCCCACGGACGACCAGGTCCGCGCGCAATCCGGCGCCCTGAAATTCATCGCTTCGCAAATGACCTCTGCCGACCGCGTAGCGATCATGAGCTATGCCGGCGAACTGAAAGTGCTCCAGGATTTCACGGCCGACCGCGACCAATTGCAGAAGGTCATTGGCAAGCTGGTGATCGGCGAGGCCAGCGAAATGGCCAACACGGTGAGCGATGAGAGCGCGGAGGATACCGGCGCCGCCTACAGCGCGGACGACTCCGAGTTCAACATCTTCAATACCGACCGGCAACTCACCGCGCTGGCCAACGCCGTGAAAATGCTGGCCAGCCTGCCGGAGAAGAAGGCGCTGGTCTATTTCGCCAGCGGCGTGAGCCGGAACGGCATCGACAACGACGCGCAACTGCGCGCCACCGTGAACGCCGCCCTGCGCAGCAATGTCGCGATCTACCCGGTGGACGCGCGCGGCCTCGTGGCGACGGCCCCCGCCGGCAACGCCACCCGCGGTTCCGGCGGCGGCGCGGGAAACCAGGGCAACTTCTCGGGCGGCGCGGGCCGCGCCATGGCCGGCAACTTCCAGGGCTCGCAGGACACCCTCTACGCCCTGGCGGCGGACACCGGCGGCAAGGCGTTCCTCGACAGCAACGATCTCTCTTTAGGCGTGATGCAGGCGCAGAAGGACATCGCCAGCTACTACATCCTCGGGTACTACAGCCCGAACGCCAGGATGGATGGGAAGTATCGCCGCATCAAGGTGCAGATCAACAGCCGCCTCAGCGCCAGGCTCGATTACCGCACCGGCTATTTCGCCTCGAAGGAGTTCAAGCAGTTCAACGCCGCGGACCGCGAGCGGCAGTTGGAAGAGGCTCTCATGCTCGGCGACCCCGTGACCGATCTCACCCTGGCCGTGGAGACGGACTATTTCCGCCTCGCCAAGGACCGCTACTACGTCCCGGTCTCGGTCAAGCTGCCGGGCAGCGATATCGAACTCGCCAAGCACGGGGGCCCGGAAAGCGCGCGGCTGGACTTCATCGGCCAGGTCCGGGACGCAAAAGGGCAGTTGGCCGCCACGGTGCGCGACTACATCACCGTCAAGTTGAAGGGCGAAACGGCCGTGGAACTGGCGAAGAGGACCGTGGCGTACGACGCCGGATTTACCCTTCATCCGGGGACCTACACGCTCAAATTCCTTACGCGCGAGAACGAAACCGGCAAGATGGGGACGTTCGAGACGAAGTTCACGGTTCCCGACCTGAGCGCCGACAACGGCCTTCTTCCGATCAGCTCCGTGGTGCTCAGCAATCAGAAAGAGAAGGTGGAGAATGCAGCCGGGAGCGCCGGGCCGAACATGCGGCTGTTCAACTTCAACCCGCTGGTGCGGAACGGCGAGAAGCTGGCGCCGAGCGTAACTCGCGTGTTCCGCAAGGACCAGGAGATGTACGTTTTTCTGGAAGCCTACGAGCCCAACTCGAAAACCACGCAACGGATCGTGGCCACCCTGAGCCTCTACCGCGGCCGCGTGAAAGCTTTCGAGACGCAACCGATGCAGATCACAGAAGGGTTGGATCCGGCCACCAAAGCGCTGGCGGTGCGCTTTAGCTTCCCGCTGAGGGACCTGGAGCCCGGCCGGTACACGTGCCAGGTAAGCATCCTGAACCCCGCCGCGGAGCGGTTCGCGTTCTGGCGCGCGCCGGTGGTGCTGCTGCCGTGACCAGGGGGTGCGGGGGGAGAAAACGGAAATGGGCCACGGATGAACACGGATGGACACGGATAAACACATTCATTCTTATCCGTGTTGATCCGGGTTCCTCCGTGGCCCATGAATTCCGCGACGTCTCAGCGGATTGCTACGCGGCCGGAACGCGCAGGATGAAAGCCGAGCCCTTGCCGGGGGCGCTCTCGACTCGAACCGAGCCGCCGTGCGCTTCCACGATCTTCTTCACCAGGTCGAGCCCCAGGCCGGCGCCGTGGATCTGGTCCTCGACGGCGCGGCGGCCGCGAAAGAAAGGGTCGAAGATGGCCTTCTGCTCGCCGGGCGGCACGCCGGGACCACGATCGGCAACCCGGATCTCCACCGCGCGCCCGTCCTTCTCGCCGACGGCGGAAGCGAAGATCCCGATCCAAGGGGCCGCAGGGCTGCCGTATTTCAGGGCATTGTCGATGAGGTTCTGCAACGCATGCCGCAGCGCCAACTCGTTGGCGAGGACCGGCGGAAGGTCCGGGTCGATCCGTTTCTCCACCGCCACGCCGGACTTCTCCAGGGCTTCCCGGTGCGCCTCGAGGCTGCGCTCGACAAGCGCTTCCACCGCGACCGGCTCGCGGTTGCGCGCCAGTTGCCCGGCCGATGCGGCCGCAAAACGGAGGACCTGCTCCACGAGGGCCGAGAGTC
>JAIQFU010000674.1:0-1860 GCA_020073115.1 Terriglobia bacterium
ACGGACCGGTCGCCGGAACTGGAATCGGTGGACGTGGCCTACCTGCCGAAAAACGTGGAGCCGCGCATCGACCAGATCGAAATGACGGCGCCGAACTACAAATTCCCGGCGCCGGTGAGCCCCTTGCTCCAGCCCCAGCAGACCCTTAGCCTGCCCCCCTTGGGCCGGCGCGCGACGGCCGCGCCCGGGAGCGGCGCGGCAGCCGAGAGCACGACCACCAACACCCCCGCCATGCAGTCCGCCAAGGGCTGGGTCGGCGCGCGATGGGTGGCGTTCGACCCCAACGGCGATACCCTTCTCTACACCGTCGAGATCAAGGGCGAGAACGAGACGCAGTGGAAGATGCTCAAGGAGAAGGTGGGCGAGAAATACTTCTCCTGGGATTCCACGGCATTTCCGGACGGCGATTACCGCATCCGGGTCACGGCGTCGGATGCGCCCTCCAATCCGCCCTCGGAGACGCTGACGGCGGGGATGGAAAGCGACCCCTTCGTCATCGACAACACGCCGCCGAAGATCTCCGGCGTCACCGCCACGCGCAACGGCGGCAAGCTGGAAGCGCGGTGGCACGCGGCCGACGCGCTGAACAACATCAGCAAGGCCGAGTACTCGCTGGATGGCGGCAGCTGGACCGTGGCCGCGCCGGTGGGCAGGCTTTCCGACTCGCGCGAACTGGATTATGTCCTGACGCTCGATGCGCCCCCGGGCGAGCACACGCTAGCCGTGCGGGCGCAGGACGAATACGAGAACGACGCGACGGAAAAGATCGTCATCCGGTAGCGCGCGGCGTGGGCGGAAATGCGGGCCGGATGTCGGCAGGATTGCCGACACGGCGGGCAGAAATGCCCACGCCACGTTACGATGCGGCTTTCCGCAGCGCTTCGGCTAGCATCGATTCCTTCTCCGGCGTGAGCTTCTTCCGCTCCGCCGTGACATAGAAGACGTCGATGGCCTTGTGCCCTTCAGTGTCGATCAGCACCACTTCGATGTTCGCGGCATGCGCCGAGATGGCGTTTGCCAGGTCGTAGAGCAGCCCCGGGCGGTCCTGGGTCACGATCTCGATGAGGGTGGCGCCCTGGCTTGCGGCCGGGTTGAAGCTGACCGTGGGCCGGATGCCGGCCTTCCGGCTGGGCGGCGCGATTCTGGGGCGATTGCGCAGCAACGCCTTCACATCCATGCGGCCCGTCAGCACGCGCTCCGCCGTGGCGCGCAGGCGGTCTACCTCGCTGGGGTTCAATTCCAGGGTCCGCAGGGGATCGGAAAAAGTGAAAGCGTCCAGCGCCAGGCCACGGCGGTTGGAGAAGGCTTCGCCGCGGAGAATGTTCATTCCGAAGCCGGAAAGCACGCCGGCGGCGGCGGCGAACAGGCCGGGGCGGTCGGGCGCCGCGAGGGTCATCCGCCAGGCCGTGTCGAGCCGCCGGATATCCACGGCGACGCCGCGTGCGCGGCTCCTCTCCGCCAGCGAGACTTGCTCGTCGATTTCGGCCTCGCTGTGCGTCCGCAGGTACCGCCGGGGAAGCCCTTCCAGGAGCGCCGCGCGCTGGGGAGAGCCGGCCGCGGCGCCGGCGATGCGGTCGGTGTCCAGTTCGCGGGTCAGCTCATTGTAAATGGCCAGGTAGAGTTGCCAAAGGTGACCCGCCCGCCAGGGCGTCATGGCCGACGGGTTGACCGCCGAAATGTCGGCGTAAGTCAGCAGCGTGAGCGCCTTGAGCTGTTCCACAGTCTCGATGCGCCCGGCGGCTTCGCACACCGTCTGCGGATCGAAAATATCGCGCGCCTGCATGGTGGCGGAGAGATCGAGGTGGCTGCGGATCAGAAAAAGCACGGTTTCGCTCTCGCGCGGTGGAACGCCGATGCGGG
>JAIQFU010000674.1:1879-3488 GCA_020073115.1 Terriglobia bacterium
AGCCGCAGCGAGCCGTCCACGTGCCCTTCGCTGGTGGAGCGCTTGCCGGCGTCGTGGAACAGCGCGGCGAAAACCAACGCCCCCCGCTGGCCGATTTCCGCCAGCAGGCTGCCGTAGGGGTCGCCCGGGCGCAACAGGTTTTCGATGGCCACCAGGGTATGCTCGTCCACCGTATAGCGGTGGTAGAAATCCCTGATCACCAGGCACTCGATGCCCTCCAGTTCCGGGAACAGCGCGCAGAGAGCCCCGGTTTCGTGCATGGAACGCAGCGCAAGGGGCGCCTCCGGCAGGGACAGAATGCGGTCCAAAGCGCGCCAGACGGGGCGCGCCCCGGCGAAGTGGCGGGCCAGCCGGGCGCGCTCGGATTCGACGCGCCGGACGGTTTCGGCGGACGGCGGAATACCGTGGCGCGCCACGAATTCGTACAGGCGCAGGACCAGCTCGGGATCGTGCTCCAGGCGTTGCGGCTCGCGCAGGCTCGCGCGCTCGCGGTGCACGCCGATTTCGGTGTTGCCGAGGCGCGAGCGCCACCCGGTAAACTGCGCGAACAACCCGCTGGAGCGCGCCTCCAGGGCATCGAGTTCGCGCGCGGCGGCGCGATAGATAGCGCGCGCATGGCGGTAGTAAGCCCGCATCCAGCGCGCCGCGTCACCCGAATCCCACTGTTCGGCCATGGCGTCCTGGGCGTCGAAGGAGAGGACGTTCTGGTCGCGGCGGGCCTCGGCGTGCAGCCAGCAGCGGATGCGCGAGAGGTGTTGGAAAGCCGCTTCCAGTTCCGGCGCCGGATCGGCGGCGGTTGCCCCGCGGATCTGCTCCAGCCAGCGGAGAAGCTGGTAATCGCGCAACCCTCCAGGAGTTTCCTTGACGTTCGGCTCCAGGTGATAGAACGTGTTGGCGTATTTGGCGTGACGCTCGCGCGCCAGGCGCGCCAGCCTGGGCGCCAGCCAATCCCGGGTCCCGTGTAGGAACCGCGGCCAGCGCTCTTCCAGCCTGGCGTAGAGGGCGCGGTCCCCGGCCAGGTAACGCCGGTCCAGCAGGCTGACGCTTAGCTCGACATTGTCCTCGTGCGGTTCGGCGCACTCCTGCGGCGTGCGGACGGAGTGGCTGACCCGCAATCCCGAATCCCAGAGGCGTTGCAGAAACGTGCGGATCGCATCCTTGCGCTCGTACGCCATGCGCTCGGATTCCCAGAGCAGCAGGAGATCGACATCGGAGTGCGGGAACAAATGCCGCCGGCCATAGCCCCCCACGGCCAGCAGGGTGAACCCGGCCGGCGCGTGCGGGAGAAGCAGGCCGGCAGCCGCGGCGCACACCTCCCGGTCCACCTGCGCGGTGCGGGACGCCAGGAGTATAGGGGCGTCGGGAATGGACGGCGCGGGGTTCATGGAGTCCAGCTCAGGATTGGACCGCTGTTGACCGCTCCCTGGCGGTCGCGGCTCCGAGACCGCTATAGCGCCGATTCCCCACGGTCGTCGTTCCGGATGCGGACGGCCTCCGCAACGTCATAGACGAAAATCTTGCCGTCGCCGATCTTCCCGGTGCGCGCGGCGGCGGCGAGCGCCTTCACCACCTCTTCGTAGCGGCTGGCGGGCACCACCATCTCGAGCTT
>JAIQFU010000214.1:0-8423 GCA_020073115.1 Terriglobia bacterium
ACCCGCGGCATTATCATCAGCTCCGTGACTCCCGGGGGCGCCGCGGACAAGGCCGGTCTCAAGCAGGGGGATATCATCCTGCAACTCAACGGTAAGGACGTGAGCGACACCAACGTGTTCCGCAACGAGGTTGCAGCCTCCGCTCCGGGGACGGAAGTGACCCTGACCGTGTGGCGCAATAACGCGCAGCAGCAGGTCCGGGTTCGCCTGGGCGAATGGTCGCCGGAGGTCGGGGCGGAGCAGCAAAGCGGAGGCGGAGGAGGCGGAGGCCGCGCCAGCAACCGACTGGGAATGACCGTGGAACCGCTGACACCAGATCTCGCGGCCCAACTCGGTCTGCGGCGGGGCACACAGGGCGTGGTCATCGACCAGGTGGACCCCGCCGGCCCGGCGGCTCAGGCGGGGCTCGCACAGGGAGACGTGATCCAGCAGGTGAACCGCCAGCCGGTGCGCAGCCCCGAGGACATTCGCAACGCGCTCCAACGATCCGGAAATCAGCCTCCGCTGCTGCTGGTCAACCGCGGCGGCCAGACGTTGTTCGTGAGCGTGCCGCTGGAATGAAACGCCCGAACAGGAGGAGGGCGAGCAGCGCCCCGCCGGCTAGCGCTCCTGCAGCCGGTTCCGGAACGGGATCGACCACGAACGCGTCGTAAACGCCCCACGCGCTACCTCGGCTCAGTTCGTGATACGGCTCCCAGACGACGGTCTCGGACTCGCTCCAGGTGGTATACATGCCGTACCAGCGGCTTCCGTCGTCGCGGACATCGAACCCCACCACGGCAACGCTGTGGTCCGGTTCTCCGTCGCCCACGTTCCGCGTATCGCCGCTGCAGCAGTCTACGGAAAAGAGCAGGGGCCGGCCGTTACCGATTTCCGCTACCACGCTCGTCCACAGGGACTCGTATTGCGCCGGCACGAATTGGAAGGCGGCATCGTACGCGGAGATTTCCGTGACTGAGAACGTGTATCCGCGATAGGCGGCATAGCCCGCAATTCCCGGCGCGACACTGTCCACGTATGTGCCGCCGGACCCCAGGTCGCCTTCCGAGGTGTGCAGAAAATCCGCGATGCTCGTATCCGGCGGATCGGGTCCGGCGGCATCCGGGTTGCTGTCGTAGGTCGCGTTGTGCGCCGGGCTGGAAATCTGGTCCTGTACGTGGGAGGTCAGAAGGAGATCGGAGCCGGCGGCGTCGAACAGGTTGGAATAGCCGTGCAGGTCCCAATAGGCGAAGATGGAGGCCACGGAGGTCGGCGTACAGCCGTGGTACCAGTTATATGCCGGAACCCCGGTCAGGATCACGGGCGAAGCGCAGGCGGACACGACGAATACGAACAGTACACCGCCAATCCGCGCCAGTGATCGAACCTGCATCGTAGGGGCCGCTAGATCAGGATAATCGAACGTAGACATCCTGTATCTCCCGTAAATACCCGAATCGGGGGAACTAGTACTGGTAGGTTCAGGCGATTTCGATGGCTCGGACGATCAAACCTCGTTCGCGGCCGTCCGCCGCGTCGGGCGGCAGCGCCTTGTCGGTTTCGAATTCGATGACTCCGGGTTTCACCTGAACGGCGACGTCATAGTCGCCGGGAGATGCGAACTCACGCCGTGCGATGACGGCGCCATCCACCCGCGCAGTCACGGCCAGGGGGCCCAGGCGGTCGAGCAGGGATGCGGGCGCGGTGCAGCGCAGGGTCAGCGCGCCGGCTTCCTCCACGGCCACCGAAAAGCGGCGCTCCGTACATCGCCAGGCGTCGCTTTCGAGCTTGTGCCACCCGCTCAGGAGCTGCGTCCGGACCAGCGGCGGAAAAGACCGGCTGCGCAGCAGGCAGAAAGCGCGCTCGTCCCGCTGGCCGCCCCACAAGATGGCCTCGGGATCCCCGGTCACCATCCAATCGCAGACGTCCCAACCCGCCCGGTCCACCAGCACCCGCAGGCCGGGCTCGGAGAAGATCCAGTAATTGGTTTCGTCGCCCTTGAGTCCGTCCCGGTCCGCCAGGTAAGCCAGCGGAGCGGCCTGGAGATCTACCCGCCCATCGGGCGTGGCGCGCGCGATGGCCGTGCTCAGCAGGCAGTAGCGCGCGTGCGCCGCCAGGTTTTCCAACACGCCCAGCGGATTTTTCAGGTGGTAGAGGACGCCGAAGAACAGCGCCAGCCCGCAGCGCCTCAGCGGCAGCCGGAATCGGGCGTCGAGATCCGCCGCGCCGATGCGGATGGAGGACCCCAGTTCCGCGCGCAGCGCGCGCACGCCGCGCATGCCGTTGTAATTCGTGCGCGGATGATCGACGGCGTACACGCGGTAGCCCAGCGATTCGAAGAAGAAAGCCAGGGAGCCGTCGCCGCAGCCGGCGTCCAGCACCGGTTCCGCGCCAATGAGCGAGCGGATGTACCGCGAGCGGCCGGTGAGCAGGGGATCGAGCAGGGAAAGCGTGCCGAAGCTGTCCCAGGGATACCAGCCAAAGTCCGCCGGCGCGATCCGCTGCTTCACTTCCTTCAGGCGGGATTCGAAGGCCAGCGCGCGCTGGATCAATTCCCGGATTTCGAGATCGCGAATCAGAGGCTCGTTCCGGAACCTCCGCTTCAGCGCGGCGAGAGAGGGCACTGGAGCCATTATGACAGGGCCGGTCACGGCGCCGCGAACGCAGGAGCGGCAACCCGCCGCCGGGGCCGCGCGCAAATCCGGGGCGTGTTTTCAAAGAAATGTCCCGAACTGCGGGTTGCTTTGGGGGGCGCTACGGACTACACTATCGACGACCACATGGGGGGATTTCATATGAATGCCACCGGCGGCCTGCTGGTATGGCTCTTGCTCCCCGCGCTCACCCAGGCGGGTATTCTGGTTTCGCGCTCCGATAAGGGGCTGCAGTTCTCCGAGGCATCCAGCGTGCTTCTGAACGGCAAGGACAAGGCGCTGAGCCTGGGGGCTCAGCCGAAGCTCTCGGGCCCGGTCAACAAACTGCCCGGGGTGAAGCTGGGCGCCGCCCTGGTGAGGAACGCCGACGCGCGGGTCCTGGCCCAGTACCAGAACGGAAACCTTTCTTATCTCGTGCCCGAAGGATTGGCGAAAACGGCGCCGGCGGACCCCGCCGAAATCTGGAAGACGACCCGCATTTCGTATAAGAAATCCGATAAGGACAAAACGCCTTCCGATATTTCCCCGGAAGCGTTTCTCGCTTTCCTGCCGGACGGCGCCCAGGAGTTAGCCGAATGGTGCCAGGATACGGACCTGTTGGAGATCGTCGGGGGGAAGGGCAAGGCTCTGGCCACACAGTTGGAGTTCCTGGCGGCCGCCATCAAAGCCTACCCGGCCGATCCGGCAGTGGCGCCCCTGGAGAAGTTCGTAGAGCAATCCATGCGGCAACGCTACGAGCAATTCGAAACGGGCGCCGTGGGCGTGGACGTGCTGGAGCAGGGGCTTCAATTCGCCGCGCTTTCCGACGCCGTCTATCCACAGGCGCCTGCGCAGCGGCAGTTGCGCGAATCGCTCAGGCTGCGGAAGTCATGGCTCGACCGCAAGATCGCCGTCCTGCGCGCGTTCGCGGCGGCCAAGGAATGGGACGCGTTCGTGCTCGGCAACCGCGATTTTGAAAGATACGAACAGGCGTACCCGGAAATGCAGAAGCGGTTCGGCGAAGCCTTGCGCGCCAGCCTGGCGCTACACCGGCAGAACGCAGAAGAGATGTTGAAGCAGCGGGAGTACGGGGCGGCCTGGCGGGAGTTCCGGCGCGCCAGTATGCGTCAACCGTCCGACAAGGTGCTGCAGCAGAACCTGATGATCGCCTGGACCGACCACTCGCGGCAGGTGGCCATAGACCGGCAGCGGGAGCGCAAGCAACTGACCGCCGGGCAACGGAATGTGATTGACCAGGCGCTGTTGTTCGCCACGCGATTTCTGGAAGCCAAGAAGCCCGACGACGCGTTGAAGAGCGTCACGGAAGCGGAAGCCATCGATCCCGCATCGCTGCCGGTATTGCTGAAAAAGGCCGAGGTCCTCGGCGCCTTGCGCGCGTTCGCGCAGGCCATGGCCGCCCTGGACGAATACGACCTGCGCGCGGTGGATGAAGAGCGCGAGCGCGCCAATAAGCTTCGCAGCGAACTGTTGTACCAGCGCACCAGTACGGTGCAGGATCTGAAGGCGCAGTTCAACAAGGCCTGGGCGGAAGGCCGCTTTCACGCGGCGCACTCCCTGGCGCTCCAGGGACTGCGCGCCCAGGATGACGATACGGAATTGCTCTATGATGCCGGCGCATCCGCGGTGGTCGTTCGCAATGTGAAAGACAGCCGCGCATTCTTCGCGCGTTATCTGGAGGTGGCGAACACTCTCGATGCGAATTCGGAACAGCGCCTGAAAGTACGGGTCCTGCTTTCCGGCCTCAGCGAGCCGGTCGAGCCCGTGGAGGGCGCCGCGAACTGGTTTTCCGGCAAGAAGCTGCCGGCGGGCGTTTACTACGATCCGGTAAGCCTGGCATTCCAGCCCCGCATCGACAAAATTGAAGCTTCGGGCAAATTCAAGGTCAGCTTCGAGTGGGATGGCGACCGGCTGCGCGCGATCGTGCCCGCGTTCGAAAAGAACGAGCGCGCCACTGGCGAGCGAAAGGTTTCTTTTGCGTACGATCCACGTTTCCCGCAGGTGAATTCGGTGACGTACGAGGACGGCGCCCGGGCCGCCTCGGGTTCGGATCCCGACGAGATCGTCAGGCAATCCACGGTGATGCTGTCGAACAACCCCTACGCCGATCCGGCGGCCATCGAGAAGTTCACCGGCAAAAGCGTGACGATCGGGATATCCGGAAACCGGTTCTTCGAGCCGTTCGTTTGGGACCGGATTCACTCGTTTCATTTCACGTACGATACCGCCGGGCGAGTGATCCAGGCCAAGGAAATTGCCGATTCGGCGGGCGCGGCGGGCGATTCCTGGCTCGAATTCGAATGGGACGGACCGCAGCTCCAGGCTATACGCGGCTATCAAGGGGACGCGAGCCGGCGCATGAAGATCTACGAACGGAAACTGCAATACCAGGACGGCCGTCTCGTGGCGGAGGACATTCAGGCGCAGGGGAAGAGCTCCCATGTCAAGTACGCCTACACGGGCGGGCGGCTGGTTGCGGCGACTTGCGACAAGGATCCCACCCTCGACGACAGGTCGCGACAGGTGACATTCCGGTAGGAGGCGCTCGATGAATAAAATGGCAAGAATTGTTACCCTTCCGTCGCTCGTGCTGCTGGCTTGCGCGCTTCCGGCGGCCGCGGCGCCGCAGCCGGAGGGCAAACGGATCGCGTTGATCATCGGAAACAATGCCTACTCAATCAGCCCGCTGCAGAACGCGGTCAACGACGCCCGCGCGCTCGACAAGGCTTTACGCGGGGCCGGCTTCCAGACCATTCTCCGCGAGAACGCCGGCAAGACGGCGATGGAAGAAGCCACGGCCGAATTTCTGCAGCAGCTAGGACCCGACGACACCGCGCTTTTCTTCTATGCGGGCCACGGCATCCAGATCGAAAACGAGAATTTCCTGGTACCGGTGGATTTCGAAGCGGCCAGCAGCGTAATCCAGGCGAAATTCCGGTGCTTCTCGATGGCCCAGCTTTTTGAAGGGCTGAAGAACCGCTCCAAGCGCAGTTTCGTGGTTCTGGACGCATGCCGGAGCAATCCGGTGGCCGCGGCCAACTCGCTGCAGGCCGGACTGGCGCAGCCGCAGAACGCCGGCCGGGAGACTTACACCGCGTTTTCCACGGGCCCCGGGCAGGTGGCGGCGGATAACCCGAACGGCCGTAACAGTTGGTTCAGCGAAGCCCTGGCGGATATTGTCGGACAGCGCGGCCTGACGGTCGATGACGTCTTCACGCGGGTGAAGAAGCGGGTCTCGGATGCGACGGAAGGGCGGCAGACGCCCTGGACTCAATCCAGTCTGACGGGGACGTTTTACTTCTATCCTCCCGAGAACGTCACGGCGGATAACGACCCGACGGTCGCCGAGAAATGGATGGAGGAGGCCCGGCGGCGCGAGCAGCGGCAGGAGTGGGCCGAAGCCATCGATCTGGTCAACCGGGTGCTTCAGAAGAAGCCTGGCGGGGCGCTCGAAACGCAGGCCGCCGCGAAACTCCCCTATTTCACCGCGCGAAAGGACGCGCAGGCGCGCTACGAGGCTTCCGATTTTTCGGCGGCGGCGGCTCTGGACGACAAGGCGCTCGAACTGGATCCCTTCTCCGCCGAGACAGCCTTTGAGGGCGTAAACAGCTATCTCCTGGGAGATCGCCTCCCTGAGGCGCTGCGGCTGTTGCAGGCCATTCGCGTACGCGGGAGTTCGGCGTCCATCGCCAAGGCGGATGCGATGCTGAAGGAGTTGGCGCCGGTGCTGCCGGAAGCCGCAAAAGAGCTGCAGGCGGGCATCCCTCAGCCGCCGCCGATCGAGCAGGTTTTCCGGGGAAATTCGTTCGGCGTCCCGGACTTCGACGCCGCCCGGCGTTATCTGCAATCATCGCCGGTGTCCATCTCGCGGCGCGCCGAGGATCTCTCCGCCGCCTTCCCGCCGCCCCCCGCGGTGGTTGCGGTGCAGGCGGCCATGATGGCCCAGGAAGAGACCACGCAGGTGACCAATGCGATTTTTCACATCGAGGTAGTCCCCACCGCGGCCACCAGGGACCTGGTGATCCGGCGAGTGGCGGACGCCAAGCCGCCGTCGGACTTCGGCTACGTACAGTTGGACGGCGCGCAGGGCGAAGCGCCGGTGGTCTTTAACGGCCGGGTGATCGCGCCGCAAATCCCGGTGAAGCTGCAACTTCCGATCGGCCAATACGAGGTTCGCACCATACAGGACGGCCAGGTCGTGAGCCAGCAAACGGTGAATGTAACGGTAAACGCCTCCAGCGCCGTAACGGTGAAGAAATGAAAGGGACAATTTCGCTAGGGCTATTGATAGCGGCGCTGGCCTCGCCGCTCTTTCCGGCGGCGTGGACCGACCGCGGCGAATACGATCTGGTATTGACCATTCGGGCAGAAGCCACCGCGCAGACGCAAGTGATGCTGCTCGATCAATGGAAGGCGAAGTATCCGCAGTCCCCACTGCGGCAGATTCGGCGTGAGCTGTACCTCTCGGCATACCAGTCGATGGGAGACAGCGAACGGATGCTGGCGACGGCGCGGGAGATGCTGACCGACCAGCCGGACAACCCGCTGGGAGCTTACTGGTGCGCGGTACTGCTCCCGGGCGCGAAAGACGCGTCGCCGGACTTGTGGAACACCGGTGAGAAAGCCGCCCGGCAGCTATTGACTGGCGCGCCGGAATCCGGGGAGTGGCAGAAACAGAAAGGCTCCGTGGAACTGCTGGCGCGCCGCGCCCTGGCATGGATTCAATGGCAGCGGGGCGATTACGGCGCCGCCGAGACGGAATTTACCGCGTATCTGCAAAAAGACCCAGCGAACGCCGAGATTTCGGCCTGGTACGGCATGGCTCTCGCCGCGCAGAAGAAGCCCGAGAAGGTCGTGCCCGCCCTCTGGCAATTGGCGAGAGCGGGCTCGCTCAACGGGCCAGGCGCTCTGCCTGAGGTGTCGAAGCGGCAGACCGCTGCTCTGGCCGAGCGCGTCTACATCTCCTACCACGGGGATACAGAGGGGCTGGAGCAGTTGCGCGCCGCTGCGGTGGCCGGCGCCCTGCCGCCCGCGGATTTCCGCGTCGAATCGGCGGACGCGGTCGCCGCCCGAAAAGCCGATGAGGAACTGAAGCGAACCAATCCGCAGTTGGCGCTCTGGATGACGATGCGGAAACAGTTGGAAGGGCCCGCGGGAGAGAAGTATTTCGCCGAAACGCTTCAGCCGGCGCCCCTGCCAAAGCTGAAAGGCACGGTGATTCGCTGCACGCCGGAAGCCAAGCCCGCCGAGATCGTACTGGGCCTGAGCAACGGAGTGACCGACGAGGTGCTTCTCAAGCTGAGCGCTCCCCTGACCTCCGGCGCCGCGCCGGGGACGGAGATCGAGTTCGAAGGGAGCGCGGAAGCCTACTCCAGAGACCCGTTCCGGCTGACCGTGGCGACGGACAAAACGAAGATCACCGGTTGGCCGGAAAAACCAACAGGAAAACGGTAGAGAGCAGGGCGGACAGGCCATCGTCTTTTGTGGTCTGTCGCGCGCCGGCTGAAAAATCGCCGCCCCCGACAGACGGCAAAAGGCGACCGTCTGTCCCGGTTGGGGAAGAGCCAAATTAGCGGTGGCGGACTTCGATCTGCGTCACCACGCTCGACGCCGGCTGATTGGAACTATTCACCACGTAAACGGAATGCGGCGGTTCCTGGGGGGATGCCGGCTGATCGACCTTGCGAATGGCAATGTCGCGCGTCCCGAATCGCTGCGCCATGCGCGCCACCGCGCTGTTGACGCCGCCGGCATCGGCGTATTGCACGGGAGCCGACGGCCGCGCGGGCGTGC
>JAIQFU010000214.1:8455-15908 GCA_020073115.1 Terriglobia bacterium
GTGCTCGGGGCCGGCGCGCTCCACTGCCGCTTGATGCCCTGGTAAAGCTCATAGAAATCGCTCGGGTCGCGCGACAGCACAACGAACAGAGTCTCGGTTCCCGGAGGGTCGTGTACCTCGAAGCAATAACGGGCCGGCACGCGAACCTTCTTCGACGGATCGATGATATTGCTCTCGTCGGCCATCTCGGGTGATGGCAGGAGCGCCTGCCAATTGCCGCTGGTCTGCTTGGCCAGGACGTACAGGTAGCCGGACCGGTTGGCCTCGAAGTCGAGGGCGAAACATTCGCCGCTGCGCAGGACTCGTTCCGGGTCGATCTCTTCGGATGCGCCGGAGGCGGCGTTCACCAGGACCAGGTTGTACCGGAGTCCGAGATGCAGCGCGCCAGCCGGCGGGTTCGCGCGCGGCGCGGAAGCGCCGCGGGATTTGGCGGGCGCGGCCGCCGTGCGTATGGGTGGGAGCACGTCTTTGCGTTGCGCGGCGAGATAGAACAACTCCCGGGCGCCCTCGATCGGATGCACGGTTTTCGACGGAGTGGGCTGCTGTCCGAACATCGAAGCCGCGGCGATCAGGCCTGTCCCTATCCCAATGGGCATCTTCATGCTGCGGGAATTTTACCACCAATTCTCCGTAACCCGCTTGACAGCGGCGTCCGCAAGCACTAATTCTTTAGTATGCGTTTGCTGCTCATCGCGCTGCTTGCGTCCGGCCCCCTCGCGGCGGAGACGCTGAGACGCTGGAGGGCCGCGTGCTCGAGGACCATTCCGGGAACCCGCTGGCCTCGGTGGAACTGCGCGTGGCCAAAGAGGGCGTGCGGCAACTGGTGGCGGATCTGGAAACGGACGGCAGCGGGCGTTTCCACGCGGAAGGCATCCCCGCCGGCGACTACCGCATCGACGTCTCCAAGCCGAACTACGTCCCCCTGACGCTGCGGACGCGGCTGGCAGCGGGAAGCCCGCCCATGGCGCTCCGCCTGGTGCGCTTCGGGGTTATCGCCGGCCGGGTGGGCGATGCCGGCGGGCGGCCGATCCCCGGCGTCGCCATCCAGATCATGACCCGGGGGGCCGGCGGCGCCATACAGCCGTTCGGTTACGCCCGGCGGCTCGACGATACGGGCCAATACCGGGTTTACGACCTTCCACCGGGAGAGTACGCCGTGGCCCTGTCCTACGGCGCGGCGGGGGCCGCCGGGTCGAGCGGCGGAACGGGGCTCCGCTCCAGCGTCGGTTCCGGCGTGCGGCTCTATCCTGATAACCAGCGGCCGCAATGGTTCACGGTGGCCGGCGGCGAGGAATACGCCAACACGGATTTCAGCATCATCGCCACCGCGCTGTTCAAGGTGAGCGGCAAAGTCGAGGCCGAAGGCAAGCGCTTCACGGTGGCGCTGACGCCGGTGGATCAGCCGCTTATGGCGGCGGCCAGCCAGCGCCTCGAGGAGAACGGCGAATTTCAGCTCGAAGGTATTCCGCCGGGGCTGTACGACCTCTATGCCTCCGGCCCGACCGCCGGCTATGGCGGCATGGGAGTCATCCTCGCGCCCGGGCCGCTTTTTGGCCGGCTCCGGGTGCAGGTGGCAGGGCAGGACGTCACGGGCCTCGTGGTTGCGGTTCGGAAAGGCGTTACGGCGTCTTTCATCCTGCGCCCGGCCTCGCCCAACCAGCCCGCTTCCGCCTGCCCGCCCCACGCCACCCTGAGGCTCTCGCCGGTGGAGGCCACCGCTGCCAGTCTGCAGCGCACCGCGGAGGTGAACCTGGTCAAGCCCCAGGTGTTGGAAGACCTGGGACCGGCCCACTATCGCGTGAGCGTCAGCGGTCTCGGGCAGACGTGCTACAGCCCCGCCGCACTGGTGGATCTGACGGCCCCCGCCAGCGAGACGATCGCGGTGACGGTGGCGCCGGCGGCGTCCGTACGTGGCAGGCTGAGCGGGCCCGCGGCGCGGCCCACGAATTTCGTCGTGGTGCTGCTGGGCTTGGAGACGGACGGAACCGACCCCGTGCAGGTGGCCTACCCCGATGCGGACTTGCGCTTCTCGTTCGGCAGCCTGCGGCCGGGCCGCTACCGCATCGGCGTCTATCCCACCGCCGATGCCGCCCGGGCGCGTTGGGTATCGGATAAAGCGGGAATGATCGACTTGGATCTGCCGGGCGGCGCGCCGACGGACCTGGACCTTCCCGCTCCGGTGGAGAAGGAGCCATGATGAGATTCGTTCTTTCGCTTTTGATTTCGGCGCTGTCCGCCTTCGCGCAGACGCAACCCACGCCACCCCCGGCGCCCCCGGCGGGCTCCATCAGCGGCGTTGTGAAAGACGCCGATTCCGGCGCTCCCATCCGCGATGCCGAGGTGGGCCTCCGCGCCGGATCGAAGTCGATCGCCGCCACCACCGGCGCCGATGGCCGCTACAAGTTGAGCGACGTCCCGCCCGGAGAATATCGCGTGGCCGCCAGCACCGCCCACCAGGGGCAGATGGGCTTTGGCTCTTCCCGTATGCGGCAGGTCATTGTCGGTCCCGGCCAGGAAGTCACGGGATTCGACTTCCCGCTTACCGTATTCGCAAAAATCGCGGGGAAGGTGGTGGACGAGAACAAGGAGCCCATTCCGGATATGTCGGTGATCGCCATCGCGCGGGAATATCGCCTGGGCGCGTTGCGCTACGTCTTCACCTCCGGCGTCGGCAGAACCAACGACCGCGGGGAGTACGCGATCGACCGCATCCAGCCGGGGCGGCCGATCCTGCTCATGGCCATGCGGCGCGACCTGAAACTGAACGCCATTTCCGACGCGCCCGCCGATCCGAAGCTGCGCAAGCGCGCCAGCGTTCCCACGTTCTACCCGGATTCCACCGCGCCCGAAGGCGGGCAACTGGTGGCGCTACGCTCCGGGGAGGTGCGGCCAGGCATGGATTTCCGTCTGCACCGCTCCCCATCCTACTGCCTCGAGGGCGTGCTTCTGGCGTCCGGGGGCCCGGCGGCCCTGGCCTTCTGGATCGAAGACCGGCAGCCCGCCAGCGGGCGCTCGGGCGATGGCGGCACATACATGGCAATGCCCAGCGGCAAAACCGCTCCCGACGGCAAATTCCGTATCTGCGATCTGCATCCCGGCGACTACCGGCTGACGGCGTATACCGACCAGTCCTCCCGCGATGTGCTGCCGCCGTTCTTCGGCGCCACGATTCTGACGGTCACGGACCAGGACGTGCCGGATCTCCGAATTCAGGCATCGCCGAAGACGCCCCTCGCCGTCGAAGTGGCGTGGGATGGCGCCGCCCCGGCAGAGCCCGTTAACGCCAAGGTGAGGTTGTTCCTCCAGCCGGCATACCGCGCGTTCATCAACGGCGAGGCGCGGGGGCCTGCCCCAAGCGCGGCCATCCCCGGCGAGATTTCGATCCCGGAAATGGTGGTGGACGACTACGAACTGGAGGTGCTCGGCGTGCCGTCGAGCCTGTACGTCAAGGACATCGCTTATGGCGGGAACAGCATCCTGCACAAGCTCTTCCGCCCCGGCCCGCAGAAGCTGCGCGTCACGATCGGCCAGGACGGCGGCTACATCGCGGCCCAGGTGAAGGATAAGGACGGCGCCCCGGTGGGCGACACGAATATTACGATCCTAACGGAAAGTTCCGCCCCCGATCCGGAATATGCCGCGCTCATTCTCTCCGGGCGGACGAACCAACTGGGCCGCTACAGATCCGGCCCGCTCGCGCCGGGCAAATACTATGTGCTGGCCAGCGGCGTGGCCAACGACAACACGCCCGAGATGGTGGCCAACCTGCGCCGCGCGCGGACGAAAGCCAAGGAGGTGGAAGTCAAGCCCGGCGCCACGGTCCAGGCGGAGCTGGAACTGATTGCGGTGGATTGACGCGGGCCTCCGTACATTACACTGGAATCCATGTTCCGCATCCTGGCTCTTCTCCTTACCCTCGTCTCCGCCCTCCCCGCCGCGGTCCACGATTTCGATGTCGTAGTCTACGGCGGCACGGCCGGCGGCGTGATCGCCGCTGTCACCGCGGCCCGCGAGGGCGTCAAAACAGCTCTCCTGGAGCCCACCGCCCACATCGGCGGAATGGTGTCCGGAGGCCTGAGCTGGACCGACTACGGCAAGAAAGAAGTCATAGGCGGCTATGCCCTGGAGTTCTATCGGCGCGTGGGGGCCTGGTATGAACTCGGCCGCCATGCCCACCGCGCCGGCTGGATCGCGGAGCCGCACGTGGCCGAGCAGATTTTCCGCGACATGCTGCGCGAGACCGGCGTCACCCTCTTCGAGCGCCGCCGGCTGAAGGAGAAGGAGGGCGTCCGCAAATCGGGCGTCACGGTGGCCGAGATCTTCACCGAGGATGGCGATTCCTTCCGCGCCGGGGTCTTCCTCGACAGCTCGTACGAAGGGGACCTGATGGCGCAAGCGGGCGTGTCGTGGACCTGGGGCAGGGAATCGAGCGCGCAGTATGGCGAGTCCCTGGGCGGCGTGCGTGAGAAGACCCCGTACCATCAGTTCCTGGTGAACATTCCCGCCGAAGGCCCGGCCGCCAAACTGCAGCCGCCGGGCAGCGCCGATAGGGCTGTCCAGGCGTACAACTACCGCATGTGCTTCTCTGAAGTACCCTCGAACCAGGTCGCATTTCAAAAGCCCGACGGGTACGATCCGCGGCGCTACGAGCTGCTCGCACGGCTCATCGAAGCGCGTACGAAAGAGGAAGGCAAAACGCCGGCCCTGGGCTCCCTCATCAAGATCGACCGCATTCCCGGCGGCAAGGCGGATATCAACAACAACGGCGCGTTCTCGACTGACTACATCGGCGGAAGCTGGCGCTACCCCCTGGCCGGCTACGCCGAGCGCGCACGCATCTGGCAGGAGCACAAGGGTTACCAGGCCGGGCTCTTCTATTTCCTGTCCAACGACCCGCAACTCCCCGAGCCCCTGCGCCGCGAGATGAACCGATGGGGCCTCTGCAAGGACGAATTCACCGACACGGGCTCCTGGCCCAACCAGCTATACATCCGCGAGTCGCGCCGCATGGTGGGGGAATACGTAGTGGTGCAGAAAGATCTGCAAACCGACCGCACCAAGCCGGACCCCATCGGGATGGGCTCTTACAACAGCGATTCGCACAACGTGCAGCGGATCGTCGATGTGGATGGGTTCGTTCGCAACGAAGGCGATATGCAGGTGGCGGTCCAGCCGTACCAGATCCCGTACCGCGTCATGCTGCCCAAGCGCGCGGAAGCCACGAACCTGCTGGTCCCGGTGGCGTTTTCAGCGAGTCACGTGGCGTATTCGTCGCTGCGGATGGAGCCGCAGTACATGATCCTCGGGCAGGCCGCGGGTGTGGCCGCGGCGATGGCGTTCCGCGGCGGAAAAGCAGTGCAGGCGATCGACGGCTCAGCGCTCGGTGCGGCCTTGCTCAAGCAGGGCGCCGTCTTCGAATACCGGGCGGGGATGATTCCGGATTGAGTACCGCCGGTGGTCGGTTTTCGCCACCGGTTGTTTTGGCTTGCAGGCAAAAACAACCGGTGGCAAAACCCGGCCGCCGGCGGGTACGTTTTACGCGAACAACTCCTGCGCGCGAATCAACTGCTGCGCCACGTGCACGCCATTGGGGCACTTCACCGTGCACTCCGTGCAGTCGCCGCAGCGCACCTGCTGGTGCTCCAGCGCCATCCGCTGGAAGTTCTCGCGGCCCAGGGCGAACTGGCCGTAACCGTCGGCATACATCGCGAACCGCACCATGTCGCTCACCGGAAGACCCTTGGGGCACTGCCCGGAGCACTGGCCGCACATCCGGCAGAAGTACGGCTTGATCTCCTCCAGCCGCGCGCTCAGGACCTGCTTGTCGGCGTCGGTGAAGCTCTGGCCCATCACGGCGAAGTTCTGGTCCAGTTGCTCGTTGTCCGTCATGCTCGGGACGGTGGTGGCGATGTTGGGGTTGTTGATGGCCCACTTCAGCGCGGCCGCCCACGAGTTCGCGGTCCGCGCAGGGGCCGGCGGGCCGCCGCGCCTGCCGCGGGCTGCCGCCATCACCTTCATGGCCACGATCCCCACGCCGGCCTTGGCCAACTTCTCAACTGCGGGCAGGTATGTGGCGCCGGGCGACGTGTAGTTGATCTGCGGCTGCACCACTTCCAGCTTGGTCTCGATCACACGGTCCACGATATTCGGCAGGTTGTGCGTGCTCATGCCGATGAAGCGGACCTTTCCGGCCTGCTTCGCCTTACGCTGCGCTTCCACCAGCTCGTCCGTGATCTGTTCGGGGTTGCCGAGCCCGTGCAGCAGCCAGACGTCCAGGTAGTCGGTACCGAGCTCCTTGAGGGTGGTATCGAGTTGGGCCAGAATGCTCGCGCCGGTCCACGGCCCGTCGCACTTGCTGGAGATGAACAGGTCCTTCCGCCGCGATTTCAACGCCGCTCCCACCATGCGCTCGTTTTGGCCGCCCTGGTATCCGCGGGAGCTGTCGAAATAGTTGATGCCCATGTCCGCGGCGCGGGTGATCACCGTGGAGTCCGTAGTGATCATGCAGCCCATGCCTACGGTGGACACTTTCATGCCGGTTTTTCCGAGCGTCCGGTAGCTGATCTTACCGCTCGGAGCGGCCGCCTGCGGAGGAGCCGGAGCGGGCGGATTGGGGCTGGATGTGGTGGATGCCAGACCGGCGGCCGGCAAAGCCAAGCCGGCGGCCAGGAAGTTGCGTCGCGAGGTATCGTTTTTCACTGGGCCTCCTGAACGTATTCCGATGAACAGATTCGGAAATCCTATTATGGACGATTGCGCGGCCCGCCGCCACTGGGTCAGAAGCCGATTACTTTGATCAGCATCCCCGCCAGCAAAGCGCCGGTGAGCGGCCCGATCACCGGTACGGCGGCGTAGCCCCAACCCGAATCGCCCTTCTTGGCGACCGGCAGCAGCGCGTGGGCGATCCGCGGCCCCAGGTCGCGCGCCGGGTTGATGGCATACCCCGTGGTTCCGCCCAGGCTCAGACCGATGGCCCAAACCACCGCCCCCACGAGGCACGGCGCCAGCCCCGGCGCGGGCCCGCTGCCCGCTACGGCCTTCGACGCGACGGCGCTGGCCACCAAAACCAGCACGAAGGTTCCCAGGATCTCTCCGAACAGGTTCGCCGGCCGATGGCGAATCGCCGGGGAGGTGCAGAAGCAGGCGAGCTTGCGGTCTGCATCCGGAGTCTCCCGCCAGTGAGGATAGTAGTGCAGCCAGACCAGGCACGCCCCGCAGATCGCGCCGGCCGTCTGCGCCAGCGGATAGAGGGCCAGCTTGCTGAAGTCCCCACCGACCACCGCCGCCGCCAGCGTGACCGCGGGATTGAGGTGCGCGTCCGGGCTGCCGCACGCGATGGCCGTAAACACGCCCGCCACCACCGCCAGCGCCCAGCCCGTGGCGATCACCATCCAGCCGCTCTCTTCCGCCTTGGATTTCTTGAGCAGCACGCCCGCCACCACCCCGTTGCCCA
>JAIQFU010000215.1 GCA_020073115.1 Terriglobia bacterium
GCTGGTCTTCGCCGTGTTAGCCGGCCTGGCGGAATCCGCCCTGCTGGGCGCCCTGCCCGCCTGGCGCGCCCGCCGGGCCGACCTGATGGAGATACTCCGCGCGGGCGGGCGAACGGCATGCCGGCGGACCGCAGGCAGACTGCGGTCCGCCGTGATTGTGGGTGAGGTGGCGCTCTCGTTTGCGCTGGCGGCCGGCGCGGGTCTGATGTTTCACAGTTTTCTGGAATTGCGCCGCATCGATCCGGGCTACGATCCGCACGGTCTTCTCACCTTTCTGGCCGTGGGCGATGCGCAAGGCATTCAGCAGCCGCAGCGCCGCATGGCGTTCCTGCGCGAATTGGGGGACCGGCTGCGAGCCATTCCCGGCGTCCGGAGCGCCGGCGCCTCGGTCAGCCTTCCTCTGCACGACGGAGGACCGCCGCGCGGAATCCGCTGGTCCACGGAGCGGGTTCCGCCGGATCCGGCCCGCACGGCCGATCTCCCCACCGTGTTGCCGGGATATTTCGAAACGTTGCGGGCCCCCGTGTTGGAGGGCCGCACGTTCACCGAGGGCGATAACGCCGGCCGGCGCAACCTTGCGGTGATCGACGAATCGCTGGCCAGGAAGGCGTTCCCGAACCAGGCCGCGGTGGGCAGACGGATCTGCGTCTACATCCCCGATCCGGCCTGGCTCGAGGTGATCGGGGTGGTGAGGCGGCAGCGTCTCCACAGTCTCGCCGACCCGGGTCTGGATCAAATTTTCATGACCGACGGCTTCTGGGGCGTCGGCGTTTCCCGGCATTGGGCGCTGCGCACCACGGGGGATCCGGGCAGGTACGCGGCCGCGGTCCGCACCGAAGTGGCGAAGTTCGCCCCCGGGCGTCTGGCCGTTACCGAGATGCAACCCATGGACGAAGCCGTGGAGCAGGCGCAGTCCGCCACGAGATTTCAACTGTTGCTGATCGGCGTGTTCGCCGCCGTGGCGGCGATTCTGGCGGCGGTGGGGTTATATGGCGTCTTGTCGAGCGCGGTGCGGCAGCGCACCGGGGAGATAGGGATTCGGATGGCGCTCGGCGCGTCCCCGGCCGAGGTTGTCCGGCTGGTGGCGGGCCAGGGCGCGCCGCTCAGCGCGGCGGGCGCGGCGCTGGGACTCGTGTGCGCCGGCGGACTGACGCGCCTGATGGCCGGCATGCTGGTCGGGGTCGCGCCGGACGATCCGGCCACGTTGGCCGGTACGGGCATGCTGTTTCTGCTCATCGCGGCGGCTGCATGCTGGGCCCCCGCCCGCCGCGCGGCGAGGCTGGACCCGTCGGAGGCCTTGAGGGAGGAGTGACGACTGGCCTGCTCACAGCTCGGGCGGCTCGGGCAGGGGCGGCAGGATGCCCAACTCCTCGTAGATGGGCCGCACGGCGCGGCGCAGGAGCGGGAGCCGCCAGGAGAACCACGCGGCGCCGGCCCGGCAGAGCGCGCCGCCGCCCATGATCGTGGCCGGCGCACCTATTCGGGCGGCGATGGCGCCGGCCGCGAGGCTGCCGAACGGCGCGATTCCCTGGAAAGCCATCGAGTAGTACGCCATCACGCGCCCGCGCTTATCCTCGGTCACGATGGTCTGCAGGATGGTGTTGCTGCTCGCCATGTGGCGCATCATCCCGAATCCCGCGCCGGCCACGGCCACGAGTGAGGGCCAGAGCATGCGCGAGAACCCGAACCCGATCAGCCCCGCGCCGAACAGGCTGGCGGACCACACGATGATTTTCCCCAGTCCCAGCACGTTCGGGCGCATGGCCAGGGTGACCGCGCCGGTGAGGGCTCCCAGCCCCGCCGCCGCCATCAGGAACCCCAGGGTGTGGGCGCCCCCATGCAGAATGGTTCCGGCGAAGATGGGCATCAGTACGGTGTAAGGCATCCCCACCAGGCTCACCAGCGCCAGCAGCAGCAGCACGGAGTGGATCGGAGTCGACTCTTTGACGTAGCGCCAACCCTCCTTCAGTTCCGAGGTCATGCGGGCGCGCGCGCGCCGGACGGGGACGGGCGCCACACGCATGGCCAGCAGCGACGCGATGACCGCCAGATAGCTGAACCCGTCGAGCAGGAAGCAGTAGCCCTCGCCCACCGCGGCGATGATCATGCCCGCCACCGCCGGCCCGACCAGACGCGCGCCGTTCACCATCGAGGAGTTGAGCGCGATGGCGTTGCCCAGGTCCTCGCGGCGCTCGATCATCTGTACCACGAAGGCCTGCCGCGCCGGCATGTCGAAGGAGTTCACGACGCCCTGGAAAAGCACCAGCGCGATGATCTCCGGGATCGTGATCCTTCCGGAGAGCGCCAGCGCGGCGAGCGCGAACGATTCGAGCATCGAGAGGACCTGGGTGACCACAAGGGTGCGGTGGCGGCTCCAGCGGTCCACCCACACGCCGGCGAAGGGCGTCAAAAAGAAGATGGGGATCTGGCCCGCGAAGCTCGTGAATCCCAATAGAAAAGCCGAATGCGTAACGCGGTAGACCAGCCAACTGGTGGCCACCCGGGTCATCCAGGAGCCGATGAGCGAGACCAGCTGACCTTCGAAGAACAGCCGGTAATTGCGCGAATCGAGCGCTCGCATCAACAGGCGGCGGCGCGCGGGGTTGGGGTCGACAGGGCGCAAACGATTTCACCGCGGCACGGCGGGCGCCGTTGTGCGCAAGCGGCCAGGACTGCCGGCAAACTGTAGTCGCCGGCCAGGCGGAACCGCCCTTTCCGCCAAGGCCCGCGGCCACTCTGGCCTCCTAAAATTTTAGTTGACAAGCCCGCGCCGCCGGGCGCATACTCCTAAGTGTTTAGGAGGTGAGCGTGCCGCGGACCAAGAGCGACGGACGGGCGCTGACGCCCCTGGAGCTGGAGATCATGAGCGTGCTCTGGGAGGCCGGGCCGGCCAACGTGCAAGCCGTTCAGGAGCGGCTGAAGAGCCGCAGCCTGGCGTATACCACGGTGCAGACGATGCTGAACGTGCTGCACCGGAAGGGCAAGGTGAATAGAGAGCTGCTCGACCGCGCGTACATTTACCGGCCGGTGCTGAGCCGGCAGAGGGCCGTCAAACAGGCGCTCAACGATCTGCTGGAGCGTTTCTTCGCCGGTTCGGCGGACGGCCTGGTGTTGAACCTCATCCAAAGCCATCGCCTCACTCCGGAGAAACTCGCGGAGTTGCAGAAGCTGGTGGAACGCCCGCGGGAGGAAGATCATGGAAACGATTAGCCGTTACGTGATGACGTTTGTGGTGAACGCGCTGTGGCAGGCGCCGCTGGCGGCCGCCGTCGCGGCCCTGGGCTGTTGGATCATGCGCCGCGGCCCGGCATGGCATCGGCACGCGCTGTGCGTGGCGGCCCTGGCGGCCTCGGTGGTCCTGCCGCTGAGCAGTCTGCGGGCCGGCCGTGAGGCCGGGGAGTCTCTTTCGCTGCCCCGGTTCGAGTCGTCGGAGTTGCCGGCGGGAGCCGCCGCCGCTTCGCGCTCCACGCCGGCCGCGCCGGCCCGCGCACGGACCCTGGAGTTCGCACCCACCACCGGTGAGGCCCTGCTCGCCGCCTACCTGCTATTCCTGGCGTGGCGCGTTTCGCGGCTGGCAGCGGGCATCCGGAAAGCCCGCCGCGTCCGCAGCGAGGCCGCACCCCCCGAAGCGGCGCCGCCCGCGCTGGAGGCCGTCTGGACGCGCGGAGCGCGCGCGTTCCGCCTTCGCAACGTGGAACTCCTGGCATCGGCGCGCGTTTCCGGACCGGTGACTTCGGGCGCCTTCCCCCCTGCCGTCATACTCCCGGCGGAGATGGTGGCGGAAAATTCGGAAGACGTGCTCACCACGGCCATCGGCCACGAGATGGCCCACGTCGCACGGCGCGATTTCGCCGTGAACATCCTGTATGAGCTGTTGTATGCGCCCGTCTCGTTCCATCCGGCGGCCATGTGGATCCACCGCGAGATCGACCGCACCCGTGAAATGGCGTGCGACGAGATGGTGACCGGCCGCCTGTTGGAGCCGCGCGCGTACGCGCAGTCCATGGTGAGCATCGCGGGCGCGGTGTGCGCCACGGCGGGTCCGGGCTGCGCCTTGGGGGTGTTCGACGGCAACATTCTGGAGCAGCGGATCCGGCGGTTGATGGAGGGCCGCACGGGGAGCCTGAAGCGGGCGCGCGCGGCGTTCGTCTGCGCACTCACGGCGCTGGCGGCCTGCGCTGTCCTCGCCTCGGGTCTGCGGATATCGGCGCTCGCCCAAAGTGCGCCTTCGGGCGAACTGCGTTTGGCCGCCGCGGCCTTCGACGCCGGCGACTTCCGGAACGCGGCGGACCACTTCCGCAATGCCCTGGCGGAGGATCCCAACAACGCGAACATCCGGCTCCACCTGGCGAACGCCGAAATGCGCGAGACCATGGCGCATCCCGACGGCCCATTCGAACAGAGCGCGCTGATAGCGGATGCGCGGCAGCAATACCGGGAGGTCCTGGCGGGCGACAACGCCAACCGGCAGGCGCTCGAGCGTCTGGCTATCATCGACGTGCAGTTGAAGCAGTTCGACGAGGCGCGGGCGCTCGCGCTACAGCGAATCAAGGCCGACCCGAAAAGCAAGAACGCGTATTACCTGGTTGGCTTCATGGATTGGGCCACGGTTTTTCCGGATATTTTTACAGCAAGCCGCGAACAAGGCGAGCGCGTGAACATCCCTCAGCGGGTTCGGGACGCCGCGGTGCGAAATGCGTTGCGCGAGCGGTACATGGGAACCATCGACGAAGGCCTCCGGATGATGCGGTCGGCGCTCGAAATCGACCCGGCTTACGGCGACGCCATGGCGTACTGCAACCTGCTGCTGCGGATGAAATCGGCCGTGACGGAGGATCCGGCCGAGGCCGGCAAGTTGATCGCGGAAGCCGATGAGGTGGGGAAAGCGATCGCCCTCCAACGCGCCGGCGGTTCCCCGGCGCCCGCGGCGGCAACGGGGCCGCTGGATGTGAACGCCCCACCGCCTCCGCTCCCGGCGGCTGCCCCGCCCCCGCCGCCTCCGCCTCCGCCTCCGCCAAAGCGGTAACAACGCTCCGGAGCGTGTCCGCAGGAGTGCGGACACGGCACGCAGAAGTGCGTACGCCACAATTCGTCGCCAGGCCTATTAGAAGAGACCGCCTGATTTGCTTTCACCTCGCGCGAGCCTCGGAAAGAATCAAGCTGTCGCGGAACTAGTGTTCCAGCACGATTCTCAGTAAGCTCATGGCGCCGTTGCGGATCTCCACCGAGTCGGTGGCTTGTTTGCCGTCTTTCTCCACCGTGATGACGTAGTTGCCGGGGGAAAGTGGGATCGTGGCGGGCGTGATCTGCGGCAACTTCCTGCCGTTCACCGATATGGCGGCTCCGGAGGGAACCGTGATCAGCATCAGCGTCCCGGTGGGCACGCGCAAAGCGACTGCCGGAATCTCCACGGGGCCATCTCTCACCGTGACTTCGCGATGCTCCACCTGGTAGCCGGGCATGGTGATGGCGATCGTGTGGCGTCCCGGGGCGGCGTCCAGGGTGCAGGGCGTGGCGCAGGCCGCGTCGGGCCGGTTGTCGAGCGTGGCGGTTGCGCCGGCGGGACTGGAGATGATCGATACCGGCTGGGGCTTGGATGGGAGCGCGGGGCGGCCGTCTGCGTCGGAGGCACGGGCGGGCGGCGCTTCGGCGCTCTTCTCGGCGGGCGGCATCGGGCTGGGTTTTTCTTCCGCGGCGGCTACCGGCGGCGGCTGCTGCTCCCGCGCCTGCTTCTGCTCCGAAAGGGGCTGCGGCTGCGGTGGCGCCGGCCCCGCCTGCGCCGGAGGAGCCGCGCTCTGCTGCTGTTTGGGCTGCGGAGCGGGCGCCGCCAGCCCCAGCGCCGCCTGGATACGCTGCGAAAGCCCTTGCATTTTCCGCGGCATCGTGGGGTCCGCCTGCCATCCGATGAGCGCCAGCAGACCGGCCACCACCAGCACCGCCAGGAGATAGACCAGGAAGCCGGACTTCCGCTTCCGCGGGCGGTCGGCGGTGAGGGTGGTTTCGCCATGCCGCGCCCGGTACGCCGGCGGGAGGCTCTGCTGCGGAACGCCCGCGTCGATGGCCGTCGGTTCGTTCGCCCCGCCGCCGCGCGGCATGGGTTTCCAGCCGCGGCTGGCCGCGCACGCTTTTTCCAGCGCGTCCACAAACTCCTGGCACGAACGGTACCGCGCATCCGGCTTCTTGGCCAGCGCCTTCACCAGGACGGTATCGATACCGGCGCTCAGGCTGGGGTTCAACCGGTGCGGCTGCGGAGGCTGCTCCGCCACAATCTTGTAGACCACCGTGGTCAGGTGTTCGCCGGTGTAGGGCTTGTCCCCGGTCAGCATTTCGAACGCGATCACGGCCAGGGAGAACTGGTCGGAGCGTCCGTCCACCGGCTCGCCCTGCACCTGCTCGGGCGACATGTAGTGGGGCGTGCCGACGATCGACCCGGTCATGGTGAACTGCTCCGAGGCGGTGATCTTGGCGATGCCGAAATCAGCGATTTTCACCGCCCCGCCGGAGGCGATCATGATATTCGCCGGTTTGATGTCGCGGTGGATAATGCCCTTTTCGTGCGCGTAGTCGAGCGCCGCGGCCGTCTGCCCCAGGATGCTGAAGATCTGCTCCGGCTGGGGCGCTTCGTCGGGCGCGAGCAGTTGGTCCAGGGTGTGGCCGTCCACGTACTCCATGGCGATGTAGGCGAGATCGCCCTGCTGCTCCACGTCGTAGATGGTGACGATTCCAGGGTGGGAGAGGGTGCCGGCCGAGCGCGCCTCGCGGAAGAGGCGCTCGCGCAGCCGTTCCTGCTCCTCCGGTTTTCGCCCGCCGAGCTGAATGGTTTTGATGGCCACCGGCCGGCCGATGTTGGGGTCGATCGCGTGATAGACCACACCCATGGCGCCGCGCCCCAGTTCGCGTACGATCTTATAGCGCCCGATGCGGTCCATCCAGTTCTAGTGATAGCACAGGCGTAGGACCGGCCTTTGGCCTCTCGGGAGAGCCTCGAGGCTGTCCCGGCCGCCTGGCGGGCGGTCCTACTCGTAGCGCAGCGCTTCCATGGGGTCCAGCCTTGCCGCTTTGATCGCCGGCAGCAGTCCCGCCACCAGCCCTATCGCTTCCAGCAGGGCCGTGGAGGTCAGGACCGCGAAGGCCGAGATCCCCAGTTGGATATCCCCCGCTCCGCTGGTGTCTTGAAAGAGCGGGCCGAGCAGCGGGAGGCTGCCCAGGAACTTCGTCAGAGCCCAGCCGGCGGCTACCCCCACCGCGCCGCCCGCGGTGACGATGGCGATGGCCTCCAGGAGGAACTGCGCGAGAATGGAGCGGTTCGTCGCTCCCAGCGACTTCAGCACGCCGATCTCGCGCGTACGCTCGGTCACCGATACCAGCATGATATTCGCCAGGCCGACGCCGCCAATCGCCAGGGTCAGGGTTCCCACGAACCCCAAAAGCAGGCGCAACGCGATCCCCATGGTATCCACCAGCCGCATGGAGTCGTTGAAGACGAAGATACGGACCGCGCGCTCGTCGCGCGGCATGAAGTCGTGCAGCCGGGCCAGCGTCTCTCGCACCTGCCGCACCGTCTGGTCGCGGAACACCGGGTTGGCCGGCATCCACACGATATCGTCCGGATACTTCAATTCGCGGTACAGCGAGGCCGTCTCGAACGGAATGAAGACGCATTCGTTATCGGGGGTGTTGTAGTTGGCCACCTGCGTTTTGTTCTTCAGCGCGCCAATGACGGTGAACCGCAGGCCGTTGATATCGATCTCCTCGCCCTCCGGCGGGATCTCGCCGAACAGTTTTTCCGTGGCCTTCGACCCCAACACCGCGACGCGACGCTTTTGGGCTTCATCCTCGGGTTCGATCCAGCGGCCCGCCGCGATGGTCATGTTGCGGATCCGGCCGTACGCCGTTCGGACCCCCCGCACCATGGTGGTGTGGGAGCGGTACTCGCGGACCACCGTCATGCCGCCCATCATCATCTCCGGGGAGAGGGCGAGCACCAGCGGGACGGCCGTACGGATCTCATCCACATCAGCGAGTTCCAGCCGGACCCTGCTTCCCGCGCGTTCGCCCCCCGCCTGGGCGGAGGTCCGGCCGCCGAACATGAGGACCAGGTCCTGCCCCACCGTGCGGAATGCGGTGCGCAGCGCCACATGGAAGCCGTCGCCGTAGGAGTAGAGGATGACGAAGCAGGCCACGCCCCAGGCCAGGCTGATGCAGGTGAGGATGCTGCGCTGCCGGTTGAACTTCAGCGCCTGGCCGGCTTCGTGAAAGATGGACGCGATGATCATGGCTTCCGTACCGCCGGAGGCCGGTTTTCGCTCCCGGTTGGTTTAGCCCGCAAGCCAAAAGGGCCGGCGGCGAAACGCGGCCGCGGGCGGCACTCACCTCTCATAGCGCAGGGCCTCCCAGGCGGGCCATGCGGCCGAGATCACGGCGATAATGCCCAACGCGGTAAACGCTATCGCCGTGGTCCCGCCGTTCACCGGCAGGCCTCCGAACATCTCCTGTTTGGGCAGGCTGTTCACGGCGGCCGCCAGCCCATACGCCCCAAACCAGCCGGCCAGGCCGCTCAACGCCGCCAGTGTCACTCCCTCCAACAGAAAGTCGAGCAGAATGCGCCGCCGGGTGGCCCCGATCGCCTTTCGCAGCCCGATTTCGCGCGTCCGTTCCGCCACCGAAACCAGCATGATGTTCATCACCCCCACGCCGCCCAGCGTGAGGGTCACCAGCGCGATGGTTCCCAGGAAAACGGTCATGGAAACGAAGATGCTGTCCACCAGTTTCGCGTTCTCCACCGTGTCCCAGATGTGGATGGCGCCGCCGTCTTCCGGGTTGAAACGGTGGTTGCGCGCAAGCACCCGCACCACCTGGTCGCGCGCCGCTTTCCAATCGTCGAGGGACGTGGGAATGTAGATGATGTCGCTCACAATCCCCGGGTGGAAATTCGGGTCTGCGAGCGGAATATCGCGGACCATGGCGGAGTAGGGCACGTAGATCTTGTCGCTGTCCAGGCCGTTGTAGCTGCTGTTCTGGGTCTTGGGGGGCATCAGGCCGACAATGCGGAACGGCAACCCGTTGAGGGTGATGCGCGCGCCAGGCGGCGAGGGACGGTCGCCGAACAACTGCTTCCGGACGTTGTCGCCCAGCACGGCCACGCGCGCCCCTTCGGCGTTGTCGGTTTCCACCAGGAACCGGCCGCGGTCCACCGGGATATTGCGGATCTCCGAGTACGCCGGCTCCACCCCGAGCGCGCCGAAGGTCCCGCTGTTGAACGCGCTCACGGCGTTGGCCTGGCCTTGCAGTTCGGCCACCACCCGCCGCACCCGGTAACATTCCGTGCGGATGTTGCGGACATCGTCGTAATCGAGCCGGATGTTCCGTCCCGCGCGGCGTCCGCCGGGCTGCAGTTCCGTGCGGCCATTGAAGACGATCACGATGTTCTCGCCCAACTCGCGGAAGCGGTCGCGCTGCCCGACCTTGAAGCCGTCGCCCATGGCCACAATCAACACGATCGAAGCCACGCCCCAGGCGATCCCGGCCATGGTGAGCAGGCTGCGGAGTTTATTCCGCAACAGGGCGGAGAGCACGTGCCCGAACAGTTCTTTCAGGAAAACCACGGGAAGCCCCTACTGCAGGATGACCTGCTGTCCCTCGGAAAGGCCCTTCACGATCTGGGTGCGCGAGCCGTTGCTGATTCCGGTGACCACGGCGACCCGCCGTTTGCCCGCCTCCACCGAGGCGTCCGGAATCTCCACCTCCGTGGACCGGTCCTTTTTGTAGATGATGGCCGTTTCGGGAATGGACAGCACGCCCTTGCGCTCTTCCAGCATGATTTCGGCGTTCGCCGTCATGGTAGCGAGCAGTTTGCGCGCCTCGTTGGAGATGGAGACCCGCACTTCAAACGTGGTGACGTTGTCCTTTTCCACCCCCATGGGCGAGATTTTCGTGACTTTCCCGGTGAAGGTCTGGTCCTTGTAGGATTCCACCGTGATGCGCGCGGGCTGGCCGAGGTAGACCTTCCCGATGTCGCTCTCGTCCACCTTCCCCTTGACGTAGACCTCCCTCAGGTCGCCCAGGGTCATGATGAGCGTGGCGCCGGAGCCCATGACGAGAATGGAGCTGACGGCGTCGCCCACCTCGCGGTCGCGCGACATCACCACTCCGTCCAGGGGGGAGACGATGGTGGCATTACGCAGGTCTTCCTGCGTCTGCGACAGGGCGGCGCGCGACTGCTCCACCTGGGCCTCCGCCTTGGCGATGGCGGCTTTGGTCACTCCCAGGTTGGCCTCCGCCTGCCGCTGGCGGTTGACCGCCAGTTGGTAGTTCTTTTCGGCCTCATCGCGGGCGTTCTGGTCGATCAGCTTGGACTGGAACATTTCCTGCGCGCGTTCCATGTCGCGCTTCAGGAAGGGCACATCCGGCCCGGCGGCTTCCACCTGGTTGCGCTGGAAATCGGCCTGGGCGCTCTTGAGCGCCGCTTCCGCCATGCTCAGGGCGGCCTGCGACTGGCGCACCCTGGGCAGGAGATCGTTCTGGTCGAGTTCGCAGATCACCTGGCCCTGCCGCACGGTATCGCCCACGTTCACCGGCAGACGAAGAATGATGCCGCTGGCCTTGGATTTAACCTCGACCTTGGTGGTCGGCTCGATTTTGCCGGTAGCCACCACGGAGCGCGCCAGGTCGATGCGCTCCACGCGCGCCAGTTTCTCGGCCTCGATCCTGGCCGGGGTGCGGCTGAGGGCCCTGAGAGAAAAAAAGGCGGCGCCCACCACAACAGGGATCGAAGCCAGGACAATCCACCGAAACGGTCTTTTCTTCCGAATTGCCATCGCCCGCCTTCAACCATGGTACGCAAAGGCCGGGCGTTCCGTTCCGCTGTCCTGAAAAACGGGCGCGGCCGGCCGGACGGCCGCGGAAACGCGCAAGGGCTCACATTTCCGCCGCGCAGCCACTTAGAATGGTTGCTCCGGCGCTCATGCCTTCCGACGATCAACGCGGCCCACGACGCGCCGCTCCGGCCCGATGGTCGCGGGTATCGCTCCGCGCCAAGGGCGTTGCGGCGCTATCGGTGCCCATGGCAGCCCTGTTCGCGGCGCTGTTCGCCATCTATTGGGCGGAAACCGCGGCGGCCGAAGCCGACCGGATTGTCGTCCGCGCTTATGACACCCGGGCGGAACTGCTGCAGTTTCACATCTTCCTGCTGGACGCCGATTCCGCCGTGACCGAGTACCTGGCGTCCGGCCGGGACCGTTACCTGCAGTCGTTCGCAACGGCCGGCCAGTCGTTGGAGCTATCCCTGAGCCGGCTGGCTTCGCTGGTCTCGGGCGATCCGGCGAGCGCCGCCACCATACAGGAGATCGGGATCGCCGCCCGGGAGGATCTGAGCGTACTGGGCCGGCTGCGGGCCGCCGAGCCCAATGACCGGGAGCCGCTGCTGGAGCGCGCCGAGAAGCTGCTGGAGGAAATTCAGGCGCGCCTCGGCATCATCAACGACGCGCAGCAGTTACGGCTGATCCGCGCGCTGGATTACCGCGACTACTCCCGCCAGCGGCTCTTCCGCGTGGTGCTGGTGTGCGGCATCGTCGGCCCCCTCGGCGCGTTTTTCGTCCACCTCCTCCTGACGGGCCGGATGGTGCGGCGACTGCTGGTCGTGGGCGAGAATGCCCGGCGCCTGGCCCACGGACTTCCCTTGGAGCCTCTCCCCGCGGGGACCGACGAAATCGCGGATCTGGCGCGCCAGTTGGAGGAAACGGCCTACCTTCTGTCGGCTCGGGAACGGGAGTTGCGCCAGAGCGAGGGCCGCTACCGCGAGTTGTTCGACCAGGCCCCTATCCCTTACGAAGAGGTGGACCGCGAAGGCGTGGTCCGGCGGTTCAACGACGCCGTGTGCGCCATGTTGAAGCGCCCGCCCGGAGAACTTCTAGGCCGCGGGGCGTGGGAGTTCCTCGATCCCGAACGCCAGGACGGCTTCCGCACCGCGCTGTTGACGCGCATCGCCAACGGCACGGACATCGAGCCCTTCGAATGCGATTACCAGCTGGACGACGGATCGCGGATCCGGCTGGAGATCCGGGAGACGCTCATTCGCGACGAGCACGGCGAGGGGCAGGGCGTCTGCCGGTCGCTGCTCGATGTGACCGAGCGGCGCCTGGCCGATATCGCCGCGCGTAAAGTGGCGCAATACGCCCTGGAACTGCGCAACAAGAATGAACAGTTGGGCCGGGCGCTGGAGGCGGCGCGGGCGGCCGCGGTGGCCAAGAGCCGCTTCCTGGCCGCGGTCTCCCATGAACTGCGCACCCCGCTGAACGGCATCATCGGATTTTCCGAGCTGCTGTACGACGGCAAGCTCGGCGAAGTCTCCGGCGATCAGCGGGATATCCTCGGCGACATCCTGAGCAGCGCGCGCCATCTGCTGCACCTCATCAACGACATCCTCGACCTTTCCAAAGTGGAGGCCGGGAAGATGGAATTCCGCCCGGAGCCGAGCGACATCGATGCCCTGGTGAACGAGGTCTGCGACGTGGTGCGGCCGCTGGCGGACAAGAAGAGCCTGCGGCTTTCCTGCGCCGCCACCGCCGGCTTCCGCGCCGTCACGGACCCGGGCCGGTTCAAACAGATCCTGTACAACTACCTTTCCAACGCGGTGAAATTCACCGCTGACGGCGGGCGCGTGATGGTGCGGGTGGCGGCCTATGGCGACGGCTTGTTCCGCGTGGAGGTGGAGGACACCGGCCTCGGGATTGCGGCCGAGGATTTGCCGCAGCTTTTCCAGGAATTTCAACAGCTCTCCAGCGGCCGGAAGGCCGAGCTGGGCACGGGGCTGGGGCTCGCCCTGACGCGCCGCATCGTGGAATCGCAGGGCGGGCGCGTGGAGGTCCGCAGCCTTCCCGGCCAGGGGAGCGTTTTCTCCGCCGTGCTGCCGCTCAAGCCGGCGGCCGCGGCTGCCGGGTGAAGCGCGGCTGCACGCCTGCTCCGCGGCGAACGTCATTCCATCAGATGCGCCGCAACTGGCTTGTTTTGGCGCTGGCTAGCGCTGCCCTCCACGCCGCGGTGATCCGCGGGACGGTAGTCGAGAATCAGACTGGAAAGCCGCTCATGCGCGCCGCCGTGACCCTGACCCCGATCGCGGGCACGGCGGGAGCGGAGCAATCGGTGCGCACGAACCGCTACGGGACCTTCGAATTCCTCTCGCTGGCGGCGGGCTCGTATCTCCTCAAGACGTCGCGTCGCGGCTTCCTGCCCGCCGAATACGGGCAGCGCCAGTGGAACTCGGCCGGGCTGCCGGTCGCGCTGGAAGAAAGCGCGTCGGAGTTTCTCACCGTCCGGATGCGCCGGTATGGCGCCATCGCGGGCACGGTCCGGGACGAAAACGACGTGGGCCGCGCGGAGTGGCCGGTGCGGGCTTATCGCAATGCGCAGCCGCCAACAGAGGCGGCCAGCGCTACGGCGGATGAGCGCGGCGCGTATCGCATCGGCGGGCTGGAGCCCGGAATCTACCTGGTGCGGACCGGGCCCATGCAGGACGAGGATGTCGGCTTTCTCGCCACCTTTGGCCAGGAGACGCTGGAACCCTCCGAAGCGCGCCAGGTGCGGGTCTATCCCGACGAGGATTCGAAAAACGCCGACGTGCGGCCCATTCCGGGGAAGCTGTTCACGGTTTCCGGAGTGGCCACGGCCGACCCGCCCTGCCTACCCGTAAAGGTGACACTCGCGGGCGACATGGGAAGGCAGATGCGCGAAGGCCTCGCCTGCGGGTCGGGAATGTCTTTCGAGTTCCGCGCGCTTCCTTCCGGCGATTATGAGGTCTACGCGGAGGGCGGGGATCCCTCAGGTTCCGTCCCGCTGCGGGGATTCTATACGCGGTTCAGGGTGACGGAGGACCTGCCGAACCTGAGCGTGGCGCTCCAGCCGGTCCGTCCCACGACGTTCTTCGTCATCCCGCGGCAAGCGCCAGGGGCGAGTTCCCTGGGAGTGGCCGCGCGGCGGAAGGACCTGGCCGGCGTGGGCGAGCCGCGCCAATTGAAATTAAGCGACAACCGCACCGCGCTGGCGCCCGGCCGTTGGGAACTGCTCGTCAAACCTCCCGCGGGCTATTACGTCTCGGATTTTGGCGGAGGACCGCAGAGCCGCGACCCCGTCCGCCCCGACGGGTGGAACGAGAAGATGGTCCAATCCTGGGGCGGCGGATCCTTCCCCATCTATCTCTCCGACGGTCCGGGCGGGCTGCACGGGGTGGCTAAACTCGCGGGCGAGCCGGCGGCAGGCGCTCCCGTATACCTGGAAGGCTACGACCCGGCCACGCGCCGGCGCACCCTGGACCTGCGGACGGCGCGGACCGACCTGCGCGGCGCGTACCGATTCGAAAACGTGGCGCCGGGAACCTATCGGGTGCTCGCGACGTTCGAATACCTGATGCCCGATGCCGAGATGATGAGCTACGCCGGCGCGCGCGAAATCCGGCTGGAACCGCGCGCGGACCTGCAAATGGATCTGGAACTGTACGGGGTGCGGTGAAATGAACCTGGCCCGCGTTGCGCCCATGGCGTCGGTTCTCTTGCTCCTCGCCGGATGCGGCGACAAGGCATCGGAGCAGCGGCGTCTGGGGGAGATTGCCAGCCGGATGAGGGCTGCGGACGGCGTGAAGCGCTTGCGGGAAACCTTCAACAAGGGCGACTGCAAGGCGATCTACGCGCAGGCCGACTTCTACTTCCGGGAGTTCGAGTTGCCGGAGGAGTGGCTCACCGAGTGCGCCGCCATGCAGGCCAGGCTGGGTAAGTGGCGGAGCTTTACCGCGGATCAAGGGCTCCGTCCGGGCATGTCGGCTGGAAACGCCGTGTTCGACAACGGCGCGTTCCACATGATCGTACATTGGAACACGCTTTACGCGCCCGCACGGCTGATGTACCTTTTCCTGCAATCGGGAGAGACGGAGATTCAGGTCCCTCCCCGGCGCAACCTGCCGAGGCATCCAGGGCCGAGCCTGACCGACCCGCCAGCCAGGCGCGGCCTGCCGGTGGTGTAAGCGGATCCGCCGCTGGCGGCGAGCGGAAGCGCGCCGCTGACCGCTCGCAGGCGCGCCCCATCGGCATCACCCTCTTTCCCGGAACAGGAAGCGCAGGCTGCGGAGCGCGGCGCCGGCGATTTCGATCTTTCCCAGGTCCCGCGTGCCGATGCCCGCCTCCTCGGCCAGCTTGAGCGTGCTGTCGCCGTTCTCGAAGGGCGCAGTTCCGCGGTCCGCCAGGGGGTCGAAACCCATGGCCGACATGGCTACCGCGTCCACGCAAACCGGGTTCCGGCCCGCGATCAGGATGCCCGGCCTCACCAGGCGGATCTCCCGTTTGGCTCCTTCCTCGATCGCCTCCGCCGCCGACGCCGTCTGCGTCTCGATGCCGTCGATGATGGCCAGGTCGATGGGCCGAGCCTTTACGATGTCCACGATGATGCGCGGCACGCGGTAGCCGTACTCGCGCGGCGAACCCGGGTCCTTCTCGGGTGGCGTGCCCTCCGGGGGCTGGCGGTTGCCGGTATGGAACATGGTCCGTGCGCCGAAGGGCCGCGCGGCCGGCGCGTCATATCCCGCCGAATCGCCGTAAATTGCGCCCGGCGGCGCGCCCGCCATGTTCTTCATGGAAAGCGATACGCCCGTTTTCTGGTGCTCCTTCAACTTGGCGAGGGAGACCAGCACATCGCAATCCTTGTAGGAGTGGTTGAAATCGAACCCTGGGTAGACGAGGCCTCCGCCGGGAACTTCGAGCCGGTTGTACTCCCTGCCTTTCCCCAGCGCCCCGGTGTTCTCCATCTCGACGCGCGGAGCGGCCTCGAGCAGCGGGGCGGGGTCCCACCCGCCCATCAGAAAATTCTCTTCCAGCGGGAAGTCGTTTTCCGAGGAACCTTCGAGGATGCGGATGCGTGCGGCGCCCGCCTGCCCGATGAGGCTGACCGCCGCTCCCAACACGGCGGGGTGCGTCCAGCGGGTGTACCAGCCGGCGCGGCCGCCGGTCCGCGCGCGCACCGGGCCGGTCATATTGATCTTGATCGCCACGGTCTTGCCGGAAACCAGGCCGCCGATGCCGCCGATCTGGTCGAACATCGTGCGCAAGGCGGCGAGGACGCTCGCATAACCGGCGGTACGGTGGACAGCCATTCGCGGCGGGTCATGTCAGGCCTCCAGCATCACTTCGGCATAGTCGGTGAACTCGCCGAGATCGATTTCCACCCCAAGGCCGCCCTTCGCCAGCCGCGCCGCGCGCTCCGATGCGAGGGTGGCGATGCGCACCGAACGGTATGGCCTCGAAAAACCCAGCGTGACCTGCCCGGTCCTCCCGGATGCGTACGGGATCAGGTGCACCACTTCCCGCCGGCCGTCGGGAGAAGCCAGGTGATAGAGATCCATGTCGGCGCCATTCCACACGCGGACGGCGTCCTCGCGATGGGACATCAGCACGTGGACCTGGTCCACCAGTACGAACGGGTCCTCCCACTTCTCCAGCGGCATGGCGACCCGCCCTTTCCCGTAGCGCCGGACGCTGTGCTCGGATTGCCTGCCCTCGGAGGGGGCGTCCACGGTTCCGAGCGGCGCGATGAGCAGGCCGCCGCCGCGCGCGAACCCCACCAGCTTGGCAAGAACCTCGCCGCGCGGGGGTTCAGTCTCCAGGTACAGGATCGCTTTTTGCTTCTCGAAGGAGGCTTGGGCGGCGTCGGCGACCCGCAGGGCGCGGTAGGCCAGGTGGCGCCGGGGCGCCAGGTTCAGGAACTCCTCGCTGATCAGCTTCCCTTCTCCCTCGAAGGTGGAAATCACGGCCAGCGGAGACACCGGTTCCCAACTCCGCCGCTCCCGGCGCGTTTCGAAGAACCTCAGCGCGGAAACCACGCGCTGCCACTCCTGGCGCGCCTTGTCGGCGCCTTGCGCCAGCGCATCGGCGAAGGACTGGTCCAGGGTGAGGACCCAGTGCGCGCCGAAGGCTTCGGCCTCGGCCACGGGCTTCACAAAACTGTCCAGCGGGACCACCTCGTTCCCGCCCGGCGGCGAGTGGGTCAGCCACACGGTTTTGCCGGGATCCATCAGCCGGGCCAGCCGGACAACCCAGGCGTTGGAGTCCACCCAGGGACCGCCGGTAGGGCCGGCGCCGGCCGTATCTTTTTTGGCCGCAGCCAGCACCCGGGGCCATACGCCCTCGCGGAGCACCACGCCCTCCGGCGGATGCTCCGGGTCCGGCTTGATGAAGCGGAGGTCTCCCAGCGGAAAGGGCGGCGGCGCATCGCCCACCAGGCAGTTGATGGGCGTGCCTTTCAAAAGTTCGAGTCTGGAGGCGCTGGTCCACGCGGCGGGCCAGCGCATGGGAATCAGTTCGGGCATAGTAATCGACCGCTGATGACCGCTCCCCCGTAGGGCCGTCTTCCGGGCGGCCCGCGCCAGGCTCCAGCCTGTCGCGGCCGGACGGATCCCGGTCCTACGCGCGCACGGCCGTTGTCATGGCCAGCGGAACGTTCTCTTTGGCCTGTTCCAGTGTGGTCATTCCTATGATGACGCCGCTTAGATTCTTGTTCTGCAGGGCGAAATGGAACCCCTTCTGGAACGGCGTCATGCCGCTCCCGGGAATCAACTCGTTAAGCGCTTTCACCCGCTCCGGGATCAACTCACGGCGATTGTACGGGTTCTGGAGGACGCGGCTGGCTTTCATACAGAGCACGCCGAAGTCGGCCTTTTTGGCCTTCTCGATCACCGGGTCCACGCGTTTGGCATTCAGGAAATGGTAGGCGATCAGCCCCAGCGAATACTGGCCGGTGTCGATGGCCGCGTCCAGAACGCCCGCCGGGTCGCTGTGCGCCGAGAAGCCCAGGGCGCGCGCCTTGCCGGCCTTCCTGAGAATCTCGAAGGCCTCGAAAACCTCGGACGTAT
>JAIQFU010000216.1:0-8662 GCA_020073115.1 Terriglobia bacterium
ATTCTCACGAGAAAGGACCGAAGCCAATGAAAGCAAGCGCGTTGTTGATCTTCGCGGCGGCCATGGCATGGGGCCAGCAGGCTAGGCCGGCGCCGCAACCTTCCGCCCAATACCTCAGGGCGCGGGTCTACACCCCCGACGAGGATGCCAGGATCCTTAAGCTGTTCGATGGCCTGCGCGTATGCGACGTCATCGACGCCTTGGATGTCGTCGGGCTTCAGGACGTGACGGTGATGAGCCGGAACATCCGGCCTATGTGGCGCGACGAGCAGAAATTCGCACACCGCATCCAGGGCGTCGCCATCACCGTGCGGTTGGTTCCCGCGCAGGAGACTTCGCCCAAGTTCGCCTCGCACGCCGCCGAGCGCACGTGGGAAGCGCAGGGTTGGAACCCGCCGCCGGAACTGCGCGTCGAAGGCGCGGGCCGCGGCGGCGGCTACAATTCCCTGGTCAAGCCCGGCAGCGTCCTGGTGGTGGATAACCAGGCCCACGACAACGGCTTCTGCGGCTCCAACATGGGCCTCTCCCTGTTCGGCCGCGGTCTGCGCGGGTTGGTCGGCAACGCCGTTTGCCGCGACAACGACGAGATGATCCTCACCCGCATTCCGGTTTACCAGGACCCCATGCTCGCCCCCCGCGGCATCAACCAGGGCCGGATGTGGATGGAGTCATATAACAACCCCGTGGTGGTCGGCGGCGTCCTGGTCATGCCCGGCGACGTAATCGTGGCCGACAGCGACGGCGTGGTGGTGACCCCCCGGGCCAAGGCCGAACAGGTGGCCGAAATCGCCCGTTGGATCTACGAAGACGACGAAGTGAAGCGCGGCAAGATCTACGACAGCATCAAAAAGCCGCGCGATTGGACGGTGGAGGGCCACACCAACCCGCCCCCGCCCACCGATAAGCCCATATCCCCGGCGCCCGTCTGGCAGAAGAAGTAGGACCAGCCAGAGGCCGGTCGCGGCAGCCTCCAGGCTGTCGCGGCCGCCCGGAGGACGGCCCTACCGCGCGACCCCCATGGCCCACTGGATGCCGCCCACAATCTGGCTGCAAAGCAGCGGGTTCGCGTAATCGGCCGGCTTGTGTCCCAGGGCCATGTAGAACTCACGGCCGCCATCGAAGGTGTGATACCACGCCAGCGGGCGGAGGCCATCCACGAGTCCTCCCGGATCCTTGGCGAAATCGGGGTCCTCAAGGGTCTTCGGATCGGTGACCAGCACGGGTTTGATATCGGGGCTCAGGTGGTCGTGGTAGTAGCACTCGTCCTCCCATTCGAACGTGGCGGGGAGTTGGCGCGTGGCGGGAAACCGCGGGTCGGTCACCCGCACCGTGAACCGCTGCAGTTTGGGGTGGCGCTTGAATTTGCCTCCCACGACTTCCCAGAAGTAAGGCCACGCGCGCTCCGACCCCGTAGCCGAGTGAATCCCCACGAACCCGCCGCCACCCTGGATGTACGCCTTGAACGCGTCGCGCTGCGCGTCGTTTTCGAAAGCCTCGTTGTTCGAGTTTGAGAACACGAGGGCGCGGTACTGCTTCAGATTTTCCCGGGTGAACACCGATGGCTGGTCCGAGACGTCCACGTCGAAACCGTTTTCGGCCCCCATCTTGCGAATGGCGTTCACCGAAGCGGCGATGTTCTCGTGTACGTAGCCCTTCCCGTCGGGCGTGTAGTTCCGCGTGTAGACGAGGATCTTCTCTGCTGCGAAGGCGGGCGCGGCGGTGAGCAGCGCCAGGCCGAACCACGCCAGGCGGGGGGTAGTGATCATAGCTATTACTGTAGCGCCTGTTCCGTCGCCGCTCGCTTTCTGGCGCCGGCCTGGACTACCGCTTCACCAGCCGGATCTCGAACAGCTTGGGCCAGCGTTTTCCGGTCACGAACAGGCGGTTGCCTTGGGCGTCATAGGCGATCCCGTTCAGCACATCCTCGCCGCCGGTGCGCTCGGCCGGCCCGAGCAGGCCCGTGCAATCGATCCAGCCAACCACCTTGCCGTTGGAGGGATTGATCCGCGCGATGCGGTCCGTCTGCCAGATGTTGGCGTAGATCTCGCCCTTGACCCATTCCAGTTCGTTCAGCCGCTCCACCGGTTGTCCGTCGGCGGTGACCGTGATCCGGCCGGTCTCCTGCAGATTCTCGGGATTCCAGAGGCGCAACTGCGCCGAGCCGTCGCTCATGATGATGCGCTTGCCATCCTGCGTCTGGCCCCAGCCTTCACCCTTGTAGTGGAACTCGCCCTTGGGCGCGAAGGTATGGAGGTCATAGATGAACCCGATTTCCGTGGTGTAAGTCAGCTCGATGAGGCGGTCTTTCCAGTTGACGATGCCTTCGCCGAAGTAGTTGCCCGACACATCGCGCTTCTGGACCACCTCGCCGGTCTCGAGCCGCACCTTGCGAATCGAGGACTGGTCGTTCAGGCCGGTGCCCTCGTAGAGGAACCCGTTCAGGTAGAACAGCCCCTGGGTGAAGGCCAGCGGGTCGTGAGGGTAGGCGTGGACCACCTCGTAGCCGTACACGGGAATGCCCCCATCCGCTTCCGATGCGGGCCCGCACGAACACGCCGCCAGCGCCGCCGTCAAAACCAGAATTCGCATGTTAACGAACAGCGTACCGCAAGCCGGCGCCGCAAGCTGACAGCTAGAAGGGGAAATCCTTATTCGCGGACGCAGTCTGGTATGTCGGGTTCTTCATGAACGGGTAGGGCTTTCTCGGGTTGCCCCCGACCCGCACCTCGTAGTGCAGGTGCGGAGCCGTGACGCGGCCGGAACTACCTACCGCCCCCAGCGAATCGCCCCGCCGGACCTCCTGGCCCACCTGGACGAAAACGCGGGAGAGATGCGCATAGTAGGTCTGGTATCCGGCGCCGTGGTCCACCACCACCAGGCGTCCATAGCCGCCGGAAGTCATTTGGGCATGGATGACGATTCCGTCGCCCGTGGCCCTGACCGCTGCTCCGGTAGCGGCCCGGATGTCCACCCCCGTGTGGAACTCGCGCTCGCCCTCACCCGAAAATGGATCCGCGCGGCTGCCGAAGCCGCCCCCGAGGGGCCCGAGTACCGGCCAGATGCTCGGGACCGAGTTGACCGGCTGGAAACGGCGTGCGGTGCGGCTCCTCACGGCCAGCAGGTCGCCGCTGCGCAGAAAGTTATAATCCTGCAGGCTCTCGGGAAAGCTCGGGACCAGGGCCCCCTCCGCCGAGATATCCGCGGGGCCTTCCAGCTTCTGCTTGATGCCGTAGGCGATGGATACTTCCTTGGCGTAGATTTCCAGCGTGGCGAGCTGTTGGTGCGTCTCGGTTACTTCTTTCTTGAGGCTCTGGTAGCGGGCCCGCAGCGAATCGGCTTCGCGGCGCAGCGCGTTGTAGTTGGCGACCTTCGAGGCCATCCGGGCATAACTGGCCGCCAGACCGAACAGGGAAATACAACCGAAAAGAGCTAGAGCCAGGATTGCATATACGGCGTGATGCGGAATATGGATGCGGCGGAGCCGGCCACGGAGGGAGTGGGCCAGGACCACAACAAAGTATTCCTGATTCATAGTCTTCTCCGGCCGGGTTCGTTTGGATTCGGGACTGAATGCTCAGTCCCCGAGCCCGGTGGGGCTATTTCCAGGACTGCAAATTGGCGAACCTTGAACATTAACAAGGTTAGCGTACCAGTGTCAAGCCCGGGAGTCGTTTGCAAGTTATTGAAAAACTTGATATTGTTCAATACTACCGTGAGCGGAAGGCTTCCTGGAACGCTATTTTTGCGGAATCTCGTCGAGCGGCGCAGCTTGCTCTTTCAACTCGTGCGCCGCGATTTCGACCAGCGCTTTGTGGGTTCCGCCATGGGATGGATCTGGGGGGTGATCCACCCGCTGGTTCTCCTCCTGAGCTGGACTTTCGTCTTTCAGATCTGCCTCGGCCAGAAGCTGCCGGGAGGGGGAAACTATCCCCTGTTCCTCTTCGCGGGCATGCTGCCATGGCTGTTGTTCAGCGAAACCGTGCAGCGTTCCGCTTCCAGTCTCCTGGACCAGGCGAACCTGATCACCAAAACCGTTTTCCCGTCTGAGATCGTGCCCGTATCGGTCTTCCTTTCGGCGCTGGCGAGCCATCTGCTCGCCCTGGCGCTGATGATCGCCGCCGCCGTGATCTGGCTGAACCAGATCAGCGTCTTTCTCATCCTGTTGCCCCTCTACATCTTCATCATCGGTTTGCTGGCCGTGGGTTTGGGCTGGATCGTGGCCAGCCTGCATGTCTTTCAGCGGGACACGGCGCATCTCCTCAGCGTCGTCCTGACCTTCTGGTTCTGGTTTACCCCGATCTTCATCACCGAGGAGCAGTTCCCCAAGTGGCCCGCCGCCCGGTACGCGCTCTCGGCCAACCCACTGACCTACCTGGTGCGGGGATACCGCGCGATCCTCATCGATTCCAGCGTGCCTCGCGCCGCGGATCTGGGGATCGCAGCGCTTTACGGTGTGGCGATATTCGTCGCCGGAGGCCTCTTTTTCCGCCATATGAAGCGCGGCTTCGCCGATGTGCTGTGATAGCCCGCGCACCAATCTGGCTCTGAACCCGTAAACCGCGACCGGAGGGAGCGGTCCTCGGCGGGCGCAGGCTCAATAGGGATGGTCCGGTTCGGGCGGCTGCCGCGGAATTCCTCTTGAAGCGCGGACGAGGCATGCCTCGCCCCTGCATGGCCCGTTGTTGGGGCCGGGCGGGAAACGCCCGAGCGGCGAGAACCAATCGGGCCGGCCTCAGCAGGTTTCCAAAGCTGTAAATGGACTGGGGGCAGGCTGAAGCAAGGCCTGCCCCGCGTCACTTCAGGAGTCGCGCCACCATGGGCTGGGAGGCCAGCGCAAAGAAACCGTCCGCATCGTCCTGGATCAGTTTCGCGATTTCCGAGATGCGCGCCAGGTACTCCAGGCGATCCTGGAACTCGATTTTGCGTTGTGAAACCCGCTGAATCAGTGTTTCCAGGAACCTGACCTTCGCTCGCATGGTGTCTGCGATCTGCCCGCCGTTCTCTTCGAGGAACTGGCGCGCGGTGGCTTCCGCGTTCAATAGTTCCTCATTGCTCCAGTTGCCATAGTGACGCTGATTGTCCGGCATGAATGAATCCCTTTGGCCAGGCCAGGTCGCCGCGAGCTTCAGTGGGAGCGAGTGAGCCGGAGCGGCTGGTACGCGCCCTGCGCTGGCATCGAATGTAAGCGAACTCACATCCGACCTGTCTAATTCTACAACAGAGCGATATTTCGTACCACGATTTCGTGCGAATCATTACATGAAACTTCTGTTAATCTGAAGGAAAAGCGTGAAAGATTCGGTCGAGATCGTCCGGTGTCCCAACTGCGGGAGCAGGGACGTTCGCCCGTCCTACCCGGCGGGTCCCAGGGACGCCTTGATGATGGCTCTGGGGTTCACGCCGCTGCGTTGCCGCTCGTGCCAGCGACGCTTCTACCGGCGCGCCCTGCGCAAACCCGGGGATGACGCGGAAGACAGCCGCGGCGCTTCCGAGAGCGGCTCCTCCCGCTAGACCCGGCGCACCCGGACCTTCGCTTCCCCAAAAAGCGTTTCCACCATGCCGAAATGCTCGTCGTAATACGCGCTGGAGTACTGCGACATCCGGGCGGCGGAGATCACGGCTTCCGTGATGCCGGCCTGCACGATGGCGCGCGCGCAGTCCATGCACGGCATGATTTCCACGAAGATGGTGCACGCTTCGGTGGCCGTTCCGGCACGCGCCGCATTACAGATGGCATTGCGTTCCGCGTGCTCGATCCAGAGATACTTTAGAGGCCGGGCGAACCGCTCCTCCACGTCGTCACGGATCCCGCGCGGGAACGAATTGTAGCCCGTGGAGCGAATCTCGTGGTTGGGGCCGACAATCACGCAGCCAATCTGGGTGTTCGGATCCTTGCTGCGGGCGGCCACCACCCTGCATATCTCCAGGTAGTACTGGTCCCAACCCGGTATTTGTCGCATCTGTTTTCAATAACTGTAGCAGACGGGACGGGGTCCGGCGGATGTCCGGTTGCGCGCGGAGTTGCTTTTCCTCGAACTTTCAGGCAATCTGGTAGGTTTTCCTCACTCATGCTGGAACGCGTGTTGTACCACGACCATTGTTTCGACGGCGCGGCGTCGGCCGCCTTCTTCAGCCGGTTCATCGCGGGCGCCGTCCATCCGGATGCGGAATTCGCCTACACGGGAATGGCTCACAAGGCTTCCCAGTTGTTCGATCCGGCTCTATTCGACGGAGACGAGAACGCCATCGTCGATTTTAAGTATTGCAGCGATCCGCGGCTGACGTGGTGGTTCGACCACCACCAGAGCGCGTTCCTGACGCCGGAGGATGCGGAACACTACCGCCGCGACGGCAGCGGGCGCAAACTCTACGATCCCAGCTATAAATCCTGCACCTCGTTCATTTGCGCCGTCGCCTGCGAGCGGTTCGGCTTTCGGGCGCCCGATCTCGACGACCTGGTGCACTGGTCCCTGGTGATCGACGGCGCGCAGTACCCCGACGCCCGGACGGCTGTCGAACTCGGCGCACCGGCCATGAAACTGACCCTTCGGTCAGCCCCTCGAGTTTCCGGACCAAGATCTCGGTCGGCTCCAACCCGTGGGCGCCGGAGACGCCGAAGCACAACCTGGCTAGCATCTGTGAGCGGTACGGCGGGGGCGGACACGCCCGCGTGGGCGCCATCAGCCTGCCTCCCGGCCAACTGGAGGCGGCGCGCAAGATCGCGGCGGAGATTGTGGCGGAGTTGAAAACGTAGTACCGCCGGCGCTATTCAACCCTAATACCCGTTTTCCTGGAGTTTTTCCACCGTCAGCGGTTCTTTCAGTTCCAGCTTCCCCAGCAGCTTGGCGACATGCTTGGCGAGAATGTCGCACTCGATGTTCACCCGCGCGCCGGGGGCGTAGGCGCCCAGAGTCGTGTTGCGCCAGGTGTGCGGGATGATGGTCACGGAAACCACGTCGCGCTTCAGGTCTGCGATCGTGAGGCTGATGCCGTCGATGGCGATGGACCCCTTGTAGGCCAGGTACGGATCCAGTTCCCGCGGCACGCGGACCCGCAGCCACCAGTTCTCCTCGCCCAGGGAATCGAGCGAAAGGAACTCGCCGGTTGCGTCCACGTGGCCCTGCACGATGTGGCCGCTCAGCCGGCCGGAGGGCGAGAGCGGGCGCTCCAGGTTGACCCGTGAGCCGGCGCGCAGTTTCCCGAGATTGCTGCGGCGCAGGGTCTCGGGCGCCAGGTCGGCGGTGAACGAATCGGGCCGCGGCTCCACCGCCGTGAGGCAGACGCCGTTCACCGCAATGCTGGCGCCGACGGTCATGTCCCGGGTGACCGTGGCGCAACGCACCTGCAGCCGCGCCCCCGCCGGCCGCGTCACGAGCGCTTCCACGGTTCCCAGTTCTTCAATGATCCCGGTGAACATCCAGGTACCCCTCCACGGCGAATTCGTCCGGCGGAATCTGGTGGATGGCCACGCGGTGGACGCGGATGGCGTCGGAACGCCGCCTTCTGCCGATACCGCCGGCCAACGGCAGCGCCTCCAGCCCCCCCAGGATCTTCGGCCCGTAGTAAAAAAAGACGCGATCCACGCAGCCGGATTCGAGCGCGGTCCAGTTGATTTTGCTGCCGGCCTCGATCATGAGCGAGAGGTAGCGCTGGCGGCCGAGCCATTCGACCACGCTCCGCAGGTCGGCGCGGCCGCCCGGGCCATCGAAGACCAGCACCCGGAGGCCCCGGTCTTCCGCGATCCGCCTCCGCTCGGCGCGGGAAGCCGAGGTCGTCACCACCACGACGTCCCCCGAAACACTGCGCGCCATCCTGGAATCGAGGGGCAGCCGGAGTTGCGAATCCATCACGAGGCGCAGCAGCGGGCGGCAGCGCGGCAGCCCGGTGCGGTCGGTCAGCAGGCAGTCGTCGGCCAGCACCGTGCCGATCCCGGTGAGGATGGCGTCGGAGTCGTGCCTCAGTTCCTGGACGTGGGCGCGGGCGCGTTCGCTCGTGATCCAGCCGCGGTTGTCGTCCGGCGCCGAAATCTTGCCGTCCAGCGTAATGGCCGCTTTGAGCGTCACCAGCGGCCGGCCGGTGCGCATGAAATGCAAAAACGGTTCGTTCAGCTTCTCCGCTTCGGGCGCGAATTCGGGATCGATCTCCACCTCCACGCCGGCTTCGCGCAGCTTGCGGAAGCCTTCACCGGCCACCAGAGGATTGGGGTCCTCGATGGGGGCCACCACGCGCGACACGCCGGCGCGGATGAGGGCGTCGATGCAGGGGGGCGTCCGGCCGTGGTGGGAACAGGGCTCCAGGTTGAGATACAGGGTGGCGCCGCGCGCGCGCTCCCCGGCCTGCGCCAAGGCGATGATCTCGGCGTGCTGCAACCCGGCGTAGGTGTGGAAACCGCGCCCCACCACCTCGCCGCCGCGCACCAGCACCGCCCCCACCATCGGGTTCGGACTGGCCAGCGCCCGGCCCTTGCGGGCCAAGCCGAGCGCCTCGCGCATATGTTCGGAGTTCATTCTTATTCGAAGAGCGATTCGATGAACTTCTCGGCGTCGAAGGGCAGCAGATCGTCCACCTTCTCGCCCACCCCGACATAACGGATGGGCAGGTTCAACTCGCGGGCAATGGCCACCACGATCCCGCCCTTGGCCGTGCCGTCGAGCTTGGTCAA
>JAIQFU010000216.1:8699-22857 GCA_020073115.1 Terriglobia bacterium
CCGGTTACTCCCGAGCTCTCGGTGAACTTGCGAGCCTGCTCCAGGCCGTTCTGTCCGGTGGTGGCGTCCAGCACCAGCAGGACCTCGTGTGGCGCGCCGGGAATCACTTTGGCGGCGGTGCGGCTCATTTTGTGCAGCTCCGCCATGAGATTTTCCTTGGTCTGCAATCGCCCGGCGGTGTCGACAATCACGTAATCCACTTTGCGCGCGCGGGCGGCGTGCACGGCGTCGAACAGCACGGCGCTGGGGTCGCTGCCGGGCTTCTGGCGGATCACCTCGTTACCGGTCCGCTGACCCCAGATTTCGAGCTGCTCGATGGCGGCGGCGCGAAACGTGTCGGCGGCGCAGAGCAGCACGGTCCGGTTTTCATTGCGGAATCGTTGCGCCAGCTTGCCAATGGTGGTGGTCTTGCCCGAGCCGTTCACGCCCACGGCCAGGACCACCGCCGGCGGCTCCGCCACCCGCGCCGGCGCCCGCTCGCTCGCCTGCAGGATTTCGAGCAGGTGCTCGCGGATCAGCCCGCGCAGTTCGGAGGCGTCGTTCAATTGATGGCGTTCCACCCGCTCGCGGATGCGGTCCAGAATCTCTTCCGTGGTGCGGATCCCGATATCGGCGCCGATCAGCGTGGATTCCAATTCGTCGAGCAGCGCCGGGTCGATCACCCGCTTGCCCTGGATGGCGTCTTCCAGGGCGGAAACCAGCCCTGCGCGCGTCTTCTGGACGCCGCTTTTCAGCTTCTCGAGGAGAGTCGGCTCCTGCTCTACCGAACCGAAGAGGGTCTGGATCATTTTGCAACCATTTTAGCGTGAACCGTGGGTGGGCACTCTCGCCGGGTGTGGGGCAGGATGCCATCCTGCGTGCCGCCGTTAAGTAGCTCATTCTACGTAGCGCGCTCTGCAAGCGTGCGGTCATGGGCTTCAGCCCGCGATCAGCGCTGGCGGCGATCTGAGACTCGCCGCTCGACGCTGAGTGCGCCACGTACGGCCCGTTACAATAGAGGTCAGTGTCCCATCCTCTCATTACGCGCCGCGCCCTCCTGGCGTCTTCCGGCGCGGCGTTAGCCTGCGGACGCCGCAAAGCCACGGGGTTCCCCGGCTACTGCCTGGTGGCGAACCAGCAGGGCCGGTCGGTGGCGGCGGTGGACCTGAACACCTTCCGGGTCCGCAAGGTCATCGCCTTACCCTCGGCGCCGGCCGCCATCGCCGCCCACCCCGATCCCGCCAAGCCGAAAGCCTACGTACTGGCGGCGGATGCGGGCTCGGTCTACGAGATCGACGCCGCCGGGCTGGTGGTGGGCCGCTCGGTCCGCACCGGCGGCCAGGCGGTCTCGATGCTCCTCTCTCCGCGCAAAGATGCCTTCTGGGTCCTCACCCGCGACCCCGCCGCGCTCGTCATGCTCCCTTTGGAAGACTTTCGGCCCGCGCGGCGCATCGCGCTCCCCGCGCCGCCCGACAGTTTCGATATCAGCCCCGACGGGCGCGCCGCCGTGGCCAGCGGGCAAACCCGGACCATCACCATGGTTTCGCTCCCCAGGGCCGCCATTGAGCGCGCCATTTCGTTTGGCTCCGTGCCCTCGTGGGTCTGTTTCCGCTGGGACGGCAAGCAGTTGATCGCCGGGAGCGCGCCCGACCGCAATCTCGTCGTCATCGATGCCGCCGCGGGGAAGACAGTCGTCCGCCTCCCCCTGCCCCTGGCGCCGCGCCATTTCTGTTTCAACGCGGACGGCGGCCAGCTTTTCGTCACCGGGGACGGGATGGACGCCGTGGTCATCGCCTTCCCTTACAACACGGAAATCGATCAGACCATTCTCGCCGGCCGGGCGCCGGGAGCAATGGCCGTGGCCGCAACCGACACCTCGCCCGCGTACCTCCTCGTCGCCAACCCGGAAGACAACGCCGTGACCGTGCTGGACATCGATTCCCGCAGGCTGGTGGCCGTGGTTCAGGTGGGACAGGCGCCGGGAGCGATCGTCATCACTCCCGACCGCGACCGCCAATACGCGCTGGTGCTCAATGAGAAGTCGGGCGACATGGCCGTAATCCGCCGCCAGATGCTCGCCGAAGCCTGGGTCAGGCGCTACAAATCCGCCCCGCTTTTCACGATGATCCCCGTAGGCGAGCGCCCGGTCGCGGCGGCGGTAGTCAGGGTGGGGTAGATCAGGCCCACGGCGCCGGTAGACAACCGCGCAGGTTGTCTACCGGCCCCACATGGCCCGGAACCGCTACTTCTTCTTGCCCTGCGCCGCCACCGCTTCCATGGCGGCTTTGACCTTCTCCGGATCGCCCAGGTAATACCGGTTCACCGGCTTCAGATCGCCGTCCAACTCATAAACCAGCGGCATCCCCGTCGGTATGTTCAGTTCGACGATCTCCCGCTCCGGGATGTTGTCCAGATACTTCACCAGCGCGCGCAGGCTGTTCCCGTGCGCCGCGATCAGCACCTTCTTGCCTTCCCGGATCGTGGGCGCAATGGTTTCGTGCCACAGCGGCAGGAACCTCGCCACCGTGTCCTTCAGGCACTCGGTCAGCGGCAACTCCTCTTTAGTTAACCCGCTATAGCGCGGGTCGCGCCCTGGGAACCGCTCGTCGTCCGGCGTCAGTTCCGGCGGCCGGATGTCATAGCTCCGCCGCCAGATCTTCACCTGGGCTTCGCCGAACTTCTGGGCCGTTTCGGACTTGTTGAGCCCCTGCAGCGCGCCGTAGTGCCGCTCGTTCAAACGCCATGAGCGGTGTACCGGGATCCACATCAGGTCCATTTCGTCCAGCACGATCCACAAGGTCCGGATGGCGCGCTTCAGCACCGATGTGTAGGCGATATCGAACGCGTACCCTTCGGCTTTCAGCACCACGCCGCCTTCGTGCGCCTCCTGCCTGCCCTTCTCCGACAGGTCCACGTCCGTCCAGCCGGTGAACCGGTTCTCCTTGTTCCACGCGCTCTCGCCATGCCGTACGAGTACGAGCTTATGCATGGGCCCCCTCGGCTCCCACCTGCCGGAACGCCTTGCGGCCCAGGAAGCGCGCCGCCGGACCCAGTTCCTCCTCGATCCGCAGCAACTGGTTGTATTTGCAGATGCGGTCGGTGCGGCTGGCCGATCCCGTCTTGATCTGGCCGGCGCCCGTGGCCACCACCAGGTCAGCGATGAAGGCGTCCTCCGTTTCGCCCGAACGGTGCGAAACCACCGCGGTGTAGTTCGCTCGCGCCGCCATCTCCATCGCTTCCAGCGTCTCGGTGAGGGTCCCGATCTGGTTCACCTTGATCAGGATCGAGTTGGCGATGCCTTTCTCGATGCCGCGCTTGAAGATCGATGGGTTGGTGACGAACACATCGTCGCCCACGAGCTGAATCTTTTTGCCCAGCGTATCGGTCAGCAGCTTCCAGCCATTCCAATCCTCTTCCGACATCCCATCCTCGATCGAAATCAAGGCCGGATACTGCCGCACCCAGTTGGACCAGAAGTCCACCATCTGCTCCGATGTCCGTTGGCTCTTGTCGGACTTCTTGAACACGTACTTCCCGTCCTGGAAGAACTCGCTGGCCGCCGGATCCAGGCAGATGCCCACGTTTTCGCCGGGCTTGTAGCCCGCCTGCGCAATCGCCTCCAGCACGGACTCGATCGCTTCTTCGTTGGATTTCAACATGGGCGCGAATCCGCCCTCGTCGCCCACCGCCGTGGAGTAGCCCTTCTTCTTGAGCACCTTCTTCAGCGTGTGGAAGACCTCGACGCCCATGCGCAGCGCTTCCGAGAACTTCTCCGCGCCGTAGGGGGCGATCATGAACTCCTGCACGTCCACCGAATTGTCCGCGTGCGCCCCGCCATTGATGATGTTCATCATGGGAACGGGCAGCGTCCGGGCTCCGACTCCGCCCAGGTAGCGGTACAGCGGTTCACCGTGCGAGCCGGCCGCCGCGCGGGCCGCGGCCATGGACACGGCAAGGATGGCATTCGCTCCGAGCTTTCCTTTGTTGGCCGAGCCGTCCAGGTCGATCATGATGCGGTCGATGCCGGATTGGTCGGTGGCGTCCTGTCCTTCTACCGCCTTGGCGATCTGGTCGTTGATGTGGCCCGCGGCCTTCAGCGTCCCTTTGCCCAGGTAGCGCCCTTTGTCGCCGTCCCTTAGTTCCACAGCCTCCTGCTCGCCGGTGGACGCGCCGGAGGGCACAGCCGCCCTTCCCATGCTGCCGTCCGCGAGATATACATCCGCTTCCACCGTCGGATTCCCGCGCGAATCGAGAATCTCTCTACCCACTACTCTTACGATTGTTGTCAAACTAGTGCTCCTTTATGAACTTGGGGCCGGGAACCAGGGGTCGGGGGCAGGGAATTGGCGCCTCCTGGTCTTCAGCCCTTGTGTCTTTTGCTGGGAAGCATGCGGGCGGTCCGCCTCAGGCCAGCACGTCACTCCCTGGCCCGGCCCTCGACCCCCGGCCCCTCTCTTATGCCACCACCACAATTCCACCTTCGGTGATGGTGTAACCCTTCGCCCTGTCGGCTTCCAGGTCGAAACCAATGATGCTGGATTCCGGTATTTTCACTCCCGTATTGATGATCGCGCGCCGGATCCGGCTGTACCGGCCGATCTCCACCCCAGGCATTAAAATCGAGTACTCGACTTCGCAATAACTATTCACGCGCACGCCCGGCGACAGCACGCTGTGCAGCACGCGCCCGCCGGAAATGATCGATCCCGCGCTCACGATCGAATCCACCGCTACTCCCATGCGCCGCCCTTCCTGGGCGAAGACAAACTTGGCCGGAGGCTGTTGCGTCACCTTCGTGCGGATTGGCCACCTCTGGTCGTAAAGGTTGAACTCCGGCACCACCGATACCAAGTCCATGTTGGCTTCGTAGTAGGAATCCAGCGTTCCCACGTCCCGCCAGTATCGCACCGTCTTGGCGTTGATGTCTCGAAAGTCGTAAGCCATCACCCGCGAGTTCTTCAGGCGGCGCGGAATGATGTCTTTGCCGAAATCGTGGCTCGACGCGGGGTCCTGCGCATCCTCGTGCAACGCCCGCAAGAGCTCGTCGGTGTTGAACACGTAGATTCCCATCGACGCGCTGATCATGTCCGGATTGAAACTCGACCGCATCGCGTCCTCGGGTTTAGGCTTCTCCTCGAACCCCACCACGCGATAGTCGGCGTCGATGTCCACTACGCCGAAACGGCTGGCCTCCTCCGGCGGGGCCTGAATGGTGGCTATGGTGATGTCCGCCCCGGTCTGCTGGTGTTGGTCCAGCATCTCGTGGTAGTTCATCTTGTAGATGTGGTCGCTGGCCACCACCAGGACCGCATCCGGGTCCTCCACCTCGATGCTTTGAAAGTTCTGGAATACCGCATCCGCCGTGCCCTGGTACCAGTAGTCTTCGCTCACCCGTCGCATGGGCGGGATGACCTCGATGTACTCCCCCATCTCCGCGGAAAAAATGCTCCAGCCATCGCGGATGTGCCGGGTCAGGTCCAGGGATTTATACTGTGCCAGGATGAAAATTCGCCGGACACCGGAGTTGACGCAGTTGGACAGGGTGAAATCGATGATGCGGTAGGCTCCTCCGAATGGGACGGCAGGTTTGGCAGTGTCCTTTGTCAGGGGATGAAGACGCTCGCCGGCTCCCCCCGCCAGGAGAATGGCTAATACATTTTCCATTTCAGTGCAACTTCCTGAAAATAAAGAAAATATGATTTCGCCTGTTTGGCGGCTCCGGAATTGCCCCAAAGTTTGGGCTTGACTTTATCTGTCAACCACCTATGATATCAGTACCTTCTGTGCGAAGCGCAGGATTTTTTGCGGGGATTGAGACTGGCATGTCCGTACCGCCCCGCCGGTCTTCCAGCCCTCGCCCGGGAATCTTGGTCGAGTGGGGAGGTGTATTTCGTTTGGCTGAAGTGAAGCTTCAGGAGGGCGAGACGTTGGAGAACGCCCTTCGCCGGTTTAAGAGAAAGGTCCAGCAGGAAGACGTCATTAAAGAAGTCAAACGCCACTCCTTTTACTTGAAACCGGGCGAGAAGCGCCGGGCCAAGCAAGCGCTGGCCCGCAAACATAACCGGAAGAAGTCACGCCGGGAGGTAGAGTGAACCCGCGGCGGGCTAATCCCCGTCGCTTATCCGCAACAGTTCAGGTTGAAAAGGGCCAGTGCCATGCCGGAGTTTCAGGACCGTGTCCTCAAATGCGTAGACTGCGGAGCAGATTTCGTATTCACAGCGGGAGAACAGCACTTCTTCCACGACAAAAACTTCAAGAACGAGCCTAAACGGTGCAAGGTCTGTAAGACCAAGCGCCAAGGCGGCTCAGGCTCGGGATTCAGCAAGACGGAGACCATGACCACCTGCTCCCAATGCGGTCGGGAGACCACGGTACCCTTCAAGCCGACTCAGGGCCGTCCAGTGTACTGCCGCGAGTGCTTCTTAAGCCGTAAAGCGCAATCCGCGACAGCCATGGGCAACCGATAACGTCGCCTGCCGGGCAGGCGATGGTACATCGTCTGCCTTGCCTCATTCCAGCCCCTGCCCGCGACTTTCCCGCGCGGCGCGTTACCCTACTAATTGATGTCCGAGATGCTCGATGAAATCCGGCAACAGCCGGAGGTGTTGGAACGCACGCTCGCGCGGGAGATGCCGCGCGTCGAGAAGTTCAAACGCACGCTTGCCCGGCGCCGCCCGCGGCTGATCGTACTCGCCGCGCGGGGGACTTCGGACAACGCGGCCCTGTTCGGCCGGTATTTGTTGGAAATCACCACAGGCATCCCCGTCTCCCTTGCCGCGCCATCTATCGCCACCCTCTACGACGCAAGGGTGGACTATCGCGAGACCCTGGTCGTGGCCCTCTCGCAGTCCGGGGAGTCCACGGACACGAACCGGGTGCTCGAACGGGCCCGGGAGCAGGGCGCGCTGACCCTGGGCATCACTAACGAAAGCTCCAGCACGCTGGCGGGCCTGGCTGACCAGCTCTTCCTGGTCCGCGCCGGGAAGGAAAAGAGCGTGGCCGCCACCAAAACCTACACCGGCCAGATGCTCATGCTCTATTTGCTGGCCCATGCGCTCGGCGCGGCCGTGCGTGTGGCTGATCTCCAGCGCATTCCCGAGACGGTCGAGGCCGCCCTCGGACTGGAAGCGGAAATCCGCGAGCTTTCGGCGCGCTATCGCTTTATGCGCTACGCTGCCGTGGTGGGGCGCGGACTGAATTACGCCAACGCGTTCGAGATGGCTCTGAAGCTGATGGAAACCTGCTACGTGGTGGCCGAGCGTTTCTCGTCCGCCGACTTCATGCACGGCCCCATCGCCCTGGTCGAGCCGGGCTTCCCGGTTTTCGCTTTCGCCCCGCCGGACGTGACGTGGGCCTCCATCGGCGACACGCTCGACAGGCTCCATTCGCTGCGCGCCGAGATCGTGGCCATCACCGATGCCGGCAACCGGGAAGTCGGGGCGCGCGCCACGAAGGCGATTCGCCTCCCGCGCCGTATCAAGGGGTGGCTGACGCCCATTCCCTATATCATTCCTGCGCAGCTCTTCGCCGCCTGCCTGGCCGATGAGAAGGGGCTTGACCCCGACCGGCCAAGGACGCTGAAGAAGGTGACGCTGACCATGTAGCGCCGCCGCGCGCCAGGAGCGCGAGAACGTTATCGCGCGTCGCCCGTGCCTGAGCAGCCGGAGCGCCTGGCGGAAGGCTCCCCACCGAATCAGGTTGTTCAGCAGCGGCTGGCCGTCGGCCACCGCACGACCCGGAACAGCGCCGTGAGCGAGCGCGATATCGGCTAATTCCTCGTTGCCTGCCAGGTACACCGCATCGAAGCGGTGGCTCCAGGACGGGGTCTTTGCGCGAACCTCGGCGCGTCCTACCCGGGGTCTACCGGGAACGTTACGTGGAATGCCGCTCCCTTGCCCTCCGCCGTCTCGATCTGGATTTCCCCCCCATGCTGGTACACGATCTGCCGCGCATTGAAAAGGCTCCAGTTCCCGCTCGACACGCGGTTGCCGCTGACCCTCAAGCTCGGGTCGAAAACGTTGTCCGCCTGTTCCGCCGACATCCCGCGCCCGTTGTCCTGGATCGTCACTTCCAGCTCGCCGTCCCGCAAGCGGCTGCTGATGCGGATGCGCCCGTCGCCGTTCACCGCCTGGATGGCGTTCGCCAGCAGGCTGGAGAATACGGCGCTGAGGAGTTGCGGCCGGCAGCGCAGGGAAGGCAGCGGCTTTTGCAGATCGAACTCCAGCCGGACGCCCGCGGCCTGGATCTCCTCCTGGTGCAGCAGCGTGACTTCGGAGAGGAGCTCGTTGATGTCGGCGGAACGCAGTTCGCCTTCCGAAAGGTTGACCAGACGCCCCAGCCGTTCCATCACGTCGTCGATCCGCTCGGCTGATTCCTGAATCGAGCGGGATAGCTCGGCCCGCGTTTTCGGCAAGCTCCGCCCGCAGTTGCGCGCCGGTCAGCGCTTCCGCCACCCGGACCGCCTCCTGGTGGGCCCCGAACTCCTCGCGCCGGTGCTGATAATTGGCGGAAGCGATGCCCGTGGCCAGCAGCGCCAGCATGGTCAGAAAAACGATGTGCGCGTCGGAGTGCGCCGCAGCGTACGGAATTCCACGCCGGGCGGCGATTTCCGCAGCCAGGACGTACACGGCTTCGACCCCCAAGCCCCACGCCAGGGTGTGCCAGGGTTGGAAGGGCACGGTGGCTACCGCCGTGAGCGCCACGGCCGTGATCTCCGCCAACATGTAGTCCGCGGATACGGATGACGCGGCCGGCTTCCACAGCGCCGTCGCCACCAGCAGCGCGGGCGCGCCCCACGCCGAAATGGCCGCCAGCAGCCGGGCGTGCCGGCGGCTCCCGTTCCACGCCGACGCCGCGAGCGTAAGCACGCCAACCAGGGCCATCGCCGCCATTTGCCAGAGCGCCGCCGCGTCCGCTGGCTTTCCGGATAAAGCGATGCGGCCGAAGTACATCGCCACGGGCGCGGCAATCTCGACCAGGGCGAGCGTTCTCAGTCCGCCGTGACTGAGCATCCCGAGATGCTCGCGGAACCTGGCGTCGCGTTCCGGCTTTTGGCTTTCCAATTGCTATTCCCCGAACCGGACCACATGATGCGGTTAGGCAGGCTGAAGCGCCAAATGTTCGATATCAGACCGGGTGAGCATCTCCGGACCTGGGCCATGTTCGCCTATCTGCTGTTCGTGCTTTTCGCCTACTACATCCTCAAGCCCGTCTCCCGGGCCATGTTCCTCAACAAGTTCGACATCGACAAACTGCCATGGCTTTACGTGCTGATCGCCGTTTTCGGAGGCGTGCTCGCCTATTTCTATAGCAAGCTTGCGGCCAAGACCTCGCTGCGCAGCGCGGTGTTCTGGACGATGGCCATTTCCGTGGCTTCGCTGCTGGTCATGTGGTGGCTCATCCGCATGCGGCTGCCCTGGATGATCTACGTCCTGAACATCTGGGTGGGGCTGTTCAGCATCGTCCTGGTCTCGCAGGGATGGCTGGTGGCCAGCAATCTCTTCAATGCGCGCGAGGCCAAGCGCCTGTACGCGCTACTGGGGATGGGGATGGTGTTGGGCGCGGCGTTCGGAGGCGAGTTCACCAGCCGGACCGCGGTTCTGGTCGGGACCGAAAATCTGCTGCTGGCGAGCGCGTTCATGGTGGTGATCGCCTACGGAGCGTTTCGGCTGGCGATCTTCCATAGCGCCGGAGCCGTGGCGCACGCGCGCGCGGCCGAGGCCGGCGAGACCGATTTTTCCTTCCGCGACATGACGCGCGATATCTGGCGCACCCGCCACCTGCAGGTGATCGTGGGCATGATGTTCGTCACTTACCTGGTGGACGTGATGATCGAGTACCAATTCCAGGTAACCGCCAAGAGCAGCTTCCACGGCGACCAGCTCACGGCCTTCTTCGGCCAGTTCTACGGACTTTATCTCAACGGAACCGAGTTCGTCTTCCAACTTCTGCTCACCTCGGCGGTGGTGAACTGGTTCGGAGTGGGCGGAACTCTGCAAATTCTTCCCGTCGCCATAGGGCTCACCTCGGTAGCGACGATCGCGGCCCCCGGCGTAACTTCCGCCGGAGCGGTGCGGCTGACCGAAGCTTCCACGCGCTACACGTTGAACCGGACCGGCATGGAATTGCTCTACATGCCGCTTCCCAAGGAACTGCGCAACCGCATCAAGGCGTTCATCGACATTTGCGTGGACCGCGCGTCGCGGGGCATCGGCGGCGTTTTGCTGGCAGTTCTCACCGGATCCTGGCTCAAACTGGACATCAAGGGCATCGCGATGATCGTGGCAGCCCTGTGCGTGCCATGGATTCTGCTGGCCAATCGGGCGCGCAAGGAATACGTGGCGACGGTGCGGAAGCGGCTGGAGGCGCGGCGGCTGGATTTCGAAAGCGCGCGCGTTACGGTTCACGATGCGGCTACCGTCCGGCTGCTGGAGACCGCGGCGGTGGAAGCCAAGCCTCGGCAGGCGGCGTACGCCTTGGGGTTGCTGGCCGATGCGCCCCACTACGAGATCCGGCCGCTGCTCCAGAAGTTGGCGTTGGCGCCCGAGCCACGGGAAGTCCGCGAAAAAATGTACGAAATCGCCGCGGACCTGCGTTGGGACGGCGTTTTGGAACGGGCCATCCGGGAGATCCGCGCGGGCGGGGAGGCCGGAGACCTGCCCCGCGCTGCCGTCCCTTATGCGCTGTCGGTAGCGCCGGACCGCGCCCGCCTGGCCGCGGAACTGCTGGACGACGCCAACCCGCAACTGGTGGAGGGGGCGCTGGAGGCGTTGCGCGGCGATGCCGAGCTTGCGGAGGAACTCATCACACGGGACTGGCTAAACCGCATGGTCCGGGCCGAAGATCCGCGCCGGCGCGCGTTGGCCGCCGCCGCCATCGGGGTGCGGGGCGATCGCGGAACCGAGGCCTTGCACGGGCTTCTGGTGGATCCCGATCCCCTGGTCGCCGGCGCCGCCTGCCGGGCCGCCGGCGCAGTGAAGAACCGCGCCTACCTCTTCGCCCTGGTTTCGGCCCTGGGAAACCCCAGGCTCCGGGGCGACGCCGTTCCGGCGCTGGCGGCTTATGGGGACGGGATTTGCGGCGCACTGGCCGACGTCCTGCTGGCCGAGAGCGTCCCGCGCGGCGTGCGGCGGCAAATCCCGCGCGTGCTCAAGAACATCCCGCACCAGCGCTCCGTGAACGCTCTCCTGGCCGCGATGGGCAACCAGGACCTCTTGATTCGGGCGGCGGTTTTGAAAGCGCTCAACCGGTTGCGCGAAGCCAACCCGCAATTGGATTTCGAAAATCAGTTCATCACCGGCCAGATCCTGGCCGAGGCGCGCCATTATTTCGAGTTGCACGCGGCCCTGGCGCCGTTCCGGAACGGCGACGGCTGCGTCAGGGCGTGCCGTCTGCTGGCCCGCACCATCGAGGAGCGGCTGCGCCACACGTTGGAGCGCCTGTTCCGGCTTCTGGGACTGCGATATCCGCCGAGGGAGATCTATTCCGCCTACCTGGCCGTTTCGCGCGGCCGCGGGGAAGAGGCTTCGGCGGCCATGGAATTTCTGGACAATACGCTGGATCGCGGCTTGAAGCGGATCCTCATCCCCCTGTTGGATGCGCCCGAACACCTCGGAGAGCACGGGCGCGAGCTGTTCGGAGTGGAAGACCGCACCGCGGAGGAGGCAATCCGCGAGTTGATCCGCTCGCGCGATCCGTGGCTGGTGGCCTGCGCCATGGCCGCCGCCGCCGAGTTGAAGCTGCGCAGCCTGGCGCCGGAAATCGCTCAGGCCGCGCACGAATCCGAGGAGGAGGTTTCGGAGGTAGCCCGCGCCGCCGAAGCGAAGTTGGCGGCCTGAAAACCAGCCGTCAGCCGTCAGATCTCAGCTGGCTGATGGCTCACGGCTGATAGCTGAGAGCTTTCCATGGCAGAGCTCAACATCGTCGAGAAGGTCATCGCCCTCGAAGGCGTGGAGTTGCTCGGCAACCTGACTCCCGAGCAACTGGCGCGGATCGCAACCATTGCGCACGAAATCCGCTTCCCACCCGGTAAAATCGTTCTGGAGGCCGGAAAGCCGGCCGACGCTCTGTACGTGGTGGTGGATGGCGCGGCGGAACTAAGCCGGGAGGGGGAGTCCCTCGCCACCGCCGGACAAAACGACGTGCTCGGCGCCTGGGCGTTGTTCGAGGAGGACGATCCCATGCCCCTCACCGCCAAAACCCTGGAGGACTGCCGTCTGCTGCGCATCGGGCGCGACGATTTTTACGACCTGCTGGCGGACAATACCGAAATCACCGCTTCGGTGTTCTCCACGCTGGTGAAACGTTTCCGGAAGCTGGTGGAACAATGAGCTCGCCCGCCGCCGCCGAACTGCACCAGATGGCCGCCATCGGGCGCCTCCTGACGGGAATCGTGCACGAGATCAACTCTCCGCTGGGATCGATTTTCTCGAATAACGAAGTGATCCGGCGTTCGCTCGACATGCTCCTCCCCCTGCTGGCCGATCCCAGCCCCGAATCGCTCCAGAAGGCCAGGCGGGTGGCGGAGACCTGCCGCGACCTGGCAGCGGTAGACCGGATCGCGTGCGAGCGCATCCGCTCCGTGATCCGCGGGCTGAAGAGCTTTTCGCGCCTGGACTCGGGCGAGCCGCGCGAAGTGGACTTGAACGAGAACCTGCGCGATACCCTCAAGCTGACCCAGGCCGAGTTCCGCAAGCGCATCGCCGTGGAGACCGATCTCGGAGAATTGCCGCCCGTGGAGTGCTATCCCCAAATGCTCAACCAGGTTTTCCTGAACCTGCTGATCAACGCCTCCCAGGCCATCGAGGGCGAGGGCTGCATCCGGGTGGGGACCCGCCTGGAGGACGGCATGGTCCGCGTCTCGATCGCCGATACCGGGCGCGGCATGACCCCGGAACAGCAGGCCAAAGCTTTCAACGCGGGTTTTACCACCAAGCCGCTCGGCGAGGGCGCCGGCTTGGGGCTTTCAATTGCCAGGGAAATTGTCGAAGAGAAGCACGGCGGGTCGATCCACTTCGAAAGCGAACTGGGACAAGGGACCACCTTCCACATCCGCATCCCCGTGCGGCATCCTTCAGGGAGCGTACGGACGTGAATCAAAACGGGGGCCCAACGGTTATGATCGTGGACGACGAGGAGATGGTCATCGCCAGTATCAGGGCCTTTCTCCATCTGGAGACGGACTACGAGATCCAGGCCTTCACCAACCCCGAACAAGCGGCGCAATTCGCCGGGCAGCGGCCGGTGGATGTCGCCATATCGGATTACCTCATGCCCAGGATGAACGGCATCCAGCTCCTGAACCGCGTGAAGGAGTCGCAGCCGGAAGCCAGCCGCGTACTTTTGACCGGCCACGCCGACAAGCAAAGCGCGATTCAAGCGATCAACCAGGTAGCGCTGTTCCAGTACCTGGAAAAGCCCTGGGACAACGATCAATTATTGCTGGTGGTGCGCAGCGGCGTGGAGCGCGCGCGCCTCTTCCGCGACCTGCGCAAGAAGGTGGAGGAGCTGGATTCGGCTCATTCCAGCCTGAAAGACGTCCAGAAGCGTCTGGTGCAGGCGTTTTTGTAAGGCCGCCGATCTTGGCTACCCCGCAATCGCTTCACGGATCTTCGCAAGAAGCTCCTTTATCGACTCGCCTCGCGAATACAGCCCGGCAGCGCCGGGACCTCAGCCCGGAAGCCGCCGGCTGGTTCGCGGTGGATCACGACGGCGAAGGTGCTCATCGGTCAGGCATAGCCTGCCGCGCTTTTACATTACGCTGACAGCTTCCTAAAACGAGATCCGTAGCGCCACCTGGCAGCGGCGCGCGTTCGTGCCGTCCAGGGGGCCCGCGGAGGCATTCCCCAACCCGACTCCCGTCACGGGTTTCAGAACGCCGCCGGTGGCCAGGTAGGCGATGCTGTTTACGCCCGTGTTCCACTGCTGGTTGAACGCATTGTACGCTTCGAACATGATGCTCGCCTTCAGCCGCTCGCCGAACGAAAACGTGCGCGTGATCCTGCCGTCCACGTCATACTGCGACGACAGGGGCAGGCTGTTCACGGGGTAGAACGGGACGCGCGCCCACCCCCCCGAGCCGTTCAGCGAGGTGGCGTAGACCGGCGTGATGCCGGAGAACTGTTGCCCGCTGGAGAGCGCCAGCGCCGATAGGGACAGGGGCGAACCCAGGGTGGCGATT
>JAIQFU010000217.1 GCA_020073115.1 Terriglobia bacterium
AGCGTCAGATCCAGCCGGCTCCCCGACCAGGACCAGAAGAAGAGCTCGGAGATGCTCTCCGGGGACGAACCGCTCCAAGCGCAGGCGCGCAAGATGGAGGCGAGGGACCGCAACCGGCGGATTCATTACGAAGGCGACGCGTTCATGTGGCAGGGGGCCAACCAGATCCGCGCCGACTCCATCGATGTAGACCGCGACAAGCGCACGCTGGTGGCGGACGGTCATGTGATCACCAGCCTGTGGGAGCAGCCCAAGGAGGACCGGTCCCAGGGCGGTCCGAAAAAGGCGCCTCCCAGCCCGGTGTTGACGGTGGTGCATGCTCCGCGGATGGTTTACACCGATTCCGACCGGCTGGCCTATTATTCCGGCGGCGTGACGCTGGCGCGGGGAGGGTTGCGGGTGAAAGCGGCGGAGATTCGCGCCTACCTGGCCGCGGCGGGGGCCGAATCGAGCCTGGAGAAGGCCATCGCCGATGGGAAGGTGGATATCGTCCAGACCGCGCCCGGGCGCACGCGCACCGGCGCGGGCAGCCACGCCGAATACTACGCCGCCAACCAGAAGGTGATCATGCGGGGCGCGCCGGCGAGTTTCGTGGACGGCGCGAACACGTCGCAAGGACTCGAATTGACCTACTATGCCAACGATGATAGCCTGCGGATAGACGGCGCGCCCAACAACCCAGTCAAAACTCAAATCACCCGCGGCCGCAAGTAACCTGGATGAGCGTTCTCGAAACCGACAAAATCTCCAAAACCTACCGCGGGCGGGCCGTGGTGCACGACGTGTCGGTTTACGTCGAGCAGGGAAAGGTGGTGGGGCTGTTGGGGCCGAACGGCGCCGGCAAGACCACGTCGTTCTACATGATCGTGGGGCTCATCAGCCCGGACTCGGGGAGCATTCAACTCGACGGCGAGGACATCACCCACCTGCCCATGTACCGGCGGGCGCGGCGCGGCATCAGCTACCTGCCGCAGGAGGCCTCTGTCTTCCGCAAGCTCACGGTGGAAGAGAACCTGATGGCCATCCTGGAGACGCTGCCCCTGCGCTCCCGCGAGCGGCGCGAGAAAATGGACGAGCTGATCGACCAGCTCGGGCTGGAGAAGGTGCGGCGCAACATGGGCTACATGCTCTCCGGCGGCGAGCGGCGGCGGGTGGAAATCGCCCGCTCGCTGGTGATCGACCCCCGGTTCCTGCTGCTGGACGAGCCGTTCTCGGGGATCGATCCCATTCAGGTGCTGGAAATCCAGCGGATCATCTTCGACCTGAAGCGGCAGGGCATCGGGATCCTCGTGACCGACCATAACGTGAGCGAGACGCTGGCGGTCACCGACATGGCGTACATTATCAACGAGGGAGAGATCTTCCGCGCCGGCACGCCCGAGGCGCTGGCGCGCGACCCCGAGGTGCGGCGGGTTTACCTGGGGGAATCGTTCACGTTACGGGTGTAGCGGGAAGCGAAAGCGCTTTTAAGAATGGGCCCCGGATGAACACGGATGCACGCGGATAAAACATTAATTCTTATCCGTGTTCATCCGTGGCCCACTTGGTTTTCTTCCATCACACGGACGGGAGAACGTAGGGCGCGCGGTACTGCTTCGTCAAGAGGGCGTTGGCGGCTTTGTCGCCGCCGAAGGTTTCAGTCTTCGGATCGAACTGGACGTCGCGCTTGAGCTTGTACGAGATGTTCGCCAGGTGGCAGAGGGTGGTGCTCAGGCGGCCGATCTCGACCTCCGAGTTGGGCGCTTTCCGGCTCTTCACGCATTCCAGGAAGTTGCCCTCGTGCGATCCGCCGGAATCTTTTTCGCCGGGCCCTTTCTCGCCATTCTTCAAGTACACCTGCCAGTCGCTGTTGGTGGCCACCAGCGTGCCTTCGGTTCCGTAGAATGCGGTATAGAAATCGGTTCCGCCTCGGTTCCGGCCCTGATGCAGCGCGTGGTCCCACGCGAAGCTGCGCAGTTCGAAGCTGAGCAGCAGGCTGTCATAGTAATACGTGACGATCTGGGTGTCCGGGACTTCTTTCTCGTCGTCGAGCCAGTAGATGGCGCCGTTGGCCGAAATTCGCGTCGGCAGGCATTTATCCATGCCGCGCATCTTCTGGATGGCCCACATGGCTACGTCGAGGACGTGCACGCCCTGGTTGCCGATTTCGCTGTTTCCGTAGTCCCAGAAAAAGCGCCAGTTGTAATGGAAGCGGTTGGGGTCGAACGGCCGCTTGGGCGCCGGACCGAGCCACACGTCGTAATCCACGCCGGGAGGGGGCGCGGCCTGGGTGGCCGGCCCGATGGTGTTGCGCACCTGGTTGATCCAAGCCTTGACTTCGCAGACCTTACCGAGTTTGCCCGAGGCGACGTACTCCACCGCGCTGCGGAAATGGTTCGTGCTTCGCCGCTGGGTCCCGACCTGCACGATGCGGTTGTATTTCCGCGCGGCGGCGCGCATCTGGTGGCCCTCGTGAATCGTTTGCGAAAGCGGCTTTTCGACGTAGACGTCCTTGCCGGCCTGGCATGCCAGGATCATCATGCGGGCGTGCCAGTGGTCGGGAACGGCGATCACGACGGCGTCGATCTCCTTGTCATCGAGCACGCGCCGGAAATCCTTCTCGAACCCCGGCTTTCTGCCCTGAGCGGCGGCCAGATCGGCCCCCGTCTTTTCCAGGATGGCGGGATCCAGGTCGCAGAACGTCTTGAACTGCGCGCCCTCCTGAATGGCCCGCAGCGCGACGCCGCGGCCCTGGTTGCGGCCCCCGATGAGCGCCAGCGTGACCTTCTCGTTGGCCCCCATCGCTCCCGGGTTCAGATTCAGAAACCCGCCCGCGGCCAGCGCCGCTCCGGCGCCGTTCTTCAGAAACTGCCGTCGATCTTGCATCTTGTTTCGCGCTCCCGCTGTATATGGAACGTATATCGCCGATCGGTTCGCCGTGTCAAGCGATGCTACACTACGGGTACGAGCGCCGGCATATGGCGAGAAGGAACAAGCAATCCCCGCGCACAACCCAGACCGAACGGGCGTACGGCGCGCTGAAACGCGCCATCCTGCGGGCGGAGATCCCCGAGGGCGTGTTCCTCTCGGAAGCGGAGATCATCGAGCGCTACGGCATCGGACGGACGCCCTTCCGGGAAGCCTGCAACCGGCTGCACCTGGAAGGACTGCTGGAAGCCGTGCCGCGGCGCGGGTACCTGGTCCCCGAGCTGAGTTTCCATGCGGTGCGCGACCTTTTCGAGGCGCGCCTGATCCTGGAGGCCGCCATCGCCGAACTGGCGGCCGTGCGCGCCTCCGAAGCCGACATCGAAGAGTTGGAGGGCATCGCCGGAGTTCCGGTCCGGAAGCCTGGTCCGGACCCCGAGGAAACGGTGGAGAGGAATAGCCGGTTTCACCTGCGCCTGGCGCGCATCACGCAAAACCGGGAACTGGCGCGGATTCTCGGCGGAATCCTCGATCAGACGCGCCGTCTGATGTACCTGGAACTCTGCTCCTCGCGTCCGCACGCGTCCGCGCCGCTGGAACTGCACAGGGCGGTGGTGAGCGCGATCCGGAAACGCGATCCGGCGGCCGCGCGCAAAGCCGTGCTGCGCGACATCACGGAAGCGCAAAGCGCCACGTTCGGCCGCGCCCCCCTGCCCCTGGAGGGAGCCCTGGCGCGCGGGTGAGCAGGCGGGCGAACCGCCTGCCAGCTTGGATGCGGGCGGGTATGCCGGCATGGCAGGCCTGGAGGCCCACGCTGCAGGTCCTGGCTCAGGGCGGTCGGAGCCCAGTATTTCTCGATGTGCTGAATGACCAGTTGCGTGCCTTCCTCATGCGTGACGAAGGGCGCTTTCTGGGGGTCGTACATCGAATCCGTCAGATCGCGGACCAGGATGCACGCCAGGCCCCAGCGCGTCATCTGCCGGATTCCGAATGTGCGGTTCAGGATGCAGAAGTTGGTGTGCACCCCCGTGTACAGGAGGTTTGTGATGCCCCGCTCGCGGAGGAGGCTGTAAATCTCGGGGCCCTTTTCCGAGACGGCGTCTTCCGGCGCGACTTTGACAGCGGGGTGTTCCCGGTTCCACGGCCAGGGCTGAGAGGCGTGCTCGCCGGTTTCGCAACCGCCGCCGCTATCGTCTATGGGCAGGCGGGGGTCCTGGATGTCGAGGTTCGGCGGCAGGGGCGCCAGCGGGATGGCCAGCGCCATTTTCCGCGCCGGGTTGTTTTCGTAGAACTTCATGGTGTCCGAGGGCGCGTGGATAATGAGGATGCCCCTGGCGCGCGCCTGCTCGACCACCGCCGCGATCTTCGGGGCGAGGATGCCGACGCGCTTTTCCGAGCCCGAGCACCAGTGGTGGTCCCAAAGGTCGCAGATGAGGAGCGCGGTTTGGCGGACCGGGAGGTCCCGCTGGAGTTGCGTTTCCGTCCACGCGCCGCTTCCCTTGGGAGTCTCCACGCGGGATCTCAGTTTCAGATGGACCGTCTGGCCGGGCGCGGCGGCGGCGAAAAACGTGAAGGCGCATGCCAGCGCCCGGTACCGTATCCTCATCCTGCTTTCCTCCTCAAAGGGCTGCGCCACAGGCCATATGCCGCCGCGCCCGCGGCGATGATCGCCAGCGCCATCGACGAAGGCACGGGCTCGGTGGCGAAAGCATTGATTACGAACCACACCGAGACCGCCATAAAGGCCCACAGGGCATACGGGTAACCCCACATTTTATAAGGCCGCGGCAGGCCAGGGGCTTTGCGACGCAAGACGAACACCGCGGCCACGCTCAACATATAGAAGATCCACGCCGCCACCATGGAATACGAGAAGAGCGTCTCGTAAGAGCCTGTCAGAACCAGAATACCGGTCCAGAGGCCCTGCACGACAATAGCGAAACCGGGGGTTTTGAAGCGCGGGTGGATGCGGCCGAAACGAGCGAAGAAGAGGCCGTCGCGCGCCTGCGCGAAGGGAATACGCGCCGCAGTCAGGATGCAGCCATTGATCGCGCCCACGATGGAGAGCAGGACGGTGACCGAGACCGCCGTGGCGCCGATGGAGCCCAGGGTCCGCTGCGCCGCCGCCGCGCCCACGCGCTCCGTGACGGCGATTTCGGGAATGCTCCCGCGGCCATCCCCGCCGCGAGCGAAAGCGGCAGGTTGCGCTCCGGGCGTTTCACCTCGCCCGCCACAAAGCTGATGTACGTCCAACCGTTGTAAGCCATGAGGCAGGCGATCATGGCCACGCCGAAATGCGCCAGAGAGAATTGCGCGCCGGCGGCTGGGAGCGCCCGGTGGACGGCGTCCGCGGGGAGCAGCAACGCGCTCCCGATGAGCAGCAGCAGACCGGCGATCTTCAGCAGGGTGAACGTCCGCTGGACGAAGGCGCCTTCGCGGATCCCGATATAGTTCACGGCTGAAAGCGCGGCGATCAGCGCCAGCGAGATCAATTGGGACGCGGCGGGGGCAAGCGGCACGAATTGGCCGAGATAAATGGAAAAAGTCACGGCCAGCCACGCGATGCCTCCGGACAACACCGCCAGCATGAACGTCCAGCCGCACACGAAAGCGCAGAGCGGGCCGTAGGCCACGCGCAAATAGACGTATTGGCCGCCGGTGGCCGGCATCATGGCGCCCAGCTCGGCATAGGCGAGCGCGCCGAAGAACGAAAGGACGCCCGAAACCGTCCAGACGGCCAGAATGGAGACGGCCGAGCGCAGATTTTGAGCGATCAGGTTAGGCAGAAGAAAGATGCCCGACCCGATGACGATGCCGATCACGATGGCCGTGGCATCGAACCAGCCGAGCCTGCGCGGCAGGTCTTCGTCCCGGGTTTCGGCGCTCGCTGACATCGGAAAACGGCGCGCCTACCGAGACGGGCTCGCCGCGGACCTCCCCTGAACATCGAATCTCAGGCCCGTATGCCTCTCGACCGCATCGAGGTTCAGCGATACGCCCAGCCCGGGTCCGGCGGGTACGGGAAGCATGCCGTCCCCGTCCAGTTTCCATCCGCCTTCCACCAGATCGTCGATGAACGGCGATCCGGTGAGGTATTCCACCAGGTTCGTATTCCGGCAGGCGGAGGCCAGGTGCAGGTCGGCCGCCAGCCCCAACGCCGTGTTCCAGCCGTGCGGGATAAACCGGACGCCGTGCTCTTCGGCCATCCAGGCGATGCGGCGCTCTTCGCTGATGCCGCCCACCTTCGTCACGTCGGGCTGCACAATATCGAACGCTCCGCCCTCCAGCCAGGGAGCGAACGACTGCCGCCGCGTCAGCACCTCGCCGCCCGCGATGGGCACGCGGGCGTGTTCGCGAAGCCGGATGTAGTCGCGCAGGCTGTCGGGCGGAAGAGGCTCTTCGAACCAGTAAACATCGTACGACGCCAGCATTTCGGCCGTGCGCGCCGCCCACTTGTAGCCCTGCGGCCAAAAGGCGTCGCTGGCGCCGGCATCGACCATGAGCAGCGCTTCCGGGCCGACGGCGCTGCGCGCGGCGCGCACAATGCTTTCGTCGAGCGCGTGGCTGCGCCGCCCGAAAGGCCCCCAGCCGATCTTGAACGCGCGGAAGCCGTGGGCGGCGACGGCGCGCAGGCGCTCCGCCATGGCCTCCGGGTCGCACATCAGCAGGGAGGCATAAGGCAGCGCGCGGTCGCGGAAGCGGCCGCCCAGCAGGCGTCCCACAGGCTGGCCCGTGACCTTTCCGAGGATGTCCCACATGGCAATATCGATGCCGCTGATGGCGTGGGTGATGGTTCCGCCGCGGCCCATCCAGAACGTGTTGGCGTGCAGTTTCTCGCTGACGCGCTCGGGTTCCAGCGGGTTCTCTCCCCGATAGAGCGGTTCCAGGACGGCCAGGGCGGCCCGAACCAGTTCGTCGTTGCTGAAGACGGAACCCCAGCCGGTCACGCCCTCGTCGGTAAGAACCGCCACGAGCGTGTGGACGCAGTCATCCGGCCGGATCTCGTTGGCCCAGCCGCCTTCGGGGGTGCCGTGCCGCAGCCCCGCCGACCTGATTTCGACGATTTTCATGTTCTCAACGAGCCTTGCAGTCCGAATAGGCTTGTGATATACGCATTGTATATCAATGCGACTGAAAATCAACCGGATCGAACCCCGGCAGCCGAACCCGGGGATGGCGCGGCGCGACCTCCTGGCGGGCGTCGCGGCGGCTTTCCCTCTGGCCTGGATCGCTCGCGCGCAGCAGGCCGCCCCGCCACCGTTTCTCGAGCGCCCCGCGCCGGGCCAGCCGCACCAGGGCAAGAACCTGCTGGCCCTGCAAGCGCACTCCGACGACATCCCGCTCTACGCCGCCGGTACGGTGGCCAAACTCGTCCAGGAAGGCTATACCGGCTACCTGCTGCGGGCTTCCAATGACGACATGGGGGACGAGCGCGGCCTCGGCACGCCGGGAACCATCGGCGAAAACGTGCTGCGCAACGAACACGACAACGGCGACCTGGTAGGGATTCTCGGGTTGCAGCGCAATTTCAACCTCAATTACAGCAACCATTACATGGCGGGGATTCCGCTGAACGAGATCATGGCCCGGCTGATTTTCCTGATCCGCCTGTTGCAGGTGGACACGGTGCTTTGCTGGGACCCGCGGGCCCACGACGAGGAAAACCCGGACCATTACACGCTGGCGCGCGCGCTGGAGGCGGCCTGCTGGATCGCCGGCCGCGATCACGATTTCGAGGAGCATTTCGCCGCGGGGCTCAAGCCCCACGCCGTGCGGGAGAAATACTACTACGCCCGCCGGCCGGAAATCACCCGCGTGGTGGATATCAGCGCCGTGGTGGACAAGAAGGTGGAGGCGAACCGCGCCAACGTGGCCAAGGGACCTGCCGGCCATCACGGCTCGCAGTTGCGCGCCGAACTGGCGAAACGCAACCAGCGACTGCCGCTGCTCGGAGACGACGCCGCCACCGCCGACCGCGCCTACATCAAGGAGTTCCTCTTGGGGGGCAGCCGCGAACTGGGCCGCAGGTACGGCGTGGAATACGCGGAGGCTTTTCATTACATCGGCCCCGGAGCGGCCACGCGCGATTCGCGCATCGAGGAGTACATCCGGCGCAACGCCGTGCCGGTGAAATAACGGCGGTAGTTCTGTGGGGCGGGGCGTCTGCCCCGCTGCCCGGTTTCTGCCGGGCCGAAGCCCCGCCCCACAAATCACCGGGTGCGCCACAAGGCTGCTATAAATAACACGCATGGGAAGCTCAATCACTCGCCGACAGGCGCTGCTTGGGGCGCTGGGGGCGACAGGTGGGGCGCTCGCCGCCGCCGCCCCGCCCGTAATCGAGACTCACGTCCACCTCTTCGATCCCCAGCGCGTCCCGTACGCGCCGGGCGCCCCGTACAAGCCGGCTGCCTACACCCTGGAAGACCATACGAGACTGGTGGAAGCGGCCGGGCTGGCGCACTCCATCATCGTCCATCCGGAACCCTACCAGGACGACCACCGGTACCTCGAATACTGCTTCGCGCATGAGCCGCGGCCGGGATACTTCAAGGGCACTTGCCTGTTCGACCCCTTCGGCGAGGACACGGCCGGCCGGATGCGCGCGCTGGCGGACCGTTGGCCGAAGCGCATCGTGGCGCTCCGGATTCACGAAATGTCGATGACGCCCGAAGCCGCCGGCCCCATTCGCAACCGCGATATGAGAGATCCGCGGATGCGGGCCTGCTGGCGGGTCGTAGCCTCCATGGGAATCGCCGTGCAGATGCACTTCATCCCCGGGCAGGCGCCCCATATCGGGAGACTGGCGGCGGAGTTTTCCGAGACGCCCGTGATCCTCGATCACATGGGACGGCCGGGGCAAGGCACGGACACGGAATACGCGGAGGTACTCAAGCTGGCGGAGTTGCCGCGCGTCATCGTGAAGTATTCCAGTTGGGGAGAATACAAAGGCGATTTGAGCCGGCTGACCAGGAGGCTCTACGACACGTTCGGTCCGGAGCGCATCATCTGGGGCACGTTGGGCAACACCGCGGCGGAATACCGGAAGCAGGCGGCGCGTTTCGAGGAACTGCTGTCGTTCGCCTCGGAGGCCGAGCGGGCGGCCATTCGTGGAGGAAACGCGCGGCGGCTGTTCTTCGACTGAAGGGGCCTTGAGCGGTAGACTCGTGAATGATGCTGTTTGCCGCCCTTGCACTGAGTCTCCATCTATCCCCGGTACTGCCGCCCGCGCCCAATCGCCAGCCGCAACTCGCGGCCGGCAAGGCGATTACGGCGCTGGTGTTCGGCAGCGGAGAATCCATCTGGTTCTCACGGTCGAGCGATCAAGGGGCCACATGGTCTCCGCCCTCCAAAATCGCCGATCTTCCCAAGCTTCTGCTGGGACGGCATCGCGGACCGCGGGTGGTGGTCAGCGGCGAGACCCTGCTGGTGAGCGCCGCGCCCGCCGGAGGCGATCTGCTGTGCTGGCGCTCCACGGATGCAGGGCGGACCTGGTCCAAGCCCGCGGCGATCAACGACCAGCCCACCTCAGCGCGTGAGGGCCTTCAGGCGATGGCGGCCGATGCCCAGGGACGCGTCGCCGCCGCCTGGCTGGACGACCGCGCGCCGGGCGGAAAACGGCTCTACGGAGCGTTTTCCAGCGACGCCGGGGCCACGTGGTCGAAAAATACGCTGCTGTACGAATCGCCCTCGGGGAGCATTTGCCAGTGCTGCCATCCTTCCCTCGTGGCGCTCGGCCGTGGCGAGTTCGCCGTGATGTGGCGCAACGTGATCGAGGGTTCACGGGACTTGTACACGCTGCGGATTCGGGATAGAAAGCCGGTTTCCGCGGCGATGAAGTTGGGGACCGGCACGTGGAAGCTGGACGCGTGCCCCATGGATGGCGGAGGGCTGGCGCTGGACCGCGGCCGGATCGTCAGCGCCTGGCGCCGCGAACACGATATTTATCTCTCCGCGGCGGGAAAGCCCGAAATCCACATCGGCGAAGGCCAGGACGTCGCGCTGGCCGCGGGCGCCGGTGGACCGTACGCGATTTGGCGCTCGGCGCAGGGTATCGTCGCGCGCCTGCCAGGTTCCGCCGCCGTAACAACGCTCTCCCGAACCGGCGCCTCTCCCGCGGTGGCGGCCTGGCCGGATGGGGCCGTATTGGCCGCGTGGGAAGAGAATGGATCCATCGCGATCCGCCGCCTGGACCGTAGCGGGCGCGGGAATTGAAACCCCTTCGTATGGAACGCAACCTGCTCTGATTCCGACTTAGCGGTCTTTTTGCGCTCTACAGGTAAAACTTACTTATGAGGGGTCCTGGCACGTGTACCGAATCATTGCGGTCTTGATATTCGTTTCCCTCTGCGGGACAGCGAGCAAGCAACTCAGCGCTCAGACGCTCGATTCCGGGTTTGTGTACGGAGGCGTCACCTTCGGCAAGAGGCTGGACGGCGCGGGCCGCTTTGGCGTGGGCCTGGACTTTCGGCTGACGCCCCACCTCGACCTGGGCGGCGAACTCGGAACGATTCACAAGAAGGACGTCGGCATCCTGGGCTCCGGCAATCTCACCTATCATTTCACGCGGCCTCGCGGACGGCGGCAGGAATGGGACCCGTTCCTTGTCGGCGGAGTTTCAGGCGCGCGGATTTCGGGCACGAGCGGGCTCTACATCAACCTGGGCGCCGGCGTGAATTACTGGGTGGGACGCCGCTGGGCGCTTCGCGGCGAGTTCAAGGGGTACCCGGGGGGACAGGACTTGGGCGGATTCGCCGAACTCCGCTTTGGCGTCACGTTCCGGCCTTGAAGCGGGGCGGGGCGGGCGGTGGCGGCGCCGAACCGCTCTACTTAGCCTCCGGCCGCCGATGACCGCTCCCTCCGGTCGCTGCTCTGTTTCGAGTATCAATGTCCCGTTGCGCCTTCGGGCCACGCGATGGTCAGAAGGAAAGCGCTGTCCTCCAGGGCTTCCACGTCGTGCCGCAGGCCGCGATCGAGCGCCAGCAAGTGGCCGGGCGGCAGGTCGAACTCCTTTCCCGCGGCGTGCAGTCGTATGCGGCCTGCGACCGTCTGCACGGAGATGCGGCCGTCGGAGTGGTGCTCGCGAATCAGCGTTCCTTGCCGGATCGCCATAAGGACGATGCGGAGGTCGCTGTATTTCACGATGGTTTTCGAGTTCCGGCCGCTCTGCCAGTAGGATTCCCGCCGCAGTTCTTCAACCTGCTGCTGCAGGTCGTACGAAAGATACGGCCCCGCGGTGGATTCGGTGGCGCGCGCGGCGCCCCGGTGCGTAGCGTCGAATTCAGGCATCACGAGTGCTCCTCTTTGTGCGGTCTGCCCTGTCCTTTTCCAGTTTGCCTGCGTGGCGCTCGAGGTACTGCTTGAGGGCCACGGCGTTGTTGTGTTCCGTATCGTGCGCGCTGTAGACGAGAGTGACCCGGCCATGCCGCGCGGCGGCGTGAATGGGTTGGAGGGTCTCCGGCCGCGAGTCGAGTTCCGCATAATACCGGCGCTGAAACTCGTCCCACTTTTTCGGGTCGTGGGCGAACCAGCGCCGCAACGCGTCGCTCGGAGCGGCGTCTTTGAGCCAGCCGTCGAGCCGCAATTCCGTCTTCTTGACTCCTCTCGGCCAGAGGCGCTCTACCAGGTACCGGACGCCGTCATCCGGCCCGGCGTGCTCGTAGGCGCGTTTCAGCCGGATCATCCCGCTCCCCCCTTGCGCGCGGGCGGCTGGTACGTCCCTGCCACCGCGCGGAAGGCGATCGCCAGCCGGTTCCACCCATTGATGGCGATGACCGCCATGGTGAGATCCACCAGTTCCTTCTCGCTGAAGTGCGCGCGCGCCTCCGCATATACGTCATCCGGCGCCTGGTCGCGGCTTACCAGCGTGACGGCCTCGGTCCAGGCCAGTGCGGCGCGTTCCCGTGCGGTGAAGAAAGGCGCCTCGCGCCATACCACTACGGCGTACAGCCGCTGCTCGGTTTCGCCGCGCGCCCGCGCGTCCTTGGTGTGCATGTCGACGCAATAGGCGCAGCCGTTGACCTGCGAAGCCCGGAGTTTCACCAGGTCCAGCAAGGGCTCTTCGAGCCCGCACTGGCGGACGTACTTCTCCACGCCGTACATTGCCTGCAGCGCGCCCGGCGCCGCGGCGGTGTACGATATCCTGCCGTACTGTTCCTCGTTACTCATTGCGCCTCCGTGCGGTTTTGGCTTAGTTTTATTATCCCGCCGGAGACCAAAGAGGCCCTTTCCAAATGACTGTTCCCGAACAAAACGGGCCGGTGGCGAATTTAACGGATGTCAACGGCAGTACTCCGTGACAATCGGAGATATGAAGCTGGAAACGATGCTCTTAATTACGGCGCTGGGCGTCACTCCGCTCGTGGCGCAGCCGGAAGACTCAGGCAAGGATGCGGCCTCCATTTTTCACCAAAGGTGCTCCGGATGCCATGGGCAGGACGGCAAGGCGCAGACGTTTGTCGGGAAACGGGTGCACGCCGCGGACCTGACTTCGCAGGTTGTCCAGCAGGCGAGCGATGCGGCGCTGTCCGATGTCATCAAGAAGGGCAAAGCCAAAATGCCGGCCTTCGGAGAGAAACTGGGCGCCGGCGAGATCCAGGGCCTGGTGGCGTATATCCGCCAACTCGGCAGCAGGTAGCCGCGGCGCGCAGCCTTTTGCAGAACTTTCACATCATAGCAATCCCTACCGGGCCGGTCCCCTCCTAGCATTGGTTCAGGAAACGGATCCGGGAGAGAAATTATGGCATCGGTCTGTGTTCGTCATCCGGGAGGTTATCGGGACGACCGTCTTGAAATCGACTTCGAGAGGCGGCTGGTACTCATCGATTCCCAGGTCGTGAACTTGACGCGGAAAGAATACGAGCTCCTGAGCGCGCTGGCGGCCCAAGCCGGCCGAACCATCCCGCACATAGCCCTTCTCGAGAGAGTGTGGGGCTACAAAAGCGGTACGCGCACGCGGACGCTCGACGTGCATATCTGCCGGGTACGCAAAAAACTCGCATCCGCGGGGCGCGATTACATCGAAACCATTTTTGGAGTAGGCGCCCGGTTTCAGGCGTGGGATGAGTGCGATGAAGCTCCGGCGGGGACGCAGGGGTGTTAGCAGGATTTTTACAGCGCGCCAACGACCCCCATTCGCATCACCGCTTAGCCTGAACCAGGAGGTCATCGCGCTTGCTCGGGTATCCCGATTCGCAATCCCTCGCACGAACAACCATCGTACGGGTTGAGAGCTTCCCTTCCGGAATCCGCCCGAGCGCCGGCCGCTCGCCCGAAAGCCCAAGAGCGCTGGCCTGGGTGGAGCGACTGGGCGCGCTGGCGGCGCTTGTGCTGCTCTTCCCGCTGCTGGCTGGCGCGGCGGCGGTGATTGCTTTCCTGTCGGGCCGTTCTCCGTTGATCGCGCACGCGCGCGTGGGGCGATACGGAAAGCGTATCTGGGTCCTGAAACTGCGGACGATGTGGCCCGCCCGGCCCGGAGCGCGGCGGATTC
>JAIQFU010000218.1 GCA_020073115.1 Terriglobia bacterium
GCCGGGGCCGCCGAGGGGGCCTTGTATGGGCTGCTGGCCGGCGGTGGACCGACCATGGGGCTTGGCGGGCTGGCCGGCTATTTCATCGGACGCGCCTTCGACCGGCGCTTTGAACAATTCAGCATTGTCCCTGAGGGAAAACTACCGGATAACGCGCAGTGATCGATGCCGGCGCGCCGCATGGCATTGTTACCACGGTTGTTATCAACGCAGGCGTGTTCAGGCTGACAGACGGAGCGCGGTTGATGGGGTATCTTCCGGGTCTGCGTCTGGCGGCTCGGCCGGCTCCCTGACGGGCGGTTCTTCCGCGATCCATCGCAGCGCGGCGCTGTAGTCGAGTCGGCCGTTAGGCCTGTACAGCATCGGCAGCACGGAGAAGAGGACAACTGCGTAGAAGAGCAGCAAAATCCCCACAATCATCTCGTTCTGATTGGATCATTGGGGGCGCGGTGTGAACAGTCTGGAGGGTACTGCGGGGTGTGCGTTCGAGCACGTACGTCCGAGCCTTTTTCAAGGGGTTAATCCCCTATATTACAGATTCCTCACCGTTTCCGCTTCGCGCGCCTTTCTTCGCCGGAGACGGAATTCGGGGAGCATTCTGCTCGACGAATTCTCATAATTCAGTTAACAAGGTCTGTTATACTGATTACCTAGAAAAAATGTTCATCAACGACTCACACGATAAAGTGTTCGTAGCTGCGCTGCGAGTGCTGACGGCGTGGGGTAGAGGCAAACCTCCATTACCCGCTGATGAAAAGGCCCTGAGGAATCATGCTGGCGATTACACGTCGCCGGTTGACGAACTCGCCTGCGAACTGATAGAGGGGCGGCAGGGCCTGTCGCGAAGCGCACAGAACAGCACGGATGCGCGAGTCCAAGGCTGATCTGAGGTCTGCCCGAGAGCGTTACGCGTCTCAATGGCGGTCCCGATCCTCCGGAGGGGCGCCCCGCGTCTGGCGCGATGGACGGTGGGTGGAGGCTGCTTCGGAGCCGCCAAACTGATGTTCAGGCGCACTCGCGGCGGGAACAAGATGCACGTCAGCCCGCATCCTGCCGTTCGCTGAACCCGCCCTCGGGCCGCCCTGGACTTCTCCCTCGCTCTCCCCGGATACGGTTTTTTCTGGTCCGGACGGTCCGCGCAGTTGGTCGGCGGTCTCCGTCCTGTTGCATGATTCGCGGGGCACGCGGGCGGTGCGAAACTCGCAGCTCAGTATGCGAATGGCGGCACGGTTCCCTTCGGCGCGCACGATGCGTCCGAACACCACGAACTGCAGCGCTACCGCGTCATGGAGTAGCGCCGGCCAGGAAATATGTAACTCGACATCGAGCCCCGAGCGCAACGGGCGCTCCGCATCGAAGAGGATCCCTCTGCTCGACAGGTCTATGGTATATCCGCTGCCAGTCTCCAACACACGCTGGCGGTGGATGAGCTTCCATCCCACGTCCAGGCGAATGCCGTAACGGCGGTTGATGCGTCGATCACCGCCGATGCAGCCGTTGCTGTCGATCTCCTGTGCCGGATCAGACGCCGGGAAAGCGCCCGGTATGGAGCATTGCATATTCACCATAAAAATTTGAAATCCGAGGCCCCGGCCCGCGGTGACCGTGAATTAGAGGGTTTGCTTCGTGTAAATAGAACCGCGGGCCTCGGCCGCAATTAGATAGTGCGCCAATCCCGGCGGGGGGCACAGTCCCAAGAGTACGATTCGGGCGCCAGTACCGTTATCAGGTTAGCGCCCACCCGCCGGGCTTGAACCGGATACCTGCTGATTACGAATGTGGGGATGACGTGTTTTCAAAGGCTTTGCAGATTCAATGGTTTACGGCTAAACCTTATACCTGCTATGATTTGCAGGTTCTAGCCGCTATGTCTGGTCTATCTGGATCGTTCCCCGTGACTTGGCGCGTGACTTGACCCCTGGTAACCGCACGGTTGCATCGGATCGCCGCCGAACGCCCCGCTACCGCCGCCAGTGGTCCCGGCAGAAGCGCAGGACCTTAGGTCTGGTGAAGGGCGATGCTCCCACGCCGTCTTGGACGAGCTTCAGAGTCGCGGCTGGGCACTTCTCCCGAACTAGCGCCAGGCCCGCAGAAATCTCGGATTCAAGCCGCCGCGCATGCACTCATGGCGTCGCCATAGAAGATGGTGGAGTCGTGGCGTATGAAAGGATGGTCGCCGACCCGAAGGATGACCGTCTGGTCCTTGCTGTTTCGCAACGTGGTCACGCTGACAATAGCGCACTCCTGCGTCTGCGGATCGGGCTGCGTGACGATGATCCAGAGGTGCGGCGTGGCCCGCCCCGCCAGGAGCCGGCATCAGGAACGTGTCGCCGCAGTCCATCTATGCAGGTTGCAGCATGGCTTCCGTGGTGGCCAGCGACTCCAGTTCGCCTTCGACCGCCGCGATCTCGCTCTCGGTCTTATTTCCGGCCCGCAGGATATCCCGATACTGGATCGGAATCGCGCTACCATTCGGGTCCTGCCACTCCGGAAGCTCGTGGGAAACCCGCACGAGATCCCAACGGGTCATTTTGCCGTACATAGCGAAGATCTCATCAATCAACGCTTCCTCCGCGCGGGAGAGTTCGTCGGTTTCCGGTTCCGCGAGGAGTACGACTTCCCAGCCTTGGGGGGTGGAGATGTAGTGATGCCAGATTGGATCAGTCCCCGGAGCCGGTTCCTCTCGGATCAGGTCGTAGATCCGGCTGACAACCGGGCCGTTGGCCATCGAGACGTACCTGTCGGTGGTCACCGGCCTGCCCCACCGCAGTAGCGCCTCCCCGTCGAGGAAGTACAGCATTTTGATGAGCTTCAGATAGCTCATCCGGCCGCCACGGAGCTTCAGGAAGCGCGCCGCCGCCTCGGTCGCTCGTCGTTCGTTGATCCGCAACATCGTTGGCTTCATTCTCATTGTAAGGCATTGAGCAAGCACCTATGAGGATCGGCGGAACTGGCGGGCGGCTGTAGCTGGCCTCAAAGCTCGCCATGCACGCGATCCGCTGAACCGCAGAGCACACCGCCAGGTGCGCACGCGCAATCTCCAAGGTCGCCAGGCACCCAAACCCACGCCGCCCACGAGCGCGCCGGGTGCCCGCGTTTCATCAAGCCCTCGATCAGTTCCCTGACGCCCTCATCTCGGCCACGCTATCCGAGGTGGGTACCCCGGTAACGTTTGAGGAACATCTGCGCGTGCGTGAGAAGCGCCGGGAGCTACTAACGGAGCTCGGGCCACTGTCTGGTTGCGGACTCGCATACCAGGGCGGCGCTCGACGGTGTCGAGTCGCTGGTCGAGGCCACGCGCAAGAAGCCGGACGAGCCGCAGCCAGAGTCGAAACCGGCCCAGCAGGGACCGGCACAGATTCAGTAGCCAGCCACGGTCCAGCCCAACATTAGCCCTTCCGCTCAACTTGGGCGGGAGGGCTTTTCTCTTGCCGGGTGTCACTCGCGGAGTTTGCCAGTGAGTGCCTGCGTGAGTGCCTGAAAAAACCACGTTCACTGGCAATACTGGAAGTCTTTTGTTTTCTAGGGGTTTTGGAGCCACCCTCCGGATTCGAACCGGAGACCTGCTGATTACGAATTTTCCTGCTCTAGCTTTGCTTAGGTGCTCTCGAATTTTGGGAAAGGTAGCGTAAGCCATACAAATCACGTATACTAGACCCGAAGTGCAGCCTTAAAGTTTTCGGGTCCAAGCAGTTCCGGACCGGCCCAAAAACCTTTTCATAACCTTTTTTTGGGCGCTGCACCGAAAGGACACGCTACATGAGCGCCGAAGTGGTTGTGATGCCCGCGCCGAAGAAAGCGCACCGGAAGCTCGCCCGGCTCAAGCTGACAGAAGACCGGGTGAAACGGATTCCGCTGATGAATCCGGCCAAGGACACGTACCCCGTTCCATACCTCGATACTGACCTGAAGGGCTTCATGGTCATCGCGCACCGGGAGTCCAAGAGCTACTACGCGCAGCGCGACATTCGCGGGAAGACAACCCGCGTGGTCATCGGCCGGACGGATCTGATAGACGCCTCCGAAGCTCGCCAGCGGGCGCGGAAGCTCCTTGCCACGATGGCGGACGGCATCAACCCAAACGATCAGCGGGCGCAAGAGGAAGCGGAAGGCTTCACCCTCAAGGACGCGATCCAAGCCCACCTGTACGAACGGAAAAAGGAGCGCAGCGACAAGACCGTCAAGGAGTACGAAAAGAGCTTCAACACCCACCTGTCGGACTTCTTCACCAAACCGCTGAAGTGGATCGGAGAGCATCAGGAGCTTATCGAAAAGCGCCACGATGAAGTGACCCGGCGCGGCGCGGATACGGAGGCGATTAAGGGACGCGGCAAGCGGAAGCGCAAGCCCGCGCCATATGCGGCCAATGGGATGGTGCGGGCGTTCCGGGCGGTGTACAACTACGCTCGCAAGAAACATCCGGAATTGGACCTGCCCGAATTCCGCATCACCGAACTGAACCCGGAGGCTCCGCGAGATTCGGCGCTCACCCTCGAACAGTTGCCGCAGTGGTATGCGGCCGTCAACTCGCTTCCCAACCCCATCCGGCGCGATTACCACCTGTTCGTTTTGTTCACCGGGATGCGCCGCACGGCTGCCGCAGAGATGCGCTGGGAGCACGTGGACTTCGACAACAGATGCGTGTTCGTTCCAGACCCGAAGGGCGGCAAGAAGAAGGCTTTCTACCTGCCGCTGAGTGACTACCTCGTGACCCTGCTAGAGAGCCGGAAGGCGTGCAAGGCCACGGCTGCCGCCTTCCCTGAATCCCCTTGGGTGTTTCCGGCCTCCGAAAGTGCGAGCGGTCATATCGAGGAGCCGACAGAGAAGAAAGACGATTTTCTCAAGCAATTCGGGCCGCACGCCCTGCGTCACACCTACGCGAGCGTGGCCCAAGCGGCCGGGCTAAACCTGACCGACATAAAATTCCTGATGAACCATCGGTCTTCCGACGTGACCATACGCTACATGAAGGCGATGCTGACGGCGCTGCGAGACTGCCAGCAGCAGGTGACCAATTACCTCTTGGGCGTGTTGACGGCGAAACAAAATTAGAGGGATACTATAGGACAAGGTTGTCTGGTAAGGTTTCTGGCCAAATAACCTAGGGTAAAGGGCGGCAGGACCCAGAACACTGCTGCGGGACGTTCACCTGGACTTGTGAGACGGGTGGCGGACCTGGACAACGGGAAATCTAAAGGCCCGTCCCCATAAAGGATCCAAGGCTTTGGCGTGGTAAGCAAAACAAACCGCGCGATGCCGCCTTTATCGGGATGGGCCTTTTGCTTTTTCGGATACCTCCGATAGCGGCGGAAATTCCATCAAGGAGTTTTCGCGCATGCCGCAAGTTACATCACGAGTTGCCGAAGTAGCAGTTGTACAGCCGGAGTATCTGGACACGCCTGCTGCGGCTGCCTTCATCGGCGTCAGTCCAATCACCCTCGAAATCTGGCGGTCCCAAAAGAAGGGTCCGGCCTACACCAACCTGCCGCGCTGCATTCGCTACAGCCTTCACGATCTGCGTGAGTGGATGACGCGATACCGCATTGAGTCTGCCCAACGGGAGCGCAATGCCAGCGAGCGCCGTGGCCGCCCGCGCAAGCACCCGATGCCCGTAGAGGTAGGTGCGTAATGACCAATAAAAACGGCGCGATCAGCAGGGCTATGCCAATCGCGCCGGTCAAAGTCGAACACGCGGAAGCGTTCAACCGCTATTTTACCCTGACCGCGCCCGTGTTCGGCAAGCAGTTAGTAAGTAACACCCATAAAGGAGAAAAGGTAACTGGCCTAAACGGACTGGCCACCCAAATCCAACGCGGAGAGAGTTCATGTCAAAGGTCGAACCGAACGGGCGCAGTAATCTCGAATGCGCACTAGATTACGCTGCCAAGGGCTTCTACGTCTTCCCGCTGTACTACGTCCTGCGAGACGGCGGGTGCTCCTGCCGGGCCAAACAGTGTAAGCGGATAGGAAAGCATCCAACGACCCGCAATGGCGTGCTTGATGCCACCACAGACGTTGACCAGATTAGCCGATGGTGGGGCGCAATGCCCCATGCAAACATCGGCATCGCCACGGGTCATGAACTGCCGGGAGGCGGCCTCCTGATTGTCGTGGATGTGGACACAGACGACGCAAAGGGAAAGAAGGGCGCAGTATCGCTCGCGGCTCTCGTTGCGGAGCATGGCGAGCTTCCGGAGACCCTGACGCAGCGGACCGGCTCCGGAGGCACGCACTATTTCTTCCGCACCAGCAAGCCCTACAAGAACGATTCCACCGGGCGGATTGGCAAGGACATTGACTGCCGCTGCCTCTCCGGGTACGTGGTGGTTCCCAACTCGAATCATTACAGCGGTGGCCGGTATGAGTGGTTGAACTGGGGTCAGCCCGTCGCGGAGATGCCCGTGTGGATCGGCGCGAACCTCGTGGTGGATGGTGAGGAGCCTGCACCCGGCAAGAAGGGAAAGGCAAAGAAGACCGGCAAGGTTGACGTGACAGCGGACGCCGGAGAGAGCTTTGAGGAGGAGGATACCAAGCAGCACGAGAAACTGACCCGCAGCGAGTTGGTCAAGATCCTCAAGAGTATTCCGGGTGACGTGCGCGATGTCTGGTGGAAAATCGGAGCCGCGCTCAAGACGGAGTTGGGTGACGATGGATTCGACGTGTGGGACGAATGGAGTCAGGCTTCCGACAAGTATGACGCCAAGATCCAGCAGGTGCAGTGGCGCTCCTTCAAGCCGGGTGAGCTATCTGTTGGCACCATCATTCACTTCGCCAAGGAGAATGGCTGGCGTGGCTTCGACAAGGAGGCCGCCGATGATCCTGCCATTCGGGAGAACTGGATATTCTGTGTCGGCACCAAGGAGTTCATCGAATTGAACAGCACGCAGCGGTTGGACTGTGAGCAGTTCTCCTATCGTTTTGCCCCAAACTTCAAGCGTGGCCGGGCGTCAGACCATGTGTTACGTAACGAGGGTTTCCCTCGCGTTGACGGTTTGACCTTTTGGCCCGACCATCCCCAGTTAGTCCAAGAGACCGGACTCAACAAGCTTAACCTGTGGCGCCCATCGGCTGTGACGCCCGCGCCGGGAGATGTGTCTCTATTCCTGGAGCATCTGACCTTCATCCTTCCGGACCTCCGCGAGCGTGAGCGGATCTTCCTGCCGTACCTCGCGTGGCTGGTCAAACATCCCGGCATGAAAATCAGGTGGGCCGTTGTCCTTCAAGGAAAGCAGCGAACGGGCAAGAGCTACTTTGGCCGACTTCTGGAACGGGTACTTGGCGAGCACAACGTCAAGCGGCCAACTAACGAACGGTTGCACGAGACATGGACGGATTGGCAGGAAGGCGCGCAACTGATCGTAATTGAAGAGTTGATGGGCTTTGGCCGAAAGGAACTCATCAACAAATTGAAGCCGAAGATCACCGACGAAACCACATCGGTTCGTCTGCCAGGTGGGCGTGAATACCAGATGCCAAACCGCTATAACTTCCTCATGTTCACCAATCACAAGGGCGCTTTGCCGATTGATGATGATGATCGGCGCTATTGCCTGTTATTCTCGCCTGCGGAGCGGAGGCCGGATAGCTATTATGATGCGCTCTGGGCATGGAGCGCCGATGAGCGCAACATTGCGGCCGTCACGTATTACCTCGAAAATGAGGTTGATGTATCGGGCTTCCGACCGAACAGCAACGCGCCGGAGACCGATGCCCGCAGTGAAGCTATCGACATGAACCGTTCGGATCTGGATGTGTTCATTACGGACAGCATCCGGGCCTCTGATGGATTGTTCGCTTGCGACCTCGTTGTAGTTGAGCACATCAGGAAGGTGTTGCCTGACCATATTCGGCCGCAAGATGCTACCCGGAACGCCGTCAGTGGTTGTCTGGAGCGGGCTGGCGCAAAGCAGGTGGGCCGCATGCCGCTTCCGGGCGCGTATCCGCGAGCGTGGGCCATCCGCAACATAGAGCGTTGGCAAGCGTCAGATGAGGGTAAGCGTGCAAAGGAATATCGCCAGTTCCTTGAAGTTGCCTCCGGGCTGACTATTCAGACGGAGGATGACAAGGGGGATATCATCGCTTCGATGTTGATGAAAGTATCGCAGCGCGGTAAGAACGTGTCTGATATGGTCAGAGAAATCGGACGGCCGATGTAGGAGCCGCGTCAATCCCACCGACCCACCGTGGCCCACCGACTCCCCACCGACCGGGGCGGTGGGCCGTATTTGTTTGTAGAGACGTAGGTTAGATACAATCCCACCGACCCACCGACCTACTTGGGACTTCTTAGTAGACGTGCATGGCGCGGGCGTGACGGCGCGTATAATATCCTGCTATTTGTTCTTT
>JAIQFU010000219.1 GCA_020073115.1 Terriglobia bacterium
GGATATTCCGTGGCACGTCACGGCGTTCCACCAGGACTACAAAATGCAGGGACCGGACAATACGCCGGCGGGGGCGCTGATCCGCGCCGTGGAGGCGGGCCGGGCGGCGGGCCTGCATTTCGTTTACGCCGGGAACCTGCCCGGCCAGACCGGGGGCCTCGAAGACACGCGCTGCCCCGCCTGCTCCGCCGTGTTGGTGGAGCGCCGGGGATTCCGCGTTCTGCGCAACGGAATCACGCCGGAGGGCCGTTGTCCCGGGTGCGGCCGGGCCATCCCGGGCGTCTGGGGCGGGGAAGGCCGCGCCGGGACGCCGCCGGGCCCTCTGGTTCCCATTCGCTGCGGCTGATAAGATGTGGGCGGAGACCTGCCCCCTATGCCTGCCGCGCATACTTCCCCGTTTGCCGGCTCCTGGTATCCCGACAACGCCGGCGAGTTGGACGCCCTCCTGGACGATTTGTTCCGCCGCTCCGAAACTCGCTGCCCCCACCTTTTCTCCGATGGCCTGGGTTTCGTGGTTCCGCATGCCGGCCCCGCTTACTCCGGGACGGTGGCGGCCGCCGCATACCGCGCCATCGGCCGGCAACGCCCCGCGCGCGTCGTTCTGCTGGCCTTTCCGCACCACGGGGGTCTGGATGGCGTCGCCGTCCCCGGCGTGGAGACCATCGCCACGCCCCTCGGTGACGTGGCCATCGATTCCGCCTTCGCCGGCTTTCCGGCTGTACCCGAGGAGCGGGTTTGCGACCACTCCTTCGAGATCCAACTGCCGTTTTTGCAAAGGGCGGCCCCGAACGCCGCGATCAGTCCCCTGTACGTCGGAAGAATGGACGCGGGGAAGCGCGCCGCCGCCGCCGAGGCCCTGGCGGCTGCGTGGACGCCCGGGACGGTCTTCGTGGCGTCTTCCGATTTCACCCATTACGGTCGAAGTTTCGGCTTCACGCCGTTTCCCACGGACCGCGCGGTGGCGGGGCGGTTGCGGGAACTCGATTTCGAGTGCATGGAAGCCGCGGGCAGCCTCGCGTCCACGCGATTTCTGGAAACGGTGGAGGGAACCGGCGCCACCGTCTGCGGGACGGGCCCCATCGCCCTGCTGCTCGAAGTCATGCGACGCCTGGATCCCGGCATGTACCAGGCCACTCTGGACTACCAGACCTCGGGCGAGCTGACCGAGGATTTCCGGCACTCCGTGAGCTATGCGGCTTTGGGGTACTTTCCCCGCCGCGCCTTCGACCTGGAATCCCCCGAGCGCGAAGCGCTGCTGGTGAGCGCCGCCCGGAGCCTCGCCAGCTACCGCTCCACCCGGGAGCGGCGCGCGATTCCGGCGGTTTCCTCCTCTCCCGCCCTGTGCGCCCGCCGGGCCGCATTTGTCAGCTTGCACCGCGGGGAAGAACTGCTCGGCTGCGTGGGGAACGTCATGGGCCGGGCGCCGCTCGCCGAGGAAGTCGCGGAACTGGCGTTGGCCGCGGCGTTGGACGATCCCCGCTTCGAACCGGCGGCTCTCCTGCCCGGGCCGATCGATATCGAGATCTCCGTGCTCACGCCTCTACGCCGCATCTTCGCCCACGAGGAATGCCATCCGGGGACCCACGGCGTCTTCCTGCGGCTGGCCGGACGCTCGGGCCTTTTGCTGCCTCAGGTGGCCGCCGAGCGCGGATGGTGCGCGGAAGAGTTCCTGGGGGCCGTGGCCCAAAAGAGCATGGTCGGGCCCCGCGCGTGGCGCGATCCGAATGCGCGCCTCTACGTTTTCGAAGCGCAAGTGTTCGGAAGAAAGGCCGCGGTGGAGTAATGCAGGTGCGACCGGCGGCGGCTGATCGCTGAGAGCTGCCAGCTAACAGACCAGGTCTTCCCGTCCGATCTTCAGGTTCTCCAGGTTCCCCAGCACCGTCAGGGCGATCTGCTTCGGGTCGAAGAAGGTCAGCGCAACGCGCTGCACGTCGCCTTCGCTGACGGACTCGATGCTCTCCACCAGTTCGTCCAGGGTGAAGAACCGGGAGAAATACATCTCCTGCCGCGCCAGGTTGGACATGCGGCTCATGGTGGATTCCAGGCTGAGCATGAGCGACCCCTTGAGGTGGTCCTTCGCCCGGCGCAACTCCTCCGCCGGAATGCGCTGTTCCTTGAGCGCGCGAAACTCGTTCATGATGGACTGCACCACCTTGGGCGCCGATTCCAGGGAGGTTCCTGCGTAGATGGAGAGGCAGCCCGTGTCGCGGTAGGGGTTCAACTCGGAGAAGACGGCATACGCCAGCCCCTGGCGCTCGCGGATATTCTGGAAGAGCCGCGAGCTCATGCCGCCGCCCAGCAGCGTGTTGAGCACGTAGCACGTGAAGCGCTCCTGGTGCGGCAGGGGATAGGAGGGCACGCCCAGGCACATATGGACCTGTTCGAGCGCCTTCTTGTGCCGCAGGGCGATGCGCGCGTGGGTGTTGGGCGCGTTCTCCGGCCGCTGCGCCGCCCCGGGCGGCAGGGTTTCGAAGTGCTCGCGCACCAGGTCTACCAGGCGCTCGTGGGTCAGGTTCCCGGCGCCGGTGACAATCAGGTTGGTGGGCGCGTAAACCTCGGCGTAATACCCAAGAATGGTTTCCCGGTCCAGGCGCTTCACGCTTTCGCGCGTCCCCAGGATGGGCTTGCCCAGCGGATGGTCCTTCCAGAAATTCGAGGAAAAGATCTCGTGAACCAGGTAATCCGGACTGTCCGCCTCCATCTTAATTTCTTCCAGAATCACGCCCTTTTCTTTCTCTATATCTTCGGGCCGGAAGAGGGGATGAAGCACCAGGTCCGCCAGGACGTCGAAGGCCAGCGAGAGGTGCTCGTCCAGAACTTTGGTATTGAAGCACACCAGCTCCTTGGCGGTGAAGGCATCCAGGTTGCCGCCGATCGAGTCCACGGAGCGCGCGATGTCCTCGGCGGAACGGCGCGTGGTCCCCTTGAAGAGCATGTGCTCGATAAAGTGGGAGACTCCGTTCTGTTCGGGCGACTCGCGGCGCGATCCGGCGCCGATCCAGATCCCCACCGACACGGAGCGCACGTGCGGCATGGTTTCTGTAATAATACGCACGCCATTCGCGAGCGTGGTCATTTCTATATCCCGCACGGGGGTGATGGGCGATGTCATTCGGGTTGGGCGCGTTTGCGCTAAGGTCCTATCTACATTGTACTTCCGATAGACTGGTATCAGGATGCCGCAGCCGCTCATGGGCATGGACCTCGCGGAACTGCGCGAGGCGGCAGGCCCGCTCCAACCCCCGTACCGCGCCCGGCAACTTTATGAGGCGCTCTATCGCGGACGCGCCCGCGACCTGGCGCGGATTTCCACGCTCCCGGCGGATCTGCGGCAGGAGTTGGCTTCTCGCTACGCCGTCGGCCTGCCGGAAATCGCGACAATATACGAATCCTCCGATGGAACGCGCCGCTACCTCCTTCGCTTGAGCGACGGGCGCACCGTGGAGACGGTGCTCATGCCCGAAGGCGAGCGCGACACCCTTTGCATCTCCAGCCAGGTCGGCTGCCCGGTCAACTGCAGGTTCTGCATGACCGCCCTGCTGGGCCTGGAGCGCAACCTGACGGCCGGGGAGATCGTGGGCCAAGTGCTGCTGGCCGCGCCGGAGAAAGAACTGGGCCGGCTGAATATCGTGATGATGGGACAGGGCGAGCCGCTGCTGAACCTCCCCCACGTGCTGAAGGCGACGCGCATCCTGCTCGACCCCGCGGGCTTCGGGCTGTCGCCGCGGCGCATCACGGTGTCCACCGCGGGCATCGTCCCCCAAATCGCCGAATTGGGCCGCGCGCCCGTGCGCCCCAAGCTGGCGGTCTCCCTGAACGCCTCCACGGAGGAGATGCGGCGGGAACTGATGCCCATCACGCGCAAATACCATCTCAAGGACCTGATGGAGGCCTGCAAAGCCTACCCGCTGCGCCCCTGGGAAAAGCTGACCTTCGAATACGTGCTGCTGCGGGAGGTCAACGATACGGACGCCGACGCGCGCCGGGTGGTGAAGTTGCTCGCCAACCTGAACGCGAAAGTGAACCTGATTGCGCTGAACCCGGGCCCGGAGATTCCTTTCGAGACGCCCGACCCCGGGCGCGTGGCGGGTTTCCAGGCAATTGTGCGGCGATCGCTTCCGTGCTTCATCAGAAAGCCGCGGGGTCTGGACATTTATGCCGCGTGCGGGCAGTTGAAGCGCGCGGTGACGCAGATCGGATGAGTCCCAAGAGAACCGGTGGCGCAAACCGACCACCGGCGGTACGGATGCTATCCTGAGCACTTGAGCCGCTTCATCCTGCTGCTTTCACTCGCTTCTCTCGCCTGCGCCCAGCCCTCCGTCCTGCTGGACGCCATGTCACAGGAATTGGGCCGCAACTTCGGCGTCCTGAAACAGAAGGGCGATCCCGCGCCCTACTTCATGAGCTACGAAGTCACCGAACAGGAGTACCGGTCTGTTTCCGGTTCGCTGGGGGCGGTCGCTTCGACCAACGTGCGCAAAAGCCGCGTACTGGACATCTGCGTCCGAGTCGGCTCCCCGCAGCTCGACAACTACCACCGGGTGCGCGGCGTAGGCGGGCAGGTCACCCCCGGCGCTCCGATCACTTTCGAGGATAATGTCAACTCCATCAAGCGCCGCATCTGGCTGGAAACCGACCGGGCCTACCGCACGGCCGCCGAACGGCTGATCCGCATCAACACCAACTCCCAGGTGCGCGTGGCCGATGCGGACGCGTCCGCGGATTTTTCCTCGGAGGAGGCGAACACCGGCCGGCAGGCGCCCCCGAAGCTGAAATTCGACGAGGCGGCGTGGAGCGAGCGCGTCCGCAAGCTCTCGGCGCGCTTCCTGAACTACCCCGGCGTGCTCACCTCGCGGGTAGCCGTGAGCGCCCAAAGCGACACCCGCTACCTGGTGGACACGGAAGGCTCGCGCATCGAGCACGGGCGCGGGTTCGCGCGCGTAGCGGTCAGCGCCTCGGCCAAGGACGACGACGGCACGGAGCTCAGCACGTTCGAGACGTTCGATGCCGTGGAGGGCTCCGGCCTGCCCAAGGATGAAGCGCTGGAAACCGCCATCGACCGGGTCGCCAAGGACCTCACGGCGTTGCTGCACGCCCGCGAAGCCGAGCCGTTCGTGGGCCCGGCGATTTTTTCCGGACGCGCCGCGGGAGTCTTCTTTCACGAGATTTTCGGGCACCGCGTGGAGGGCCACCGGCAGAAAGACGAAAGCGAGGGCCAGACCTTCACCAAGAGCGTCGGGACCAAAGTGCTGCCGGATTTCCTCTCGGTGGTGTTCGACCCGACCCGCCGCAAGATCGCGGGGGTCGACCTCAACGGCTGGTACGACTACGACGACGAGGGCGCCAAGGCGCGCCCCGTCACGGTGGTCGCTAAGGGCGTCCTCAAGACGTTTCTCATGTCGCGCTCGCCGATTCAGGGGTTCGACCACTCCAACGGGCATGGGCGGCGGCAGCCCGGCTACGAAGTGGTTTCGCGCCAGTCGAACCTGCTGGTGGAATCCTCCAACGCCGTTCCGGAGGACAGGCTGCGGCAGATGCTGGTGGCGGAGGTCAAGCGGCAGAACAAGCCGTACGGACTGTATTTCCGCGATATCACCGGCGGCTTCACCACCACCGGGCGCTCCGGCCTCCAGGCGTTCAAGGTGATTCCGGTGATCGTCTACCGGGTCTACGCCGACGGCCGGCCGGACGAACTGGTGCGCGGCGCCGACATCGTGGGGACGCCGCTGGCGAGCTTTTCGAAGATCATGGCCACCTCCGACAAGCCGGAGGTTTTTAACGGCTATTGCGGGGCCGAATCCGGGAGCGTGCCGGTATCGGCCGTCTCGCCGGCGATCCTGGTTTCGGAGATCGAAATCGAGAAGAAGGCCAAGGCGAACGACCGGCCGCCCCTGCTGCCCGAGCCGCCCACGGCGGGAGGCGTCCGATGAGATGCCGGGTTCCCGGCAGGCTGAAGGCCTGCGCCGCCCTCGCCGGTCTCCTCCTGGTTTCGGCTTGCGGAATGGCCGTGCTCGCCCAGCCGCAGCCGCCCGGCGATCCCCTGCTTCAGGCCATGCGGGATGAAGTGGAGCGCTCCCGCAAGCTGACCATCGCCAATCTCGAGCCGCCCTACTTCGTCCAATACGTGGTGGACGAGGCGGACACGTTCAGCGTGTCAGCCAGCCTGGGCGGGCTGATTTCCCGCCGGCGCGAGCGCTACCGGTCGCCGGAAGTCCAGGTGCGGGTGGGCGACTACAAGTTCGACAACACCAACTACGCCGGCTTCGGAGGTTCGCGCTCCGAGGCGGGCAGTCTCCCGCTCGATAATTCCTACCCGGCTCTGCGCCGGTTCTTCTGGCTGCAGACCGATGCGGTCTACAAAGCCGCGGTGGAGACGCTTTCGCGGAAGCGCGCGGGCCTGCGCAATCTCACGCAAAACGAGCCGCTCAGCGATTTCGCGCGCGCGGAAGCCGTGCACCACATCGGCGAACTGCGCCCTCTCGCGATCGACGAGGACGCGTGGGCCGACCGCGTGCGCGCCCTTTCCGCCATCCTCGCCCGTTTCCCCGGGGTGAAGTCTTCTTCCGTGGACATGGAATCGAGCGATGGCGGGTACGACGTGGTGAACTCCGAGGGGACGGTGGTGCGCGAGCCGGAAAATGTGACGTACGTGCGGGTGCGCGCCACCGCCCAGGCGCCGGACGGCATGACCCTGCGGGACGCGGTCACGTTCCACGCGTTCGATGCGGCGCATATGCCCGCCGGCGCCGATATGGAACGCGATATCGCCGCCATGGCGCGAGGGCTGGAAGAGCAGGCGCGGGCGGCCATGGGCGAGGATTACAGCGGCCCGGTCCTGTTCGAAGGCGTGGCCGGCGCGCAGATCTTCGCCGAGGTGCTGGGCAGGAACCTGGCGGCCCAACGGCGGCCGGCTTCGGAACGCGGCGGGGCGTTCACAGGCAGCGAGCTGGAGGGCCGGATCGGCGCCCGCGTTCTGCCCGATTCGTTCGACGTCGTGGACGACCCCACGCAGAAGGAATGGCGCGGGCGGCCGCTGTTCGGCAGCTACGACGTGGATCGCGAAGGCGTCCCCGCCAAGCCGCTCGAACTCGTGCAGAAGGGCGTGTTGAAGGGCTACCTGTTGACCCGCCAGCCGGTGCGCGGATTCGAGGGGTCCAATGGAAGGGCGCGCCTCCCCGGCTCCTTCGGGGCCGCCGCCGCCGGCGTCAGCAACCTGTTCGTGCGCTCCTCGGAAAGCGTGCCGGCCGCCGAACTGAAGAAGAAGCTGGTGGAACTGATCCAGGCGCGGGGCAAGCCTTACGGCATCCTGGTTCGCAAGATGGACTTCCCTTCCACGGCCTCCCTCGATGAGGCGCGGCGGATCTTGGGCGGGACGCAGGGCGGAAGGCCAGTCAGCATGCCGCTGCTGATCTACAAAGTGTTTCCGGACGGCCGGGAAGAGATGGTTCGCGGGCTACGGTTCCGCGGGCTGAACGCCCGTTCCCTGAAGGACATCCTGGCCGCGGGGGACGATGCCCAGGTTTTCGATTTCCTGGACAACACCGCGCCGTTCGCCCTGGTGGGGGCCGTCAGTTTCACGTCCGAGGCCTGCGTGGTGGCGCCTTCCATCCTGATCGACGATCTGGAACTGCACCCCATGGAGGAGCAACTGCCCAAGTTGCCGCTCGTCCCGGCGCCCGAGTTGGTACGCTGATGGATGTGGGGCGGAGTTCAACCGTGGCGGACTGTGGCGGGACGTAAGCGAACACCGTGTTCCGTCTGCTGGGCCGTTACATTTTTCGGGAAATTCTGACGAGCGCGACGCTCGGGACGTTGCTCGCCACGTTCGTCATTTTCCTGCGTGGCGCGGAGAACCTGTTCGGCCTGCTGGTGCAGTCCAGCCGGTCGAATATCGGTCTCGTGGGCCGCCTCTTCATCCTGGCCATCCCGCCGGTTCTGCCGCTCACGGTCCCGTTCGGAGTGCTGGTGGGGATCCTGATCGGGCTGGGCCGCATGGCGGCCGACGGAGAAATCATCGCGCTGCGGGCGAACGGCATCTCCAGCCGGAGGATTGTCGCTCCCGTCCTGGCCTTCGCCGCTCTGGGAATGGCTTGCGCCGGCCTCGCTTCGCTGCGGCTGACGCCGCTGGCCATGCGGGAAAGCACGGCGATCATGAGCGAGCTGATCAAGACGCAGCTCAGCGCCGAGATCCAGCCCCGTGTTTTCGACGAAGATTTTCCGAGCCGCATCCTCTACGTGGGCGAAGTCAAGGCCGGCGGACCGGGAGATCCCGTCCGCTGGTTCCCGGTCTTCCTGGCGGACGTGAGCCCGCCGGAGGAGCGCTCGGCCGCCACCCGGGACGAGGCCGCGACGCCACCACCCATATGATGGGCAAGGGCCTCGAGGCGCACGACGCCTCCGCGCCGCGACTGGACATGGCCCTGGATGCCGCGCCCCCCAAGGAACAGGGCGTCCGCTCCAGTTCCATGATGTCCACCAGCGAATTGATGCGCTACCGGGCAGGGCCGAACCTGATCGAGTACAAGATCGAAATGCACCGGCGGTTCGCGCTGCCGGTGGCCTGCCTCATGCTGGCGATGGTAGGGATACCGCTGGGGATCGCCACCCGCAAGGGCGGCAAGTCCGCCGGGTATGTGAACGCCGTGTTCCTGGCGTTTTTCTGCTACTATCTCTCCTCCATCACGCTCATCGGCTTCGCCCGGCAGCAGAAACTTCCCGTGTCCCTGGCGATCTGGCTTCCGGACGCCGCATTCGGACTGGCGGGATTGTTCCTCATCTACCGTATGGAACGGCCCGGCGACCGCGACCTGCTGGCCGGGGCCAGGAACTGGATCAGCGGGCATATCGAGGCGCTCAAGTCGCGCGCCGGCAAGCACGGAGGCGCGCCGCGGTTCTCCGACTGGCGGACCCTGCTGCTTCCGCAAGTGGTGGATACTTACATCCTTTCCCAGTTCGTCTTCTACTTCGCCCTGCTGCTTACCAGTTTCGTTTCCCTGACCCTCATCTACAACTTTTTCGAGCTCATGAACGAGATGGTGAAGAACCACATCCCGCTCATGAAGATGTTCAAGTACCTCTTCTTCCTCACCCCGGAACTGATCTACCGCACCTTGCCGGTGAGCGTTCTGGTGGCCGTGCTGGTGACCTTCGGAATTCTGAGCAAGCAGAACGAGGTGATCGCGTTTCGCGCTTGCGGCGTGAGCCTGTACCGCCTGGCCTTGCCGATTCTGGCGTGCGGAACGGTGCTCAGCGCCGGCTTATTCGCCTTCGATTTCTATTACGTGCCCGGGGCCAACCGGGAACAGGAGGCGCTACGCAACGAGATCAAGGGCCGGCCGACCCAAACCTACGTCAACCCGGATCGCAAATGGATCATGGGCAGCAAGGGGTCGATCATTTACTATTACCGGTACTTCGATGGTCCGGCGGAAATGATGGCCGGCGTGAGCGTGTTCGAACTGGACCCCAAGAGCTTCCACCTGGTGCGGCAGATATCGGCCGAAACCGGCCACTGGAACCGGCCGCAAAAGACGTGGGTCTTCGAAAACGGGTGGTACAGCGATTTCGAGCCGTCAGGCCGCACCGTCAGCCGGTACACTGCCACGACGTTTCCCGAGTTGTCCGATCCGCCCGATTACTTCCTCAAGGAGCAGGTGCCGGAACAGCAGATGAACTTCATCGAACTGAATCATTACATCGGCGATCTCCAGCGGAGCGGTTTCGATACGGTGAGGCTTCAGGTGCAGTTCTTCCGCAAGTTCTCGGTTCCGCTGTTCGCCCTGATCATGGCGCTGCTCGCGGTCCCGTTCAGTTTCATGGTAGGGAACCGCGGCGCGATGACGGGCATCGGATTGAGCATCGTCATCGCCATTTCGTACTGGGGCGTGAGCACGCTGTTCGAGAAAGTAGGCGACTACAGCCAATTGCCGGCCGCCATGGCCGCCTGGTCGCCCGACGTGGTTTTCACCCTGGCAGGGCTGTACATGCTCCTGAGGCTGAGGAGCTAACGCCCGTCTCGCAGATCGTTTGTCCCGTGGGGCGGACGTCCTCGCGCCGGCCCCCGGTCCCTACCGTTTCGCACCGCATGCCGGCGAGCCGCCGTTCGCGAGCGCCGCCTTCACCGCGGGGGAGATCTTGTCCGCGTGCGCGAGGAACATTGTCACTTGCCACCGCTCCGCGTCGGACAGCGTGTCTGCGAATCCGGGCATACCGGAGAGCCGTATGCCGTGCGAGGCTTTCCAATACGTCACGCCTTCCGGGTCGTCGGTGACCATTTCGTCCGGCGCGAGGAGTTGCGGCGGCGCGGGAAACTCCCCCTTTGCGATCGCGGTTTTTGGGAGCCCCGGCAACCCGTGGCATTCCGCGCAATCCCGGAGGTACACGCAGGCTCCGGCAATCATGTTGGCTTCGTCCTCGGGCAGCGGATCTTTCAATTCCGCCGCGCCTCGCAGGCTCGCCCGCAAAGCCGCCTTGGCGAATGTCTTCTCGAACGGCAGCGGTTTCGCCGTGGTGGCCATGGCAATTCCGCCGAACTTCGCGAACAGGTAAGCGCCCAAGGGGGCGAACACCGCCACCCCGCAGACCACTCCAACCACGAACCAACCCGCACGTGACACTGAACGGTTCTCCCCTTTGGTTGGATGCGCCGATCGCCGCGCAGGGAATCCCCCTCCCGTGCTGAATCGCACCGGAGCCGTTGGGGATGTCACCCGGTGAAGGTTACTTCTTTTGATTCCGAAGCCAGTCTTCGAGGACTTTCGCCTCTTCCGGCGATATGGCAGGGGCGGCTTTTTTCACCATCACCATGAACCAATCCACTTCCTCCGGCTGGGCAGGGTGGCCGATATTCGTGGGTTTGGGTTTGCCGGCGACCGGGCGCATGGAGTTGACGATTGCATCGCCTTTGGCGTCGAGGAACGCAAAGAACGGCAGGCCGGCATCCTTGCCGCCAAGCTTCGCCATCACCTCTTCGCCGCCCGGAGTATTGAGCGCCGTCTTCTCCTCGCGCTCCTGCACGGTCATCCAGGCGGGCAGGAAATACTTCTCCACAATGGGCTTGATCTCGGGCGTCTCGATAAACTTATCGAGTCTTTTGCACCACCCTCACCAGGAGGCGTGGAAGATCAGCCACACGGTTTTGCGCTGCGCGGCGGCGGTCGCTTGGGCTTCTGCCAGGATTTCCGTGGCAGGACGCGGGGGCTGCGCCTGAAGTCCCCCGGCTAGCAGCGCGACTGCCACGCCAAACCGAACG
>JAIQFU010000220.1 GCA_020073115.1 Terriglobia bacterium
TTTGTGGCGCGCGCTTCAGCGTGACGGCAGCGCTGAAGCGTGCGCCATGTGGAGCGCCACGGAAACGAATTCCAGATCTGTTTTCTCCTTTTTGCTCCGTGCCGCGCGCCAGCATACAATGGACCTGACAGTCTCGCGAACGGCCTGAAAAAATGAGCGTTGAATTGACCCCCTTCCGGTGGCCCGGAGTCTGGAAAGACCCCTCTGCCCTGACGATACTGAAGCAGACGCCCATCAACTGCCTGGTGGTGGATAAGGGCGGCGCGCCCGATTCCGTCCTCACCCAGGCCAAACAGAGCGGTTTGACCATTGTGGATTCCGCAACTCCCGCCGCCGGCATCCTCATCGGGCCGGGGGAGTGGCCGGGAATTCAGGCCCCCCAGCGCGGCGCGGATGCCTCCGCCGGCCCGACGGGGAACGCTTGGATCGATTCCAACGGCTGGAAGGTCCGGCTGGAAAGGATGCGCCGCCCGCAGTCCGCGATGTGGATCGACGCCAGGCCCAAGCGGGCCTCCATTCCCGCGGATTCCTACGTGCTGGCGTTCGCCGATTCCGCGGTGTACGGCGGCCGTTGGATCATCACCCTGGACGACCAACTCGCCGCCGGCCTGGCGCAGGGAAATGCCCAGGCCGCGGCCGCGTGGAAGAGGATGACGGACGCGTCCCGGTTTTTCACGGGGCATGCGGCCTGGGCGGACATGCTTCCGCGCGCCGTGGTCGGGATCGTTTCCGATTTCGCCGGCGAAAATGAGTTCATGGGCCAGGAACTCCTGAACCTGACGGCGCGGACCAACCAGCAGTACCGCATTATCCTGAAGGACAAGCTCTCGCCGTCGTCGTTCAACGGTCTTAAGGCCTTGCTCTACGCCGATGTCACTCCTCCCGGCGCCGTCCTGAAGAGCCGCATCCTGGCGTTTGTGCAGGCGGGCGGGTTGCTGATCACCGGCCCCAAGTGGGGCATCGCGCCGGGGATGCGCGCCTCCAAACAGGACAATGACGGTTATGTGTGGCGGACTTCCGGAAAGGGCCGGATCGCGTTCGCCAAGGCCGAGTTCGACGACCCGTGGACGCTGGCCCAGGAGGCCGTGCTGCTGGTGAGCCACCGCAACGATTTGCTGCGGTTCTGGAACGCCGGTTCCGTGAGCGCCTATTACACCGCCGCGCCCGATGGCAAGCGGGCTGTCGTTCATATGCTGTACTACGCCAACCGCGGACCGGTCTCAAGCCTGGTGCGCGTAGTGGGCGCGTGGCGTTCGGCCAAGCTCTGGAACCTGGACCAAAGCGATCCGCGTCCGCTCGAGGTGAGCCCGCAGGACGGCGCGGTCGAACTGCAACTGCCGGCGATCTCTCAGTACGCCGCGCTGGAATTGGAGGGGTGAGATGAATTATACGCGACGAGATTGGTTGAGATCGGCTTCCGTCCTGGGCGGCGGATTGCTAACCGGCGCGGTTGGGCTGTCGAGACCGCCTGCCCTATCGGCTCCGGCCACGCCGGTGTCGGTGGCCAAATGCAAAACATACGAGGCCAGGGAACTGACCGCCACCCTGGCGAAGATGTTCGACCAGATCGGCGGCCTGGGGCGGATCGTCAACGGCAAGACGGTGGCCATCAAGATCAACATGACGGGCAACTCCGACTATCGCGTGGGTCGCCTCTCGCTGGCCGAGACGCACTATACGCATCCCGCCGTGGTAGGCGCGGCCGCAAGCCTGATGGCCAAGGCCGGCGCCAGGCGGATCCGGGTGCTGGAGTGTCCCTGGTCTACGGCCGACCCGGTGGAAGAGGTGCTGCTCCAGGCGGGTTTGGAGCCCAACGACATCCTCCGCGCCGCCGCCAACGTGGAGTTCGAGAACACCAACGGTCTGGGCAGGGGGAAGAAGTATTCGCGATTCATGATCCCGACCGGCGGCTATGTCTACCCGGGCTTCGACCTGAACCACTCCTACGAGGAATGCGACGTGTTCGTCAGCATCGCCAAGTTGAAGGAGCACGCCACCGCGGGTTACACGGGGGCCATGAAAAACTGCTTCGGGATGGCGCCGGTGACCATCTACGGCGACAACGCGGGCCTCGATGAGCCGGCCCCGACGCCGCGGGGCGGCCGTACGCCTTTCCATAGCGGGCGGCGGCAGCCGTCGAAGAGCGCGCCCCAGGAGAAGGACCCGGCCTCTTCGCGTCAGGAGGGGTACCGCGTGCCGCGCATCGTGACGGACCTGGTCTCGGCGCGGCCGATCCACCTCGCCATCGTCGAAGGCATCCAGACCCTGACGGGCGGCGAAGGACCATGGATCCGCGGATTCGCCCCGGCCAGCCCCGGCCTGATCATCGTGGGCACGAACCCGGTGTGCACCGACGCCGTATCCATGGCGACGATGAATTTCGACCCCATGGCGGACCGCGGGACGGCGCCCTTCGAAACCTGCGACAGCACCTTGAAGCTGGCGGAAGACGTGGGCATCGGAACGCGCGACCTGAGGCGCATCGAGGTGGTGGGCACGCCCATCAAGGACGCCATGTTCGACTTCGCCGGCCTCCGGGCCGAGAGGCGCAAACAGCCTCCCCAGGGCAGGCGCGGCTAGCTGCACTGTGGTACAAATCAGGTTCGGTCAACGCATAGCGACACCGCCGGGCCGGGCATGCCCGGCCCCTACAGGCTTGTAGGGGCGAGGCCTGCCCGCCCGCGGCGGTTCGGCTTTTTCAGCGCGTGAAGGAGGCCTCTGATGGACCGCAGGCAGTTCGGCAAAATGACTCTGGGCGGCGCGCTCGCGAGCGGGTTTCTCGAGAACCCGGGCGTCGCGGCGGCCGCCGCCACCCCCGGAATCAAGATCTGCGCGCAATCGGGCGCCAACCCCACGCCCGACGACCTGCTGTTCCTGAAGCAGCTTGGCGTGGGATACGTGAGTGTGGGATCTCCCGCAAACATGCGCACCGCCGAGGGCTTCCTGGAGATCAAGAAACGCTATGCGGACGGTGGAATCACGGTGTACAACATCGGGAACACCAGCGTCCACAACATGCCCGAAGTCACCCTGAACCTGCCGGGGCGCGACCAGAAGATCGAGGAGTACAAGAACTACCTGCGCAACCTGGGGAAGGCCGGGATTCACTACACCACCTACGCCCACATGGGCAACGGCATCTGGAGCAGCGGCCGGGCGGCGGTGCGCGGCTCCGCGGGGCGCGAGTACGACCGCGCCAGCCCCAATAAGCGCGGGACCTGGGACAGCAAGACCTGGCAGGAGCCGCTTTCCCACGGCCGCGAGTTCACCAAGGACGAGATCTGGGCGAACTACCAGTACTTCATCCGCCAGGTGGCGCCGGTGGCCGAGGAGCAGGGCATCCACATCGGGATCCACCCCGACGATCCGCCCGAGCCCGTGCTGGCCGGCGTGCCGCGCTGCATCTTCGGCAACTTCGAGGGATATAAGCGCGCTTTCGAGGTCGCCAGGAGCCCCAATGTGGGGATGTGCCTGTGCTGCGGATGCTGGCTGGAAGGCGGGCCGCTGATGGGCAAGGACGTGGTGGAGACCATCCGGTACTTCGGCAAGCAGAAGAAGATCTGGAAGGTGCACTTCCGCAACGTGGATAAGCCCTTGCCGCACTTCACCGAAACCCTGATGGACAACGGATACTTCGAAATGTCGAAGATCATGAAGGCGCTGGTGGAAGTGAGGTTCGACGGCATCATCATCCTCGACCACACCCCGGCGCTGGCGGGCGGCGGCCGCGCGCCGATGTCCTACGGCATCGCCTATATGACCGCGCTGCTGCGCGCCATGAGCGCGTGAGTTCAGGAGGCGTCATGGTGAAATCTCTTCTCCCGTTCGCGCTGGCGGCCGCATCGCTGGCCGCGCAGCAGCAGGTTCCCGCCAAGTTGCCGCCGCCGGTGGCGGAGACCCGCCGCGACTTCCCGCAGGCGGACATTTCCAACGGCTTGATCCAAGCCAAGCTCCTGCTGCCCGACGCGGAGAAGGGCTATTACCGCGCCACGCGCTTTGATTGGTCGGGCCAGATTCAGAGCCTGGAGTACAAGGGGCATAACTACTTCGGCCAGTGGAATCCGCGGGAAGACCCCAAGCTCCACGACTCCATCATGGGCCCCGTGGAAGAGTTCGGTAACAACGCCCTGGGTTGGGACGACGCGCAGCCCGGAGGCGTGTTCGTCAAGGTCGGGGTGGGCGCGCTGAAGAAGCCCGAAGGCGGCGCGCGGTACAGTTCCTTCAATACCTATGACATTGTGGACACGGGAAAATGGAACGTCCGCAAGGGCGCCGACTTCGTGGAGTTCACGCAGGAACTGAAGGACGCCGCGGGCTACGCCTACGTGTACCGCAAGACCGTTCGGCTGGCCAAGGGCAAGCCTGTCCTGAGCCTGGAGCACACGCTCCGGAATACGGGCCGGAAGGTGATTGAGACCAGCGTCTACGAGCACAATTTCTACATGATCGACGGCCGCCCCACGGGGCCGGAGTTCGTTGTGAAGTTCCCGTTCGAGGTGAAGGCGGTCCGCAGCCTGGCCCCGTTGGCGGAAACCAGCGGCAAGGAACTGCGCTACCTTCAGGAGTTGCAGGCGCGGCAGACGGCGCAAAGCGAGCTCACCGGTTTCGGCGCGTCGCCGGGCGATTACGATATCCGGGTGGAGAATAGTAAGGCCGGCGCCGGCGTGCGGCAGACTTCCGACCGGCCCGTCGCGCGCATGAACTTCTGGTCCATTCGCGCCACGGTCTGCCCGGAAGCCTATATCAACCTGCGGGTGGAGCCCGGGAAAGAAACAAGCTGGCGGATCGATTACGAATTTTATACATTGGACCGCTGACGGGCGAGACGTGCCTCGCCCCTACGCCGGCGTGGGGGCCTGGCATGCCCGGCCCGGCAGCGGTGAAGGCAGGAAAAAATGCTCAACATTCGCATCCTCATTACCGCGGCCGCTCTGGCCGCCACAGCCCTCACGGCCCAGGCGCAGTACACCGCCTACGTCGGCCCTTATACCCGGCCCAACAAGAGCAAGGGCATCTACGCCTTTAAGTTCGATGCCAAGACGGGCAAGTTCACTTCCATCGGCCTGGCCGCCGAAACCTCCAACCCGTCTTTTCTCGCCATTCACCCTAACGGCAAGTTCCTGTACGCCGTGAACGAGAACAACCAGGGGATGGTGAGCGCTTTCGCCATCGAACCCTCGGGCACTCTCAAGCCGCTGAACTCGGTTTCTTCCAAGGGTAGCGGGCCGTGCCACCTGACGCTGGACAAGACCGGCAAATGGCTGTTCGTGGCCAACTACAACAACGGCAGCGTGGCTTCGTACCCGGTGAATGCCGATGGCTCGCTGGGCGAGGCTGCGTCCTCCGTGCAGCATCAGGGCTCCAGCGCCAATCCGCAGCGCCAGCGCGGGCCCCACGCTCATGAGACGGTCCTCTCGCCCGATGGAAAACTGCTGTTCGTTCCGGATCTCGGGATGGACAAAATTATGGAGTACCGGTTCGACGGCAAGGGCGCGCTCACGCCCAACGATCCGCCCTCCATCGCTATCGCTGCCGGGTCGGGTCCGCGGCACATGGCTTTCGATCCGAAGGGGCGTTTTGTCTACGTCCTGACCGAAATGACGGATTCGGTCATCGCCTTCAGCTACGACGGCAAGGGCGGCGCGAAAGAAATGCAGACCATTTCCGCCGTGCCCTCCGATTTCACCGGCTCCAAGAGCGGCGCCGAGATCGCGGTGCACCCCAACGGCCGGTTCCTGTACGCCTCCAACCGCAATCACAACAGCATCGGAATTTTCACCATCGACGCCAAGGGCGCCTTGACCGCCGCCGGGAACGTCTCCAGCCAGGGGAAGACGCCGCGGCACTTCCTCATCGATCCGACCGGCGCCTACCTGATCGTCTCCAACCAGGATTCCGACAATATCGTGATCTTCAAGATCGACCCGAAGACAGGCGGGCTGACTCCCACCGGCGATGTTCTCGAAGTGGGGAACCCGGTCTCCATGGTCTTCGGACCCGCCAAATAATATGAATCAGGTCTGGTATCAAAACTTCAACCCGCTGGGGAACCAGGCGCTATCGACGATCGCGGCGGCGATCCCGGTCTGCACCCTGTTCTTCTTTCTGGCGGTGCGCCGCGCGCCCGCGTGGAAAGCGGCGGTCTACGGCTTCATCGCCGCCGCCGCCGTGGCGCTGGCGGTGTTTCGCATGCCTCCCACGATGGTGGTGGGGGCGGTGGCCGATGGCCTCGTATTCGGCCTCGTCCGCATCGCCTGGATGGTGGTCGGGGGCGTGTTCATCTACAACCTGACTGTCGAATCCGGGCAGTTCGAAGTGGTCAAGCAATCCATCGCCGGGATTTCCGGCGACCGGCGCCTGCAGGTGCTGCTGATCGCCTTCTCCTTCGGCGCGCTGCTGGAGGGCGCGGGCGGCGGAGGCGCGCCGGTGGCGGTCACCGGAGCCATGATGATCGGGCTCGGGTTTCCGCCGTTTCAGACGGCCCTGATGTGCCTCATCGCCAACTCCGCCCCGGTGGCTTTCGGCGGGCTGGGCAATCCCGTGCGCACCCTGGTGGCGGTCACCGGCATGCCGGAAGCGGATTTCAGCGCGATGATCGGCCGCATTCTGCCGCTCACCACCCTGATTCTGCCGTTCTGGATCGTGCGGACCATGGCCAAAACGCGCGACACGCTGGCGGTTTGGCCGGGACTGCTGGCCTGCGGCCTGACCTTCGGCGGGATCCAGTTCTTCTGGTCGAATTTCATGGATGCTTCGCTGGTGGATATCATCGGCGGCATCGGCACGGTGGTGATGCTGGCCCTCTTCTTCCGCTTCGTGTGGCGGCCCAAGAAACCTTGGCATTATAAGGCCGAAACGGCGGCGTACAAGCCGAAATCGGCCCAGCCGCTGACGTTCGGCCGGATCGTGCTCGCCTGGTCGCCCTTCCTGCTGCTGGCCGTTTTCGTGGTGGTCTGGGGCGTGCCCGCGGTGAGCAACGTCCTGGCAAAGACTTCCTGGACGCCCGCGGTCCCGGGGCTGCACCTCCAGGTCTACCGCACGCCTCCGGTGGCCCCGACCCCGTATGCGGAGAAGGCCCTTTTCGATTTCTCGTGGCTGGCGAACCCGGGGACCGGGACCGTGCTGGCGGGACTTCTCGCGGGCCCCATCGTGGGCCTCTCGCTGGGCAAAACCATGCGGGTCTTCCTCAACACGCTCAAGACCCTGCGGCTCAGCATTCTGGCCAACGTGGCCATGCTGTGCATCGGCTNACATCACGCGTTTCTGCGGCATGGACGCCACCCTGGGGATGGCGATGGCGGGGACGGGGCGCATGTTCCCGCTCTTCGGTACCCTGATCGGCTGGCTGGGCGTGGCGCTCAGCGGGACCGATGCCGGTTCCAACGCCCTGTTCGGCAGCTTGCAGCAGATCACCGCCGGCAAACTCGGGCTGAGCCCGGTCCTGATGTGCGCGGCCAACAGCGCGGGGGGCGTGATGGGCAAGATGATCGCCGCGCAATCGCTGGTGATCGGCTGCGCCGCCACCGGGCAGCAGGGCAAGGAAGGCGACCTGTTCCGCGCGGTGTTGAAGCACAGCATTGCGCTGGCCATCGTGGTAGGCCTGCTGGTGATGATGTACGCATACATCTTCCCTGGCGCGATCCCCAGCGGCCATCATTACTGGTAGAAATACCGAATCGAGGAGACATATGAAAAACCTACTGCCAATCGCATTTCTGATGATTCTCCCGGTGGTCGCCCAGGCCCCCGATGGCCTGAAGGTCTGGACCGCTTCGGAACTGAAGGCCGCCGGCGCCAAGCTCAACGCCAAGGTCGATAAGCTGGGCGTGGCTTCCGAGACGCTGGCAAACCTGAGTGGCAACAACGTCCTCCTGGTTCACCGGGTGGCGAACGGCGAGGCCGAGTTCCACGACGGCGCGGGCGACTTCACCGTAATCGAATCCGGCGCGGGGACGCTGGTGCTGGGCGGAACGGTGAAGGATGGAAAGACGACGGCGCCGGGCGAGATCCGGGGACCCGCGATCGAGGGCGGCCAATCGCACCCCGTGGTGGCGGGCGACATCATCAATATTCCGCCGAAGACTCCACACCAGATGATGGTCCCCAAAGGCGGCCAGATCACCTACGTGGTGTTCAAACAGGCGGCGAAGTAATTTGTACCGCCGGGGGCCGGTTCGCGCCACCGGTGCTTTGGGTCAACCGGCGGCAAAAGGCGGCCGCCGGCGGTACAAACGCCGGCGCTAAAGTTTGTTATTCCAGTGAAGAAACCTTCAAAGCCTCAGAAACTCCTCCCCCCTTCCGTGGCGCCCTCAAGGACTATCCCCGCCTGGGCTCCTATCGCGCTCCTGGCGCTGCTCGTCATCGTCTTTTATTGGACCCCGCTCACTTCCTCCTCGGCCAGCATCCAGTGGGACGCGGCCGACATGCACTATCCGCTCCAGCGATACTTCGCGGAGCACGCCCTCCGCGGCGACATTCCCTTCTGGACGCCGTATCTCTTCTCCGGATTCCCTTTCCTGGCGAACCCGGAGGCGGCCGCATGGTACGTTCCGCATTGGCCCCTGTTCCTGGCGGGCGTCACTCCGCGTTCGATCCAACTGGAACTCGCCCTGCACGCTTTCCTGGCCTGCCTGGGAACGTACCTCCTGTTGCTGGCCCTCAAGCTGCGGCGCAGCGCCGCGCTCACGGGCGCACTGCTTTACGCCTTCTCGGGATTCTTCGCGGGCCATAGCTCGCACGTCGGTCTGTTCTGCGCGGCCGCCTGGTTCCCCTGGTTGTTGCTGGCCTACCGGCGGGCGGCGGACGGCGCCGCGCTCCGCTGGATGGCTCTGGGGGGAATCGCCGGCGGCATGATGGTTCTCGCGGGCTATTTTCAAACCGCCATGTACGGATTCCTCGGTCTCGGCCTGTACGCCGTCGCCGATTTGAGTACCGCCGGTGGCCGGTTTTTGCCACGGGGCCAAAGAGAACCGGTGGCAAAAAACGACCACCGGCGGTACTTGATGCTGCGGACCGGCGGTATTGTCGCCGGCATGCTGGCAGCGGCTATCGCGATGGGGGCCATCCAGATCCTGCCGGGCCTGGAACTCACGGCCAACTCCATCCGCGCCAACGAGGAGTATTCGCACGCCACCGAGGGCGTCCTGCACTGGCGGCCCCTGGCGACCCTGGTGGCGCCCGACACCCTGGGGGCGCTCTCGGGAGACTATCGCGGCCCCGCCGATGTCACGCAGTATTACTTCTATGCCGGCGTCCTGCTGCTGCCGCTCGCCGTTCTGGGCGCGGTAAAGAGCAGGCTGCGGCTGCCGGCGCTGCTGGTGGCCGTGCCGGCGGCCTGGTATCTGTTCGGCCCCGCCGGCGGGTTTTACCGCGTGGGGGCGCTGCTGCCCGGTATGCACAAGGTCCGCGCGCCGATTCAGGGCTGGTTCGTTGTAGCCCTGGGGCTGGCGATGCTCGCCGCCGCGGGAGCCGGTTGGATCCTGGAACGTTTTCCCAAGCCGTGGCTGGCCGCCGCGCTCGTGGTTCTCGTATTCATCGATGTCTGGTATTGGAACTCGGCCCGCAATCCGCTGGCTTATGCGCGCGGGAGTTTTACGGAGCTGTACGGGTCCGGTGAGGAACTGGCCAGGGAACGCGTGGCCGCTAAACAGCCGCCCCTGAGCCGCTTCGATGCGCCCCGCCACGTGGTAGCGCTGGGCCCGCTCGATCATCCCCTGGATCTGAACCTGGAGGCGACTTACGGCTATTTCTCGCTCGAGCCGCGGGTCTACGACGAGTACATCGAAGCCATGGCGCGGAATCCCAAGCTGCGCGATGGCCTGAATGTCGGGCGGGTCTTGAACGGCCGGACGGGAAGCCTGGACCCCAATCCCGGGGTGCTGCCGCGGGCCTATTTCCCCAAATCGGTGCGAACCGTGAACAGCGAAGCCGAGTCCCTGAAGGCCCTGGAGACCCTCGATCCCGCGGCCCAGTCCACGGTTCTCGCGCCGGCTCCGGCGGTTCGGCAGGACCCCGCCGCGTCGGCGTCCGCCGTCGCGTCCGGCGAGCAGTCGTGCCGCGTCCGATACCACGCGGCGTCGCCCAGCTTGCTGAAGTTCGCCATGGCGTGGTATCCCGGTTGGCGGGCGGCGATCGGGAGCAGCGAAGCGCCGGTCCTGCGCGTGGATCATGCGCTGATGGGCGTGATGGTCCCCGCGGGGGACGGCGAAGTCAGTTTCCGGTTCCGTTCCAATTATTTCGGGTTAGGACTGGCAATCACCCTGGCGTCCGCGCTGGGGCTCGGATTGCTGGCATGGAGAGGCAATGGATAGCACGAGAAGGCACTTCATACAGAGCGCCGCGCCGGCGGCGATGCTCTACCAGTTGGCCGGGCCCCGGCCCACACTCAAGGCGGCGGGGCCCAACGGCCAGATCGCGCTGGGATTCATCGGCGTGGGAATCCGCGGGTCGGGTCACATCAGCACCTTCAAAGCCATGCCGGGCGTGCGCCTCGTCATGGCGGCCGACTGCTACGACGGCCACCTCGCCGGGGCCAAGGAGGCCACCGGCGGCCAGATCGAAACCACCCGCGATTACCACGCCCTGCTGGCGCGCAAGGACATCGACGCCGTGGTGATCGCCACTCCCGACCATTGGCACCTGCGCATGACGCTCGACGCGCTCGCGGCCGGCAAGAACGTCTACGTGGAGAAGCCCATGACCTGGGCCATCCCCGAAGGCAAGATCATCTGCGACGCGGTGAAGAAAAGCGGCAAGCTCCTGATGGTGGGCAGCCAGAATAAGACGTCGCCCCTCACGGCCAAAGCGCGCGAGGTGGTGAAATCGGGCATTCTGGGCAAGGTCAACACCGTCCGTCTGGCCACCTACCGCAACTCGCCCGAAGGCGCGTGGGTCTACCCGATTCCGCTGGACGCATCGCCCCAAACGATCGACTGGACGCGTTGGCTGGGATCCGCGCCCAAGCACGAATTCGACCCCAAGCGCTTTTTCCGCTGGCGCTGCTGGTGGGAGTACTCGGGCGGCGTGGCGACGGACCTCTGGGTCCACGAGCTGACCACCATGCACGAGATCATGGACGTGAAGGGGCCGCGCTCGGCCGTGGCGCAGGGCGGGATTTTCCGCTTCGACGACGGGCGCACGTGTCCCGACGTGTTGATGGGCCTCCTGGAATACCCCGGCTTCATCCTCGAGGTCACGGCCAACCTGGGGAACACCGTGGGCGGGCAGGGAATGATGATCCTGGGATCCGAGGGAACCCTCACCACGGGCCGCGGCGGCGTGCAGGTGACGTTCGAGCCGGCCGCGTCGCCCATCGCGGCGTACGGCCTCAATGGCTGGACGAAGGAGAACCGCGAGAAGTACCTGGATTCCATCGGGTTCGGCGGCGGCAAGAGGCCGCAACTGCCTGCTACCAAGCCGCCGCAGACCTTCCGGGTGGAGCGCGGCCTCGCCCACGAGGAGCTGTTCATCAAGTCCCTGCAAGACGGAACGCCCAGCCGGGAGACGGCCGAGGAGGGCCACCACGCCGCGGGCGCCGCCCACCTGGGGAATATGGCCTACCGCAAAAAGAAGCGGGTGCGGTGGGACATCGAAACCAACAAGATCTCGGAAGGATAGCCCTTGGGGAGTGCCTCCGGCCCGCCAGGCCGGAGGCGCTCCTCGAGATTTCTACCGCGGTATCTCGTACCGCTTGATCTTCTCGTACAGCGTAGACCGGTCTATCCCCAAAGCCGCCGCGGATTCCTTGATGTTCCCGCCGGCCCGCTGGATAGTGGCCGCAATCAACTGTTTCTCCATGTCCTGCAGCGTCATGCCCGCCGGGAAGTTGAGCGCTTTTCCCGCGGCGCCGTTCAAGGCCAGAAACGCAAAGTCCTCTTCGCTCAGCATGCGGCTGCGGCAGGTCACCATGGCGCGCTCCACGGCGTTCTCCAGCTCGCGGACGTTCCCCGGCCAGTTGTAGTCCATCAGAAGACGCAACGCCCCTTCGGAAATCCCGTCCAGTTCTTTTCCCAGCTCGTGCGAAAGCCGCTCCAAGAAGTGCGCCGCCAGCAGCGGGATGTCCTCGCGGCGCTCGCGCAGCGGGGGAATCCGGATCTCGATCACGTTCAGCCGGTAAAACAGGTCGTCGCGGAAGCGGCCTTCCGCCACGGCCTGCTGCAAATTCACGTGGGTGGCGGCGATCACCCGCACATCCACCCGCACCTCCTCCGATCCGCCCACGCGGTAGAAGGAGCGTTCCTGGAGCACACGCAAAAGGTCTACCTGGAGCTTGGGGGAGATGTCGCCGATCTCGTCCAGGAGGATGGTGCCGCCGTCGGCCATCTCGAATTTCCCCTGTTTCTGCTGCATGGCCCCGGTGAAAGCGCCCCGCTCATGCCCGAACAGCTCGGATTCCAGCAGGGTTTCGGCCAGGGCGGCGCAGGAGACGGCCACGAAGGGCTTCTGCGCGCGGTCGCCGGAGTTGTGGATGGCGCGCGCGACCAGTTCCTTGCCGGTGCCGCTTTCCCCCTGGATCAGCACCGTGCTGCGCAGGCTGGCGACCTCGGCCGCCAGCGCCAGGATCTCGCGCATGCGCGCGTTCTTGCTGATCACGTCGTGGGTGCAGTACTTCCGGCTCAGCTTTTTCCGCAGGATCGTGTTCTCCCGCTGGAGATTTTTCACCTTGATGATGCGGTTCACCAGCAGCGAGATCTCCTCCGGGTTGCACGGCTTGACGATGTACTCCTGCGCGCCCTCTTTCATGGCGGTGATGGCCGTGTCCACGGTGGCGTAGGCGGTGATGATGATGATGGACGCTTCCGGGTGGAGCCGCCGGACTTGCATCATGGTTTCGATGCCGTCCATGCCCCCGGGCATTTTGAGGTCTACGAAGTAAATGGCATAGTCGCGCTGGCGGGCTTTATCTACCGCGGCGCGGCCCGACGCGGCGGTGTCTACCGCATACCCGTCCTCGCGCAGCCACGCCGCGAGCGATTCGCACATCACCTCTTCGTCGTCCACCACCAGGATGGGCCAGTGGTTCTTCATATCCTTACTCCCTCGGGCGCGCCGGGCGCGGCAGCCGGGCCGCGCAGGCCGCGCAGAACTCGGCGCGTTTCGAATCGATCTGCCGGACGTTGGTGGAAAGCGCCATGGCGCAGTTCCGGTCCGCGCAATGCACCAGCCCGAACGTATGGCCGGTTTCGTGCAACGCCTCTTTCAGGGCGCGCTCGACAAAGACCTCCCGGTTGGGGGGCAGCCCGTAGAACTCCTGCCGCAGCCGCGCCAGCGAAACCAGCGCCACGCGTCCGCCCAACTGGGCATGGCCGTATACGAACGTCAGCACCGGGATGAACAGGTCGCATTCCGTCACGGCCAGCAGCTTGAACGCGTCGGGCGGGCAGCGCCGGACGAGGTTTTCGAGCAGCTCGGTGGAAGCGTACTGCCCCCGTATCGGATCGTAGGCGAAACCCGGCGCGGGCAGCCGGATCTCCCTGGGCGAAAGGGCGAACTCGGCGGCCACGCGCCCGCGGATCGATTCCAGCGCTTCCCCGTCCACCTCGGCCATCCCCCCCACGTACAGGTACTTCATCCATTGCGCGCCAGTTCCAGCAGCGGAGGCTTGCTCGCCTGCGTGGGCTGCTCGAGCGGCAGCGACACGGTGAACGTCGTGCCCTCGCCCACCGCGCTCTTGACTTCGATTTCGCCTCCGTGGGCCTGGATGATCCCGTAGGAGACGGCCAGCCCCAGCCCCACCCCCTTCCCTTCCGATTTGGTGGTGAAGAAGGGGTCGAAAATCTTGCTGAGATTCTCCGGCGGGATCCCCTCGCCGTTATCCGCCACCGTGAGCACCACGGCCCCATCGCCCCGCGCCGTGGAGACCACGACGCGCCGTTCGGCCTTCGATTGCGTGGCTTCGGAGGCGTTCAGCATCAGGTTGAGCGCCACCTGCTGGATCTGCGAGGCGTCGCAGGGGACCGCCGGCAGGTCTTCCGCCAGGCTCGCCTCCACGGTCACGCTGCTGAGTTTCATCTTGTGCTGCACCAGCGAGAGCGTCATCCGGACGATCTTGTTCAAGTCCGCCGCGGCGCGCTGCGGCTTGCCGCGCCGCGAGAATGCCAGCAGGTCGGAAACGATGCGGCCCTCACGATGCGTCCCACGCGCGCCGTCTCGTTGGTCACCTGGGAAAGGTACTTTCGAAACTCCTCCAGGCGGGCCGGCGGGATGCCGTCCTCTTTCAGCATGCGCTGCATCAGCATGGACAGGTTGAGCACGCCGGAGACGGGGTTGTTGATTTCGTGCGCCACGCTCGCGGAAAGCTGCCCCAGCGAGGCCAGGCGGTCGCTCTGCAACAGCTTTTTCTGCGCCGCTTTGAGCTGCTGGGTGCGCTCCTCCACCTTGGTCTCCAGGTTCTGCGTGAACTGGTTAAGTTCCGCCAGAGCGGCGCGCAGGCGGTCGCGCATGATGTTGAAGGAGCGCGCCAGTTCGTCCAGTTCCTCGCTGCTGTCCACGATTTCCAGGGGCTTATCCAGTTCCATCTGGCTGACCGCTTTGAAGCCGCCGATCAGGTTGGCGATGGGGCGGGCCAGGAAATGGCGGGTGAAGAAAATAATGAACAGCCCGATCAGCGTAATTTCGACGCCGGTCACCAGCATCACCCTCGCCTTCATGCTGGCGACTTCCTTGTCCACGCTCTCCAGGTTCAGAGCAAGATCGAGCACCCCCAGGACTTTCATTTCCACCGGGTGGGCGTGACACTCGGCCTCGCTGCACGACTTCTCGTTATAAATGGGGGTAACCATCTCCAGGCGCCGCCGGCGGTCGGCTGCGCGCACGATCTGCACGCGCGAGGGGAGGTCCAGCTTCAGCTTCGGCGCTCCGGGCGCATGGCAGAGCGCGCAGGGCTGGGAGTCGCGCTTGAGAGAGGCCCCCCGGTCCTCCGGGTTCGTCGAAAAGCGCACCTCGCCCGTGCGGTTGAACATGCGGATCCGGTCGATGCCCTGTTTCTCGGCGATCGTCCGCATGACCTGGTACGCCACGTCGCGGTGGTCGTCCAGCATGGCGTGCCACGTGGCGCTGGTGATGGCCTTGGAAAGCTGGTCGGCCCCCAGGGTCATGGTGTAGAGGAGTTGGCCCTCTTCGGTTCTGACGTTGACCAGCCCGGAAACCGCCGCCACGATGATCACGATCACCGTGATCGAAAGCATGAGTTTACGGGCGAGACGCCGCGGCATAGGGGTATTCGAGATCCGAAACCCGATTGTAGCGCCGTAGCGCCGTCCTCCGGGCGGCCGCGACACGCTCCAGCGTGTCGCGACCGCGCGCAGCGCGGTCCTACCTACTACGACTATTCAGTTGTCAAAGAACGCCGGGGCCGCCGGCTGGCGCGTGAATTTGCCAGCCGCGATCCGCCGCTCCCCCCGCGCCGCACTGTCCGTTTTTGGGACTGGGTTTGATTGGTAGTTTCGCAATATCGCGCGAGCGCGCTCTCGATGCATTTCCTCACGAGGTGTCCGGAAATGGGATTGGGTTCGTTTGGTAGTTTTTGTTTGCCCATCGCAGGCGGTTTGATCACAGCGGTCTGTCCCGCTTCGAGGGTAGCAGGCGGGGCAGTGGGGAACCGGCATCGAGAGCACAGGGGCGTTGATGGTGCAGGAAATAGAGGCGCGGGGTTGAAGTGACTGTTCGGGCACGAGTAGTGTTACGGGAACGGAGGACTGAATTTTGAAAGACGCCGCTATCTTCCTGCTTGCAGTCGGCACACCGGCCAGGGGTCTCGGCCTTCGGAAGTTCGAAGACTGCGGTCCGTTTGCCTCAATTCGCACAGGTCTTTGTCGGTGGAATCTCGCTGCACGCTCAGGTGGCATCGTCCGTCTAATATGAGAGTCGGAGGTCCTGTGCTTTGATGAGATTGGGCAACACACTCAAAAACCGGCCGCTCCGAACAGGCTGCTACATAGCCGTTCTCGTAGGGGCTGCCTGTGCCCAGACTCCAGCCGATACCGGTACTCTCGAGCGTGCGAGATCAGGAGCGGGTGACATAAGGGCGCTGCTTTTAAAGAGTGATCTTGAGTTCATCACCGCTGAGGAACTCCACGGCCGAGGGGCGCCATCAACCGGCCTGGACCTGACCGCTAAATTCCTCGCCACACGTCTTCTCCACGCAGGCTTGAAACCGGCCGGCGAACGGGAGACGTGCTTTCAGACGATCGCCTTGGACGACGTGCAAGTCATCCCACAGGAGACAACGGCTGAAGTCGCAGGGCGTATCTTCCCGTATGGTCGCGATTTCGTTCTAGGGTCTCCGATCGGAACCGCAGCGAACGGTGGAGTGGCGTATGCCGGAGACGGGTGGTTCATAAAGGCCGAGGGCCACGATCCGTACCAGAGCCTGAATGTCAAGGACAAATTCGTAATCGTCGCTAGCGCAGAACCGCCAAATGATCTCTTGCGAGGGAAGTACGGCGAAGATTGGGCCAAGCCAGCGGACGCAGCCCGTGCTCGTGGCGCCAAGGGGATCATCTACATGTCTGGTATGCCACGGGTCTGGACTGCGGATCATAAAATTGGCGTAGCAGCGCCGGCAGAGCCAGGCAGTGTTCCCTTCCTTGAGATCATGGCGTCTCGTGAGTTGCTTGATGCGCTTTTTGACAAGGAGGCCCTTGCGGCTGCGGAGATCCTGGCTGGACTACCCAAAAATCCACGCGATGCATGGAAAACCGGGGGGCCTTTATTGAACGGCTTCGGGTTCAACGCCAATAAAAATCTCAGGTTGCATGTTGGGATTCGGAGTGCGCATCCCAACACTCGAAACGTGATTGTATTGCTTGAAGGCTCAGATCCGGAGCTAAAGCGCGAGTATGTGGTGTTGGGCGCACATTACGACGCTCTGCCCGAGGATGACGGCCCGGCGCACGAGGCGCACCCCGGTGCAGATGACAACGGCTCAGGCGCCGTTGCGCTCCTGGCCATTGCGGAAGCGATGGTAAAGGCTCCCAAGCCAAGACGATCCATCTTGTTTATCTGGCACACAGGCGAGGAAGAACTCGGGTGGGGATCGAGATACTTCACCGAACACCCAACCGTACCGCTAAATCGCATCGTGGCATTCATCAACATGGACATGATCGGACGCACGCAAAATCCCGGAGATCCGCCCCAACAGTTACCGAGGGTATTGAGCGGACCAGACGAGGTTGAGGCCAACGGATCGGCCAACCTGGTCGAGGTTACAAGAAACGTCAACATGAGCTATTTGGGAATGCGCATCGTCAGCCGGAAGCACTGGGGCGGCAGCGATCACGAAGTCTACCGGGCCAAAGGCTTGCCTGTTCTCTGGATCACCACGGGGGATCATGCTGAGATGCACACTGCGGGGGACACGGCTGACCGAATTGACTACGACAAAATGGAGAGAATTGCGCGGACGATCTATGCGACAGGCCGTTACCTTGCTGATGCGCGATGACGTTGATCTTTAGAGAGCGCCGGAAACCGTGTAACCTTCGGTGACGGCCTAAGCGCCTTAGAACCGGAACAAGACAATGAAACCTTTTATGGCGGTAACTGCTCTTATTTGTGTGGCACTGGGCACTTCTGCGCAGACGGCGGCGCCGTCTCTTTCAAACATTCAGGCTCCTCAGAAGTGCACGCTTTCGGGGACAGTTGTCGACGCTGTTTCGGGCGATCCGCTCAACAAGGTCAATCTATCCCTCGAACCAGCCGACCGTGGGTCCGCGCTGATAGAGACAAGCGTTACGGTTTCAGACGAGAAAGGCCATTTTGAGATGGTGGACCTCGGCGCGGGCGTGTACAGGCTGAAGGGGGCTCGAAGCGGCTATCTGGAGACGGCTTATGGATCGCACCGCCTCGGCGCCGAGGGCGCCCGCGTGCGTTTGGAAGCAGGCCAGAACCTGGCCGATGTTACGTTGAAGTTGACGCCGGGAGGGGCCATCGCGGGGATGGTTCGCGACAGCGACGGCGAGCCGCTCGAAAGCGCATACGTGACACTGGCCCGGTTCACCTACGAACAGGGAGTACGAGCGGTGCGGCGCGAAGCCGCCACGACAACGGACGACCGCGGCGAATACCGGTTTCACGGCCTCGCGGCGGGGAAATACTATATCGGCGTCGAAGCGGGCGCGCTCGACTTCCCCTTCCGGGTAGACCGCTCCGGAAAACCCGCTTCCGCCGAGATGTCCATACCAACGATCTATCCCAATGTGAACGACCTGGCGCTCGCCACGCCGGTTGAAGTCGCGCCAGGACGGCGCGTGTCCGGGGTAGACGTGACGATGATTCGATCCCGCGTGTTTCGGGTTGCCGGGAGAGTCCTGAATTTGCCCGGACGCGTGGTATCGGTGGAACTGGAGGACGCGCGGAATTCCGGAATCAGGGATCATCCGCTGCGGGCGTCCACCAGAAACGCCTCGGGCGATTTCGAGTTCCGCGGCGTACCTCCGGGGATCTATTACGTGAACACCGTGGCGGATTCGAACCACATCGGAACGCGGATCGATGTCGGAGATGCGGATATCGAAGGCGTCCGGCTCACGTTACAGCCAGGGGCGACGATCGAGAAGCTGCAGATCGCCGCGGAAGGAGACGAGAAACCAGATGCGTCGGGTATCTCGATGCAACTTTCAGAACCGAACGGGCGCGGTTACTCCGTCATCAGCATGTTTGGACGCGGCGGCGTAACGGCTGGCCGCTATCCGGTCGTCCGGTTCTCCGGCGGGTTGCTGCGCCGTTTTTACGTGAAGTCGGCGCGTGCGGGCGATGCCGATATATTGGCCGACGGGTTGACGGTCCCCGCGGGTGGGAGGGTTCAGGTTGCAGTCATGCTTGCTTCGGACGGCGCGAAGCTGGAAGGCGTAGTTCGGAATGCGAAAGAGGAGCTTGCGCCTGGCGCTACCGTCGCGCTCGTTCCCAATACGCGGGACCGCATTTATTTTTTTCAAACAACCACAAGCGATCAGAATGCCCATTTCGAATTCACGGCGATTCCGCCGGGTGGCTATGCGGTTTTCGCGTGGGACGACGTCGAGCCCGGAAGCTGGTACGACCCCGACTTCCTCAGGATTTACGAGAAAAGAGCCCAACAGACTGCGTTGGGTTCCAGGGAGAACAAGACAATTGACCTCCATCTGGCGATCCCGCCCGATGGGCAGTAGGTCCGATTCTTCGGCATGAAATCAGTTGGGGGTTTCGTAGCCCGTCCCGGAATTGAACTTACTCTCCGTAGTTGATTTCCGTCTGCCGCGCCGTGATGGCGGCGTAAATCAGCAGCAGCGCGGCCACCGCCAGCAGGCCGGGAACCGCCAGCCAGGCGGGGGGCGGATCGGCTTCGATCACCATCACCGAGAATGGCGGGGGCGCCGGAACTTCCACCGGGCAGAGGCTCTTCAGATAGAAAATCACGCTGATCTTCTTCAGCACCGTGGGCAGGAAGGGGTTGAGGGCCTCCCAAACCCACACCACCGCCGCCGGGATCATCGGGTTCTTATAGAGCAGCCCGCAGACCAGGAACACCGCGCCGTAGCCCACGCAGGCCAGCGTCGTCACCAGCAGGTAGGAGCCAAGCTGTCCCAGGCCCGGGCCGTGCGTCAGGTAATCCGTCCACGCCGCGCCGAAATGGCGTCCCAGCAGCAGGTACGTGATGGCCACGCTGGGCAGGAACAGCATCAGCGAAACCGCCAGCCCGGCGGCGTATTTGCCGGCCACCAGCCACTCCCGCCGAATGGGCGTCAGGAAGTAATAGTGGAGCGTCTTCTGCAGCATCTCTCCGCGGAACAGGTTGGAGAAAATGCCCATGGCCCCGAAGAAAAGCGAGCCCCGGAGGAAGAAGAAGAGGAACAAACCCGCGAAAACGACGCTGTCCTCGCCAATGCTGTGGCTGTGGGAACGGTGCTGGATTTCGATCAGCCAGTGCATGAGCGAAATGAACACCGGGGCGGCCGCCAGGCAGTAGATCCACCAGCCGCGCCTGGAGAAGGCCGTTCTCTTCAGCTCGAGCCGCAGCACGCCGCCGATCTGGCGCATCCAGAGGTCCTTCATACCGTCGCTCCTTCGGAGCCGATCAGATACTGATAGACGGAGTTCACGTCATCGTCGGCGGGGGCCACCGATTCCACCTCCAGGCCCGAATCCAGAATCACGCGATTCAGCAGCAGGTAGAAACTGTCCGCATCCTTGGTGCGCAGCAGCAGGTTCTTGCCGTCGCCCTGAATCCGCGCCTCCACCACGTGGTCCTGCTGGAAGAGGCGCGAGGCCAGCAGTCCGGGCCGGTCGCACCGTACCAGGATCTGCATGGGCTGGTCCTTCACCTCGCTGCGCACGCCCTGGATCTGGCCTTCCGCCACCACGTAGCCCTGGCTGAGCAGGATCACCTGGTCGGAGATGCGGTCCACTTCGTGCAGGATGTGGCTGGAGACGATGACGTGCTTCCCCTGCTCGCCCCACTGGCGGAACAGGGCGATGGCTTCGGCCCGCGCCATGGGGTCGAGGCCGTTGAGGGGCTCGTCGAGCACCACCACCTGCGGTTCGTGCGCGATGGCCTGCGCCAGTTTGACGCGCTGCCGCATGCCTTTGCTGTACGCGCCCACGGTGCGATTGGCGGCATCGCTCAATCCCACCAATTCCAGGGCCGCCTTGGTCCGCGCGTCGCACTCGTCGTGATTCATGCCGTGCATTCGCAGGAAGGCGTAGAGAAACCGGTAGCCGGTGAGGCCTTTGGGGAAGGCGTCGAACTGCGTGCAGTACCCGATCAGCCGGCACAGGCGCTCGGGATGACCCGGCGGGATACCGAGCACCTGGATGCGGCCCTCGGTGGGCCGCAGCAGCCCGGTCATCAGGTTCATCAGGGTAGTCTTGCCCGACCCGTTCGGGCCGACCAGGCTGGTGACCCCGGGCGGCACGCTCAGGCTTACACGGTTTACGCCCAGCACCTCGCCGTAGAACCGGGATACGTTTTCGAAGGTGATGGTTTGGGATGGGGTCATCGCACCACCTCCGCGCCGCGCACCTTCCTCGCCAGCATGTACAGGCACACGCCGCACACCGCCAGCAGCGCCAGCCAGCAGCTCCACATGGGCAACTCTTCGCCCATGGGGACGCGGAAAAACACAGCGCCGTTGGTGGTCTTGTTGGCGCCTTCGAAGAGCGCCACCCAGATCCGGCCCACCAGGTAGCCGATGTTCAGCAGGTGGCCCCAATGCGTGCGCTGGACGCCGTTGATGGTGGCACCGAAACCGGCCGCCACGAAGTACAGCACGAAAATCAGCGCGCCGGCCGCGGGCTTCCACTTCACCCACGCGGAAAGCGCCAGGGCCATCAGCGAGAGCAGCAGAATCCACGCCCAGGCTCCGAAGAAAATCCCCGCGGCGATGCGCGCGTGCTCCGTGGCCCAGCTCCAGCCTTCCAGGTACGCCTGCAACCCGAAGATCAGAAGGCCGGGGACCCACGTCATCAGCGACATCAGGATCACCAGCACGCTCATCTTGCCCAGCACGTACTCCGTGCGGGAGAACGGCCGCGCCATGTAGAGCGAGAGGCCGTTGTTCACCAGATCGGGCGAAACCAGGCCGGGGCCCACGAAGGCCGCCAAAAACAGCGCCAGCATGCTCTGCCAGCCCAGCAGCCCCATAAAGAACGACACGCCGATGGGAATCAGGCGCGAAGTGTTCTCCAGGTTGAGCAGCTTGAGCGCGCTGAGATTGTGCTCCACGTAAACGATCAGCGCGCAGATCAGCGGGTAGATGAAGCTGGCGATGTAGAAGACAGTCAGAAAGCGCGAGCGGTGCAGGTCTTCGAACGCGTACCGCGGAATCACGAAAAGCCGCGACCAGGAAGCCGTCAGCTCGCCTTCGTACGGCCGGTAGGTTTTCTTATATACGGCCATTGGCGGTCTCCATGGCTTTGAGGAAGATATCCTCCAGCGAATCGCGTTTGTGGTTCAAACGGCGGATCTGCACGTTCTGCTCGGCGGCGACTTCGTACAGCCGCCGGACCTCCAGGCCGTCGGGCAGCACCAGCTTGATGCGGCCCTGCGCCCCGGGCGCCGTTTCGCACCCCAGTTTCTCGATGGCCTCCACGAAGCAGCCGTTGTTCTCGCCCCGCGTCTCGATCTCCAGGAAGCGGCGGTTGGCGCGGCGCTCCTCCTCCAGGTTGCAGAACGCCGCGATATTGCCGTCCTTGAGGATCAGCACCTCGTCGCAGCATTCCTCCACGTCGCGCAGCAGGTGCGAAGAGAGGATCAGGCGGAGATCGCCGCGGTCGCGGATCTCCTGGATGAGCTGGATCATGCGCGCGCGAGCGGGCGGGTCCAGGCCGTTGGTAGGCTCATCGAGAAACAGCAGC
>JAIQFU010000221.1 GCA_020073115.1 Terriglobia bacterium
CTTTATGGGACGCACGCTTCGGCGTGCCTTCGCGGGCTTCAGCCCACGATCCGCTCAGCGCTGACGGCCACACGCGAGCGTGCGCCACCGGCGCCGCCGGCGCATATACTGTGAATTCGAAAACACCGCGGAGGTGAATCGTGCGAACGTTCGACTCACGCCTGTCCCGGCGCGACTTTATAAGCGCGGCGGCGGCAGCGCCCATCCTGCAGACCGCACTCTCGGCCGCAAGGCGCGTGCCCGTCGCCGTGGAACTGTACTCCGTCCGGCAGGACTGCCAGAGGGACCTGCCCGGAACCCTGGCGGTCCTCGCCAAAATGGGGTACGAAGGTTTCGAACTGGCCGGCTTTCAGGGCGCCATCGGAGACATGAACGCCGTCTACGGGCGCAATCCGAAAGAACTCCGGCAGGTATTCGACGACTCGGGTCTCAAGATGTTCAGCATCCACCTGCTGCTGCCGACGCTGGTGGGCGATCAGTTGGAGAGGACGGTAGAAGCCAATCAGATTCTCGGCAACTCCAGGCTCACATTGGGATGGCTGAACCCGTTAAAAACCATCCAGCCTTTCTACGAACACGCCCGGCAGTTCAACGAGATCGCGGAGCGGCTCGGGAAGCACAAGATGCAGTTTGCGTTTCACAACCACGCGGGGGAACTGGATGTGATTGAGGGCAAGCGTCCGTTGGACGTGCTGATGGACAACACCGGAAAGGACGTCGGCCTGCAAATACACGTGGCCGCCTTCCCGGGCAAGGATCTCGATCCCGTCGCATACATCAAGCGCTATCCCGGGCGGGTCCGGATGTTCCATCTCAACGACTACGCCGCCGGAAAGCGCGGCGTGATGCTGGGCGAAGGCGTGGTGGACTGGAAGGGCCTCTTCAGCGCGGCCGAAACGGTGGGCGGCGTCGAGGTCTACATAGTGGAACAGGAGAGCTACCCGGAAGGGGTCACGCCGGTCCAGTCCGTGGAGCGCTGCCTCCAGAGCTTCCGCAAACTGCACGCGTGACGGAGCAGGACGCGTGCGATCCCGCTGCCCTATGCGGCAGGGCCGCCCCGCAAAAGGAGCGGCTCGCCGTGAGCCTGCCGGGGTTCAGTAGGTAGCCACGGATACTCGCAGGGCCGTGGGCTCGGAACCGAAGTTGAGCCCCCAGTCGGTCTGGTCGCCGTTGAGGATGCGGAGGAACTTGAAAGCGCCGTTTTCGTATTTGCCCTCTTCCACCCGCAGGAACTGGCGGCGTTTGTTCGGATCCGCGGGGCTGAAGTCCACGCGGCAGGAGTATCCCGCTATCAGAAACTGGTTGTCTTTGAGTTGCGCCACCAGGACCCGGCCCGTGGGCTCCGGGTTCCCCACGGCGCGATTGTTGCGGGCCGCGCCGTAGGACACGACGGCGTTCCAGGCTCCGAAGGCGAGGGTCTGCGCTACCTTCCCTTTTTCCTCCGCGACGGCTTGCAGCTTGCCATCGAAATTGAGGCGGGCCACGTCGCGCATCATGGGCGCAATCAGGCGGTAGTTCCGGGCGGTGGGTTCCAGAAATTCATCCGGGGAGCTCGTCGAACCGGGCTGCGCCGGACGGGCCCGCGTGTAATCCAGCCCGAAAGGCGAGAATCCGATCGCCTGAAGACCGAGAGCGGAGAAGAAAAACCGCGCCACGTTTGCGCCCCCGCTCGTCTCGGGAATGAACAGGGGGTTGTCGTCCCGGTGGTACAACTCCAGGACCTTGAGATATTGCGCGGGTTCGCTCAGGTAGATGTCGGGCGCCACGACGTCGAGCGCGGGGGCGGCGGCTTTCCAGATGGGAATCACATTGTCGGTAGGGCCGCCGCTCTCATACGATCCGGGAGCCCCGGGCTTGAGGGGGTCGCGCAGCGCGGCATTGGCGTAGAGCGGCAGCGGGTAAACGGCTTTTCCGGCCGCGGCCACCTTCCCCACGTACGTGGCGACCGCCCAGGCGTGGAAGCAAACCTCGGCCTCGGGGCCGAACGCCGCTTGCCAGTTCGGCGAGCCCGGCTCTTTGTTCATCGCTTTCAGGACGCCGGCCGGGACCGCCGCGTCGAACAGCTTCTGCGCCGCGGGCGAGTAATCGCGGAGGGGCCCCCACGTGCCCGGTTCGTTTTCCACCTGGACCATAATCACGGTCCGTTGCGGATCGGCCGCTTTGAGCCGGCGCATGAATGCCGTGAAAGCGTGGATATCCGCTTCCAGCGACGCGGTGGCGAACGGCGAGGGCGAATCCGCCGGCCGGCCGTTCTTATCGATGACGTGGAAGTACCGTTCCGGTTCCAGCTTCATCCACTCCGGCATGTAGTGCTGGCTGCCGTTCTTATAGGTCCCGAACCACAGCAGGACGAGCCGGATGTTGCGCTGGCGGGCCTGTGAGAGAATCGCGTCCAGCACGGTGGAATCGAACTGTCCCGGCCGCGGCTCGAACTGCTCCCAGTAGATGGGTATTTCCAGCGTATTGGCGCGCAGGTACTCGAGCGCGGGCCAGACCTTGGCGAGCATGGCCGGCCAGCCGCTGGAGTTGTTCGCCTGGGCGCCGAGCATCAGGAATGGGGCGCCGTCCACCACCAGGGCGTACCGGCCCTCTTTCTTTTCCAGGCGGGGAATCGGACGCTCCTTGACCGGAGCGGTCTGCGCCAAGCCGAGGCCGCACGCCGCAAGCAACGCCAAGCTCAATGTTTTTCTCATTCTTCCCTCTCTGTCAGTTCGACTTTCGACCCGGATCTCCGTAAACCGTCCCGCGTCCGTGCGTCCCCACGTACACCCGGCCGTATTGCCTGGGATCGCCGGTGATGTGTAACAGCAATCCCCACTGGTGTTGATCGTCGTTGATCCGCACCCAGTTGCGGGCGGCGTTATCCGAGCGGAATATGCCCCGCTGGCCATCGACGACGCCGATCATGTACAGGGCGGGATAATCGGCGGACGGCGCCGCCTTGCCGAAGCCGAAAGCGTGCATTTCCGCGACGCCGCCCATCCTGGAAAAAGACTTTCCGGCGTCGGCCGAATGATACAGGCCGTTGAAGGCGGCCAGCCAGATGTCTCCTTCCTTCCCCGGCGTGGCGTAGATGCGGTCTTGTCCGCCACGGCTGTCGCCGCGGTTGCCGCGCTGCGGCAGGCCGTCCGGCAGGGTTACCGGCTGCTCCGCAAAAGTCGCCGCTCCATCGCTGCTGACGAAAAGCTTCCCATCGAACAGCGCCAGCGCGTAGAACTTCCGCGGGTTGACGCGGTCGGCGATGATGCGCGTGTTGTTGGGCACGCCTTGCGACTGCGTCCACTTTCCGCCGTTGTCACTGGTGAAATAGGCCGGACTTCCCTGGGGAACCCAAACCCACGCCGCTCCGTCGGCCGAGACGGCGATATGTCCCAACCGGCTGTTCGGTTGGGGCGTGGACGCCGGCGGCTGCCAGCTTTTGCCGCCGTCCAGCGAGTAGCCGATATTGCCGCCGCCCCGGCTCCCCGAAGCCGCCCCGACCCGAACCATGACCTCGGGCTTGTTCTCGGCGCAGGCTACGCCGTTGGTGTTGCCGAAATGCGGATTGTCGAAGTTGCCTTCCGGCGCCGGCTTGTCCAGGTCCCAATGCACAAAACCGCCGTAATCTCCGATGGCCGAGATCAGGTGCGCGCCCTTGGCCGGGCTGAGCAGTTCCAGCGCGACGGACTCCTCGATGCCCGTACTCATGACGCTCCACTTCGTCGGCTTGCCGGCATCCACGTCCGTGAGGTTGAAGGTCTCATGGCCGCCGTACCCCGTGGTGAACATCGCGTGATTGGAGTCGAACGGGTCGATCTCGATATCGAACAGCCAGTGGATTCCGGTGTGAGCCACGTAGGGCGCCAGGGAATAGTCGTAAGTCCCGCCGCTCCCGATTACGGGCTTCCAGGTTTTGCCGCCGTCAATACTGCGAAAAATGTCCTCGCCGCCCGCATCGCGGGGCCGGCCGAACGAGCTGGCGATGACCACCCGCGGGTTGTGCGCGTCCACGGCGACGGCGGCGTAGCCGAATGCCTTTTGGCTGGCGGCGTCGGGCCTGTCCGGGGTGATGTCCGTCCATTCGCCGCTCGCGGTATTGAACTTCCATACGCCGCCATCGGTCATCCGGTTGGGTCCGGGGTCGGTCCCGTACGATAGGTACAACGCGCCATCGGATGCCAGTACGGCGTGGTTGGGCCGGTACTGCGTGGGTTGGCCCGGCACGGGCTGCCAGGTCCTGCCCGAGTCCGTGCTGCGGAACAGGTTGTCCCGTCCCATCAGGGACGCGCCGATGTAGATGGTTCCGCTGGCCTTGCCGCGCGCCCCGCTGCGGGGGTCGAAGACGGCGAAGACGATGCCGCTGCCCCGGCTGGGGCGGGCGCCGCCGAAACCGCCGCGTCCAGGCTGGGCGGGTTGCCCCGTAGCCGCGGCCGGCGGCGCCTCCGTGATATCGGGAAAGCTTTCCACCTTGCTCCAGGTCACGGCGCGGTCCGTACTTCGCCACAATCCGGCCTGGCGCGTGCCCAGGTAGAGAACGTTCCCGTCGTTGGGATCCACCGCCATCCGTTCGCCGTTGCCGCGCCCGTTTTCGTTGCCGCCGAACTTGAAGGGCGCGTCCGTGCGCTGAAACGTCCTCCCGCGGTCGCCGGAGCGAAGAATCGCGCCGTTGGGAGTCCGCGCATTGGTGTAAGTCCCGCAAGCCAGGTACACGCGGTCGGGGTCGGCCGGATCGAGCGCGATGCTTTCCACTCCCATGAGGTTCAGGTCCTCATACGACACCCAGTCCAGGATCGGCTCCCAACGTTTGACCGTATCGTTCCACCGGTACGCGCCGCCCATATCGGTCCGGGCGTATCGCACTCCCTTTGCAGTTGGATGGAAGATGATGCCGTCCACGAACCCGGCCCCGACCATCTGCACGCTTTTCCACGCGTACGGTTCTGCAGCGGGCTTTCTTCCCTGCGGGTTCTGGGCCGTGATGGGGAGTTGCAGCGTAACCGCCGCGGCAATAGCCAGGATGGCTGTTCTGAATTTTGGATTGACGGACATTTTTTCACCCTTCGTGCGAGACCTGAATTGAATCGGCAGAGGCTTATTGTAACTGCCGGACCGGCAGGCGGGTCTTTTCTTGAACTGTCCCGGGGCGCGCCGGGTCAGGTGTTACATTTGACAAGCATGGGCGAACTTCACCGAAGGGCGTTTCTGGGTTCCGCCGCGGGCGCCGCTCTCGCCGCCGCGGCAAGGTCCGCCGCTGCGCAGCCGAAGCCGATTCCGATCATCGACTGCCACATCCATCTCTTCGACCAGACGCGGCCGCAAGGCGCTCCCTACTCGGGCGGACGGGGGAATACGGAGCCCGCCTTGCCGGCGCGCTATCGCAGGCTGGGCGCCCCGCTGGGAATCGTCGGCGCCATCGAGATCGAGGCCAGCCCCTGGATCGAAGATAATCTCTGGGTCCTGGAGGTGGAGGAGAAGGACCCGATCATGGTCGGCGCCGTAGGCAACCTTCAGCCCGAGAAACCCGAGTTCAAAGAGTACCTGGACCGCTATCACAAGAACCGGCTTTTTCTCGGCATCCGCTACGGCAATCTGTGGGGCTATAACCTGGCGACCCAGGCCGCCAACCCGGCCTTCCTCGAAGGCCTCAAGCTGATGCAGCAAGCCGGTCTGGCGATGGACACGGCGAACCCGAGGCCGGATCTCATCGAGGCGGTGATTCGCGTCAACGACAAAGTACCCGGCCTGCGGATCATCGTGGACCACCTCCCCTCTATGATGGGACGGCTGGAGGCGAATGCCAGGCCGGCGGTCGAACGGAACCTGCGTGAGCTCGCCACGCGGCCCACGGTCTACATCAAGATCTCCGAAGTCATGCGCGTCATGGACGGCAAAGCCTCGACGGATCCGGGCCTGTATAAGCCGCTTCTCGATCAGATGTTCGACACATTCGGCGAAGATAAGTTGATCTTTGGAAGCGACTGGCCCAATGGATCGGCAGTGGATAATCTGCCGGCCATCGTCCAAATCGTCCGGGACTATTTTATGGCCAAGGGCCGTGAGCCCGCCGAGAAATACTTCTGGAAGAACTCGTTGGCGGCCTACAAATGGTCCCGGCGCGACCCCAGCCAGCCGCAACTCGCCGGCCGGGGGTGAGAAATTGTGGGGCAGGTTGCCCCACCAAAACAACTCACGCTCTCAAATAGGGCTTCAAGAGGTCGAGCGCATCCCTCACGATCTTCTCGCCCTCCGCCGTGAAAGGCCGCGCCGCTCCACGCCCGCCGCCGCGTCCCGCCGCGGCGCCACGGCTGCGGCTGTTCTTGAAGACCCCGCGCGCCACCAGAATGTATTTCTGAGGCGCGCCGGCGGTTTGCACGATGCTGTTGAAGCACAGCACCCGCCCGAACATGTCGAACGCTTCCCTGCGCTTGCCTGCGTCCCACAGATCGAATGTCTGGGCATAAATGTCGGCCAGATCGCTGGTGGGGCAGTAGCCCTGCGCTCCGAGCATCAGCTCATTGATCATGTTGCGCACGCCGTTTCCGGTGAACACCCTGACGCCATCGCCGGTCCGGGCGCGGATTTCCGTAATGCGCGCCAGCGTATCGCCCGCCTCGTCCTTGATCTGCCGGAACGTGGGGATCTCTTTGTACATCCGGACGATCAGATCGACGCTCATAGGGAACGGCTGGCTCTGTACGAAAAGAGGAAGCCCCGTGGCGGAGCCGATCCGGGTGTAGTAGTCGAACAGCGCGCCATCGTCGGTGACGCCGGCCGGCGGCAGCGAACAGACGGCATCCGCCCCCGCTTTTTCGGCGTGCTTCACGTATTCGAGCACGGCGGCCATGTCGGGTCCCTGCACCCCGATGACGATCGCGGTCTTGCCGCCCTTGCCGGCCGCGGTCATGGCCTCGGCTCCCTCCAGCCGCTCCTTTTTCGCAAGCGTGGTCCACTCGCTCGCGATCTGCGGCCAGATGACTCCGTGCACGCCTCCGCGATTGAGGAACTTGACCTGAGCCGCCAGGCACTCCAGGTCCAACTCGTTTGCCTCGGTGAATGGCGATGCCCCGATTGGGAAGAGCCCGCGCATGGGTTTCGCGCCTGGTTTATCCGCCGCCGGGAGACGGCCGAGCGCCAGGGCGCCCGCGCCCAGAACTTGCAGAAACTGCCGCCTGCCGCGCACAGCCGCGGTGGTCGATAGCATGATTTCCCTGCTCCTTCCCCTGCTCTTCAGCAGGCAATCAGCTCGATGCCCTGCTTCCGGTTCAGATTGCGCGAGTACTTCCGTTCGGCGGCATTGTTCCAGTGTTCGTGCACGCCGAGGCTGGCCAGTTTGCCGCCGCCGTCGGGATCGTACGCGGTTCCGGACGGGGGTTTGGCCGCCTGGGCCGCTTCGTGCAGGTAGTTGTCCGGGTTCCCGCGGACCTCGACTGCCCGGGGTTCGCCGCTCAGGATGTCCAACCCCACGGAGTCGATGGCTACCGGATCCTGCGACAGGAACAGGCTGGAAGCCCAGTGGTCGCCGAAGGAAGCCCACTTGAATACGTTGCCTTCGTTGTGCTCCGCGGTGTACAGGCCATCCAGCAGGTAGAGCATGGTGTTGCCGCCAAGGCGCCGGTGGCCCATCAGGTCGACCAGGGCGTTGTAGGACCCCATAGCCTGATTCCGCATGACGCTGCCGTGCAGGACCCTTGGGGACCAGCCCCCGTCGTTCGGAAAGTGGACGGAGCCGAAGTGGTTCTTTCCGATCAGGGTGACGCCGGCCATTCCGTGCGGCCGCAGCAGCGCCATGTTGATCATGTACCTCGCCTCGGTCACCTGCCGCGGCAGGTAGCCCGCGGGCAGTTCCGTGTTCGCGAAGCGGATCGGGTTGGCCGTGTCCGGCGTGGGCGGGAGACGGCCGCCCAGGCTGTAGTCCGCGCCAACCAGAAATTTCACCGCCTGGAACTGAGGATTGGAATTGGCGCGGATCTTGGCGGAGATCGGCTGGCCGACGTTGCGCATCCCGGTAACGTCGTAGACCATGATGTCTTCGCCACGCACCCCGGCCATTTCGATCAGTTGCGTCACCAGGGCCAGGACGGCGTGAGGGCTGGGCAGGCCGTTCAGGGCCCTCCGGGAGGGGCCGCCCCGCGCCGCGCCGCCGGGACCGGGACCCGCGGCGCCCCACTCCGGCGACCGGTCCTGGTTGCAGTTGACTTTGATCGCGATCCGCTCGCCCGGACGGTATCCGGAGT
>JAIQFU010000222.1 GCA_020073115.1 Terriglobia bacterium
ACGCAGTGGATATCCATATTCACCGTTGTGCGCGGCAGCCTGTTGAATTCATCCCAACTCAGGCGGGCTTCTTTTTCTACCTCACCCCATACGCGGAAATCCCAGGCCTCAGGCTTAAAACCGGGTAAACCCGCCCAGCGCCGCCACCACGGCGCTGCGCAAAAGGAAAGCGTTGATGCCGCGGGCCCGTGGACCGCCGCTTGCAGCCATGCTCATTCCATCTCCTCGAGAAGCCCAGAGTCGGAACATAACATACGGCGGCGTCGAAAAACCCGTGCGACCGCGGTGTCACACCTGGGTGCCGCTGAGGAACCACCGCCTGGCCGTGATGCGGCAGCATCCCGATGAGAGCAGCCGGAGCTTCCGGGGTCTTTCTCGTAACGCTCCAGCATGCGCGCGCCCACCAGCGAGAGCCGCAGAGCGGGGACTGGCTCGAATTTCGCCGCCTTTGCGAAACTTCGTGCCTGTACCCGGTTTGCCCTTTCACGGATCGTACTGCGTGGTATTTGCGCCGCAGGGTTCGCTTCGCGCCGCTCCCCGCTCTTGATGCGGACGGCCATGGGTGTTCCGCCGGCGCTCACTGTGCGGCGCCGGGGGGTTTCATCTCGCCGGCAAAAACAACCGGCGTGGCTTACAGCTTCTTGAAAAGCTTGTCGAACGCGTTGCGAGCGTCCTCGGGATTCCGGGGCGCAGGTGGGCCGACGTTTACCAGCGGCGGCGGCGCCACCGAGTTGGCCGTGCCTTCCCTAGCCACGGTCACCCGCGGCGTAAAGAGCGCGCACGCGTTCGCCTTGTCCTTCACCGCGATCCGCGCCGGAATGGGCTTCAGGCACTGGAACCGGGTGGATGGCTCGAAATGCGAACACTGCTTGCAGCAGTGCAACTCGGCATTGCATTTCGGGCAGTTGCCGTTGAACTCGATCCCGGGGGGCAAAGCGGTGGAGCAACTGAAGCATCGGGACGCCGCTACGTGCTGTACCAGACGCGGCAGACGCGGACCCGTCACGTCGATCGGCGGTCGGGGACCCTGGGGCTTCGGGCGGTCATCGCGGAACGGCCTGCCATCCCGGTCGGAGTCCATGTACCCGGGCTGTCTGTATTTGCGATCGCTGTCCATGGGGAGAAGTGCTCCGTGTTTCGAGGGCAAAGGGACGTCTAGACTCAATATCGGCTTACGAAGAAAATTTATAGCGCCTGGGGGGCCTGAGCACCGATCGATTCCCACCCTTGCCGTCTGGAATTTCGTCGCAGGCGGTATCGTGGGTTTACCGGAGGGGTTCTGCGGGACCGCCTAGGCGCTTCAGTCGCACGCTGATTTCGCGACCCGCAAAAGCTTCAAACTCATATGTACCACAAAACGGGTGTCGAATGCACGTCCGATTTGGGCTAATTGGGCTAGAGGTACCATTCAGGTAGTAGACCGGGGCTGCGCGGGAGAATCTGTGGAGATTGGAGCCATGCTCATGCCATCATCCCCACGCGGAAGCTCTGACCCTTACCTCCGCGACCCCGCCAGCGGCTTCTTGCTCACTTCTTCCGCGTCGTCGCGCAGCGCGCCGCGGCCGGTCCAACTGCCCTTCAGGAAATCCCGGTTCATGCGGGCGATCACTTCCAGCTTGATCTCCTTCGGGCATACCGCCTCGCACTCGCCGATGTTGGTGCAGGCCCCGAACCTCTCCGCTTTGGCCTGCGCCACCATGGCGGCCACGCGGCCGTAGCGCTCCGGCTGGCCTTGCGGCAGCAGCCCCAGGTGCGCCAGTTTGGCCCCCATGAATAGCGACGCCGAGGCGTTGGGGCACATGGCCACGCACGCCCCGCAGCCGATGCACGCCGCGGCGTCCATGGACAGCTCGGCCTTCTCTTTCGGCACCAGGATGGCGTTGCCGTCCGGCGCGCACCCCGTGGTGGCCGAGATGAAGCCGCCCACGGCAACCAGCCGGTCGAACGCGCCGCGGTCCACCACCAGGTCCTTCACCACCGGAAACGCGCGGGCGCGCCACGGCTCCAGGTACAGCTCGTCGCCGTCCTTGAAGTGGCGCATATGAAGCTGGCAGAGCGTGGTCCCGGGCTGCGGCCCGTGCGCCACGCCGTTCACCATGCACCCGCACATGCCGCAGATGCCCTCGCGGCAGTCGTGGTCGAACGCCACCGGCTCCTCGTTCCTGGCGATGAGGTCCTCGTTGAGAACGTCCAGCATCTCCAGAAACGACATCTCCTGGTTCACGTTCGGGACTTCGTACCGCGCCATGCGGCCTTTATCGTTGGCGTTCCGCTGCCGCCAGATATGGAGAACGATTCGCATTACTTGTAGCTCCGTTGCGTCGGGTGCACGTATTCGAATTCCAGGGGTTCCTGATGCAGTTCGGGCGGGTTGCCGACCCCGCGGAACTCCCACGCGGCCACGTACGAATAATTCTGGTCGTCGCGCGCCGCCTCGCCTTCCGGCGTCTGGTATTCCTCCCGGAAGTGGCCGCCGCAGGACTCGTTGCGGTGCAGGGCGTCGATGCACAGCAGCTCCGCCAGCTCGAAGAAATCGGCCACCCGCCCGGCCTTCTCCAGCGACTGGTTCAGCTCCTCGCCGTTGCCCAACACCTTCACGTCGCTCCAGAACCGCTCGCGCATTTCGGGGATCTTCGAAAGCGCGTACTTCAGGCCCTCGGCCGTCCGGGCCATGCCGCAGTACTCCCACAGCAGCTTACCCAGTTCGCGGTGGTACGAATCCACCGAGCGCGTGCCTCTAATATCCAGCAGCCGCTTGGTCACGCACGTCACCTGCGTTTCGGCCTCGCGGACCGCGGGGTGCGAAGCGTCCACTTTCTCCAGCTTGGTTGTGGCCAGGTAGTCGTTGATGGTGTTCGGCAGGACGAAGTAGCCGTCCGCCAGGCCCTGCATGAGCGCGCTGGCCCCCAGGCGGTTGGCGCCGTGATCGGAGAAATTCGCTTCGCCGAGCACGTACAGGCCCGCAATCGTGGACATCAGGTTATAGTCCACCCACAGCCCGCCCATGGCGTAGTGGATCGCCGGGTAGATGCGCATGGGTACTTCGTACGGGTCCTCGCCGGTGATCCGCTGATACATGTCGAACAGGTTACCGTAGCGCTCGCGGATGACGTGCTTGCCCAGCCGCTCTATGGCGTCGCGGAAATCCAGGAACACCGCCAGCCCCGATTCGCCCACGCCGCGTCCCTCGTCGCACACCGCCTTGGCGTTGCGCGAGGCCACGTCCCGCGGCACCAGGTTGCCGAAGCTCGGGTACCGCCGCTCCAGGTAGTAATCGCGCTCGTTCTCCGGAATCTGGTACGGCGGCCGTTTGTCGCCCTTCTTCAGCGGAACCCACACGCGTCCGTCGTTGCGCAGCGATTCGCTCATCAAAGTCAGCTTCGATTGGTACTCGCCGGAGACCGGAATGCACGTGGGGTGGATCTGCGTGAAGCAGGGGTTGGCGAACAGCGCGCCGCGTTTGTGCGCGCGCCAGATCGCCGTGGCGTTGGAACCCTTGGCGTTGGTGGAAAGATAGTAGAGATTGCCGTATCCGCCGGTCCCCAGCACCACCGCCTCGGCCAGGTGCGATTCGATCTTGCCCGTGAGCAGGTCGCGGGTCACGATTCCGCGCGCCTTGCCGTCGATCACGATCAGGTCCAGCATCTCGGTGCGCGGGTGCATTTCCACCTGCCCCGCCCCAATCTGCCGCTCCAGCGCCTGGTAGGCTCCCAGCAGCAGTTGCTGCCCCGTCTGGCCCCGCGCGTAGAACGTGCGCGAGACCTGCGCGCCGCCGAACGAGCGGTTATCCAGGTACCCCGAATATTCCCGCGCGAACGGCACGCCCTGCGCCACGCACTGGTCGATGATGTTGACGCTGATTTGCGCCAACCGGTAGACGTTCGATTCCCGCGACCGGAAATCGCCTCCCTTCACCGTGTCGTAGAACAGGCGGTAAATGCTGTCGCCGTCGTTGCGGTAGTTCTTGGCCGCGTTGATCCCGCCCTGGGCGGCGATGCTGTGCGCGCGCCGCGGCGAATCCTGGAAACAGAAGCATTTGACGTTGTAGCCCAACTCCGCCAAAGTGGCGGCCGCCGAGCCGCCCGCCAGCCCGGTCCCTACCACGATGATCGTGTGCTTCCGCTTGTTCGCCGGGTTCACCAGCTTCAGGTTGAAGCGGTGGCGGTCCCATCGCGTCTCGATCGGACCAGTGGGAGCTTTCGAATCGAGTTCCATTCGGGTTCCTCAGTAAGTCAGCCAGCCGGCCAGGGCGGCGATCGGGATCGAGATGTTGCCGAGCAGGATGAGAATGGCCGCAATCGCCGCCACTCTCTTCAGCATCGGCGTGTACCGCGGGTGGCTGGCCCCCACGGACTGAAACATGCTCCATACCCCGTGATACAGATGCAGGCACAGCAAGCCCATCGCCAGGATGTAGAACGCCGAGATCGCCGGGTAATGGCTGAACCCGAGGATCACGTTGGCTCGCACATTCGGCTCGTTGGGGCCGATCTCCTGCAGCCGGACCACCGCCCCGGACGTCAGGTGCAGCACGTGGAAGATCACGAACGCGGCGATGATCGGGCCGCTACAGATCATCGTCCGGGCGGCGTACGCGTTGGGAACATCGTCCTTCTTGTAGTACCGGAACGGCCGCGCGGCGCGGTTCTGCAACCATAGCTGGCACGCCGCCGTGATGTGCAAAATGACGCACAGCAGCAAAACACCGCGCGCAGCCCAGAGCGCGGCGGCGTTCGCCGGATTGTGGAGAAAGGCTGCGTATTTATTGATCTGTTCGGGATTGCTGGAATAGATCTGTAGATTGCCGAGCAGGTGCGCTACTACGTAGCCGGTCAATACGATGCCTGTAACGGCCATCACGGCTTTCTTGCCGATCGGCGCTTCGTAGAAACGAACAGCCCGAGTCAGTGGCTGGATCGCGATAGAACTCATTTGGAATTCCTGAATTGAGCGAAATGCTCCGCCCGTGTTGTGCGAAAAAACCCATTCTAGCGGGTTTCGCGATAGCCGGGGTGAGGCTATCTTCCACAGTATAGGACGGGAACGCTCTCTCGGGCGCGGCGTACAATGGTACTTCCTGCGAAGGCCGTGACGCGATACGTTCTGCTCTTGTGTATGGCGATGCCCGCTGTGGCCCAGGTGGGTCCGTTGTCAGTCCCCGAGAAGGCCCCGGCGCAATCGGAGAAGGAACAGCTTTATCACCTGCTCGACGATCTCCGCGCCGCCATCCGCCATGATGACTGGGCCGAAGCCTGGCGCCTCAGAATCCAACTCGATACGGCCCTCGATCTGAAACGGCGGAGTACGGGCCAAATCTCGCCGGAACTGGAACTCGCCCACGTGGAATTGATGGCGGGCCGCGATGCCACCACCCGCACCCCGCTCCTCCCCCGCCTCGCGAAGACCGCCTACGCGGCGCGGCGCTACGACAAGGCGGAAATCTACGCCAACGAGGCTCTGGCGGCTTCGAAACAGGGCGTTTTCTGGTGGACCGGCGACGCCATTCACCAGGGCAACATCGTCCTCGGCCGCATCGCGCTGCTGCGCGCCGACGTCCCCACCGCCATAGGCTATCTGCTCGCGGCCGGCAAGACTCCCGGCAGCTCTACCCTGAACACAACCGGTCCGAACATGGGGCTGGCGCGCGACCTCTTGAACAGCGGGCAAACGGACCCGGTGGTCCAATACCTGGAAGAGTGCCGCGCCTTCTGGAAAGCCGACCGCGGCAAGCTTCTGGAATGGCTGGCCCTCGTCCGGGCCGGCCTGAAGCCCGATTTCGGCCCGAATCTGGATTATTAAGGAGCTCAGGCCGCGCTCGGCTTCGCCGGTTTTTTGTATGCCGAACACCACGTCCATAGCCCCCATGCTCTCCGTTCGCAACGGCGCGAGGGCGGTCGAGTTTTATGAGGCAGCCTTCGGGGCGTCCCTACTGTTCCGCATCGATTCGGAAAGCGGAGCCGTGGTCGCTCGCCTGGCCGCCGATGGAGCGGAATTCTGGGTGGCCGACGAATCTCCCGAACACCTGAATTTCAGTCCCGAGTCTCTCGGCGGCGGCTCTGTCCGGATGGTGATGACGGTGGACGATCCGGACGCCGCATACGAACGCGCCGTCGCCGCCGGGGCCGCCGGGGTCTCGCCCGTCCACGACGAATACGGCTGGCGGCTGGGACGCATCGTCGATCCTTTCGGACACCATTGGGAGATCGGCAAGCCGCTTGGACTATAATCTGTGGTCGGCCTGGGAATGGCTCACCGGGATCTCGCGTATGCATAAGGGAATGGCGTACCTTCGCCGCAAGGCCCCGGCGCTTGCCGTGGTTTTCGTCTGCGCAGTGGGATTGGCGTGGAACTTTTCGATCGCGGTCTTCGGCGCCCACGCATGGGGCGCGGACTACAACCAGTTTTCCGCGGCCAGCCGTCTCGCCGGCACAGGCCACCTTTACGATTGGGACGCCTTGCGGAAGATCGAGGCTGAGAACGGCGCCTACGAGGTGCCGACCGGCCGGCTTCCCGTGGTGCTCTACAGCCACAAGTTGCTCGGCAATTTCCCGTACGCCGTGGCGCGATCCATTTGGACGGCCTGCGGCATCGCCGCCCTGATCGTTTTCGCCATGACCTGGCCCGGCGCCGGCCGGCCGCTCATGATGATGGCGCTGGCGTGGTCGCTTCCCGCCACCCTCGTCGTGCTCTACGGCCAGGATGTCCCGTTCTGGGTGATGTTTTTCGCCGCCGGCCTGCTGTTGATCGGGAGGAAAAAGCCCTGGAGCGCCGGAATCGCGCTCTCGCTCTGTATCTGCAAGTTTCACCTGGCGCTGGGAATTCCCGTCATGTTGGCGGCCCAGAGGCGCTGGAAAACGCTGATCGCCGGAGCCCTCGCCGTTTCCGTCCTGATCGCCTGCTGCTTTCTGATCGAGGGGCCGGGGTGGCTGGCCGGGTACGCTAAAATGTCGCACCTGCCGGCCATCGCACCCCCGCCCGAGCGCGCGCCGAACCTCTACGGCCTGGCTTCCTGGCTTCCATGGGCATCGGCGGCGGAAGTTGTGGCCGGGGCCGCCATCGCGGTTCTCCTTTGGGCGGCGTGCCGCGGCATCGGCGAAGTGGGGCTGGCGGGCGCCGCGGCGGCGGCTGGCGGGCTCCTGCTTTCGCACCACGCCTATGCCGGCGATTGCACGCTCCTGATTCCGCTTTCAGTCCTGACAGCCCAAAGGCAGGGCGCGCCCGGTTGGCTGCGGCTCTGGGCCGTTTTGATGCTCACGCCGGCTTCGGTCTTGCTGTTGCTCTCCCAGAAGCCCTGGCTGGGCCAGGTTCTGATCGCCGGGTTTGTGGCCACGGCGGTCTGGTTCGCAAGGTCAAAGCCGCTCAGCCGGCCGGCGCATTCGTAGGGCCGCCCTCCGCCCGGTCTTACTCCCCGTACTCCGGCGGAACCAGCAGCGTCAGCGCGTCCGGCGTAATCCCGATCTCCGCTGGGAGATGCCCCGCGAATTCGCCGTCGACCTGTACGTAGACCCGGCGGTCTTCGGGGCATGTCAGCCGCACCCGCTGCGCCCGGATGATCGTGACGCCCTTCATGCCCGACAGTTTTTTCAACGCCATCCCGGCGAAGTACTTCACGTAACGCGCCGAGGAGCGCCCTTCGAAGAGCACCGCCTCGAAGCGGTCGTCCAGCAGGTTTACCTCGCGCGCTATCTCGAAATCGCCCCCGTAGTTTTTCACCTTGCTCAAGAGGGCGAAGGAGCAGCGGTGTTTACGGCCGTCCACTTCGGCGTCGAACTCCGCCAGGCGGCGGCCCAGCAGGGTCCACCCCGCCACCCAGTAGGCGAACTTGCCGGTCCTGGCCTTGAGCGGGCCGCTCACGTGGTACACGATGTGCGCATCCAATCCGATTCCGGCCATGAGCAGGAATGGCCGCGAAAGCCGGCCGCCATCGCACGTCAACCGGCCCACGGAGATGCGCCGCGGGCGGCACTGCTCGATCCGCTCCACGGCCTTTTCGAAGCTCCCGCCCAGCTTCATTTCCGTGGCCAGCACGTTGGCCGTGCCGCCGGGGAGAATGCCCAGCGGGACCCGCGTATGGACCAGCCCCTCGGCCGTCTCGTTGATCACTCCGTCGCCGCCCGCGGACAGCACCAACTCGGCCCCGGCCTCGGCGTGGCTCCGCGCAATGGCCCCTGCCGTGCGCGGGCCGGTGGTCGCCGCCACCGTCCTCCACCAGCGCGCCGTTTCGTCTGAATTTCCCCGCAATGGGGTTGTAAATGAGGACCGTCTTCCGGTAGGGTGTGATGAACGTTCTCCGCTTTCCTCGTTAAATTATAGATGAGACGCCGATGAAAGAAATTACCGCCCAGGCGGAGAAGCTCCGCGAGGACCTGCGCCGCCACGAATACCTGTACTACGTCCTGGATCAGCCCGAAATCTCGGACGCTGATTACGACACGCTCATGCGCAAGCTCCAGCAGATCGAAAGCCAGCATCCCGAGGTCGCCACACCCGATTCGCCCACCCAGCGCGTGGGCGGCAAGCCGCGGGAAGGCTTCGTCAAGGTGCGCCACAGCGCCCCCATGCTCAGCCTGGACAACGCGCTCAACGAGGGCGAGTTGCGCGATTTCGACCGCCGCGTCCGCGATCTTCTGGGCGGCGCGCCGTACCGGTACGTGGCCGAGCTCAAGATGGACGGCCTCTCCATGGCCGCGCATTACCGCGACGGCCGCTTCGAACAGGCGGTAACCCGCGGGGACGGCGTGGTGGGCGAGGAGGTCACCGAAAACGCCCGCACCATCCGCTCCCTGCCGCTGCGCGTCAAGACGAGCCTCGCCGCCTTCGAAGTCCGCGGCGAGACGGTCATGAACCGGCGCGCCTTCGAACGCCTCAACGCCGAGCGCGACGAACGCGGCCTCTCGCGCTTCGCCAACCCCCGTAATGCGGCGGCCGGGTCGCTGCGCGTCCTGGAGCCGCAAATCACCGCCTCGCGGCGCCTCGATTTCTACACTTATTTCATGCTCGCCGGCGGCCGCCCCGCCTGCGAGACCCACTGGCAGGCGCTGGAGGAGCTCACGCGGCTCGGTTTTAAGGTGAACCCCCACCGCAAGCTCTGCCGCAACGTCGAGGAAGCCCTGGCATTCTGCGCCGAATGGGAAGCCCGCCGCGACGAGTTGCCCTTTGAAATCGACGGCGTGGTGATCAAGGTCGATTCCGTGGAGCAGCAGCGGGCCCTGGCCTTCACCGCGAAGGCGCCCCGCTGGGCTATCGCGTACAAGTACCCCGCCCGCCAGGCGGTCACCACGGTCGAGGGCATCGAGGTCCAGGTGGGCCGTACCGGAGCCTTGACCCCGGTGGCGCGCCTCAAGCCGGTGGAAGTCAGCGGCGTGACGGTATCCCGCGCCACCCTGCACAACGAGGATGAGATCGCCCGGCTCGGCCTGCAGGTCGGCGACGACGTGGTCATCGAGCGTTCCGGCGATGTCATCCCCAAGGTGGTTCGCGTCCACGCCCTGGGCTCCTACCGCAAGCAGTTCCAGATGCCGGGGAAGTGCCCTGTCTGCGGCGGCAATGTGGTGCGCGAGGAAGGAGAGGCCGCCAGCCGCTGCATCAACACCAACTGCTCCGCGCGGCTCAAAGAATCCATCCTGCACTTCTCTTCCCGCGGCGTCATGAACATCGACGGGCTCGGCGAGGCCCTCGTGGATCAACTCGTGGATCGTGGGCTGGTCGAAAGCGTAGCGGATATTTACGACCTGACCACCGAAAAGCTGATGACCCTGGAGCGCATGGGTCCCAAATCCGCCGCCAACCTCGTCCGCAACATCGAGAGATCGAAGAAGAACCCCCTCCCGCGCGTGCTCTCTTCTCTCGGCATCCGCTTCGTCGGCGAGCGCACGGCCGAACTGCTGGCCGAAGAGTTCGGCGGCATGGACGCCATCGCCACCGCCGGGCTGGAGGACCTGCAAAAAGCCCAGGAGGTCGGTCCCAAGGTGGCCGAGAGCGTCTTTCAGTTCTTCCGCGAGCCGCGCAACCGCGAACTCGTGGACCGCCTGCGCGCCGCCGGCCTCCAGTTCGAATACCAGTACCGCCGCCCCAAGGGCGGCCCCTTCGAAGGACTTATCTTCGTGCTCACGGGGGCGCTCCCCAACCTCAGCCGCGAGGAAGCCAAGCGCATGATCGAGGGCGCCGGCGGGAAAGTGACCGGGTCGATCAGCAAGAACACCAACTACCTCGTCGCCGGCGAGGACCCCGGCGCGAAACTCGCCAAGGCCCGCCAGTTGGGCGTGCAGATCCTGAACGAGGCGCAGTTGATGGAGCTGTTGAAGATCGGGTAGGGGGAGGAGAGGGGAGACAGGACTCAGAAGTCAGGAGACAGGAGAAAGAACCTCAACCCCGGCTCTTCTCCTGACCCCTGTCTCCTGACTCCTCTTACTGCTCTTCCTTCATAATCTTCTGAATCTTCTTCACATTGTTCTTGATCTCTTCCGTCGCGTCGGCCACCTGGTTGGTGTCGTAGATCACCCGCGGGGTCAGGAAGATGATCAGCTCCGTGCGGGCCTTGCTCATGTTCTTCTCGCCGAAGGCCGCCCCCAGGATGGGGATCCGGTGCAGCACCGGAACGCCGCTGGAGGTAAGCCCGTACTGCTCCTGGATAAACCCGCCGATCGCGATCATGTCGCCGTCCTGAACCGTGACCTGCGTGCTGAACGTGCGCCGCGAGAACGAGGAAGACTGGATGCCCCCGGACGAGGGCGGCTGGGGCGCGCTGACGTCCTGTTGGATCTCCATCGTAACCACGCCGCTGGAGTTCACGCGCGCCAGGATGTTGAGCGTGACGCCCGAACTGCGGTAGGAGACGGTGTTGTAGAGCGGCGTGGTGCCGCCTTGCTGGATGCCGCCCGCCACGGCCTGCGAGTTGAGCACGGGCACGTCCTGGCCCACATTCATCACCGCCGGGATGCTGTCCGTGGCGATGATGCTCGGGGACGAAACCAGGCGCGTATGCGCGGTCGTCTCCGACGCGTTCAGGATTCCCATCAATTCGCGGCTGCGGTGCACCAGAGTCCCCACCGAGATATTCAGGCCGCTCGCGTTGGCCGCCGCGTTCAGCGCGCGCCCGAGCGGGCTGGTATCCTTCGCCTCCAGCACCGAGGAGACGCCCATTTTGAACGCCCCGGTCAAATCGACTTCATAAATCTTGGCGTCGATCAGCACCTGGCGCGGCGGCACGTCGATCTGGGTCAGCAGCTTCTTGATCTGCTCCCAGTCCTGGGCCGTCCCTTTGACCAGGATGGTATTGTCGAACGGATTGGGCGTGATGATCGGCCCGCCTTTGGAGACTGAGCCGGCGGCCGCTCCGAGGTAGGCTCCCGTCAGATCGCCGCCGCCCCCCGTGGGGGTGGGGTTGGCGCTTCCGGCGGGCGGCGTATTGACGGGCGCGATGCCGCCGGCTCCTGAATAGGGGCTCACCGCATACGCTCCGGGGCCGGTGTACGGCAGGCCGCCGCCCATGCCCATCCCGTAGCCGCCACCGTAACCGCCGCCACCCATTCCGTAGCCGCCACCGTAGCCGCCGCCGTAGCCGCCCATGCCCATCCCGTAGCCGCCTCCCATGCCGTAGCCGCCACCGTAGCCGCCGCCTCCCATCCCCATGCCATACCCGCCCATGCCGCTCATGGAGGCCAGCCCCACCATGGCCCAGGGATTGCCGGAGAGCACCGCCATCAACGCCATCGCCACGATTTCCGCGCGCTGGTATTTGAGCCGGTAGTAGTTCAACTCCGAGGCGCCGGCGGTGATCTTCACGGGAATATCGAGCTTGTCGATCCAGTTCTTTACCTCCGTGAAGATGCCCGGATTCGGCGCCACGGCGATGATCGTGTTGATGCGGTCCACCGGGATGAACTTCACCGCGGAGCCCTTCTCCGAAAGCGCATAGGCCTTGAAAACCGAGTCCAACTCCTTCACCAGGTCGCTGGGACGGCTGTTCGTGATGTCGAACAGCTTCACTCTCTGGCCGGCGAACGTGTCGCTGTCGAACATGGCGATCAGTTCCATGGTCCGCTTCATGCTCCGGCTGTTGTCTTCGATCAGCAGCAGGTTGGCCGGATCGTAGCTGGAAACGAAGGCGCCCTCCCCCAGAAACGGCTGGATCAGCTTCTGGATTTCGGCCGCCGTGCTGTATTTCAGGAAGACGAGGTTCATGATCATGCGCTCGTCGTCGGGGAGCGTTTTGGGGTCGGCGTTGATCTGGGGTTCCAGGGGAAGCTGGTTCACGGACTTGACGGGGACGATGCGGTAAATTTCTCCCACCTTGACCATGGTGGCGCCGTTGATCCGCAGAATCGTCTCCAGCAGCGGCATCAGGTCCACCTGCTTGATCTCGCCATAGGTGTAGATGGTCACCGCGCCCCTCACCCCCGGGTCGAGGATGTAGTTGATCTTCAACTGCTGCGCCAGGAGATCGATCATCTCCACCAGCGACGCGCCTTGCAGGCAGAAGGGCTTGCAATCGGCCGCCGGGCGCGCGGCCGCGGTCTGCTGCGGGGCGGCGGCCGGAGCCGCTCCCGGAGCCGCCGCCGCGGGTTTGGCGGGCTGGGGCTGCGCGGGCTGAGGCTGCGCCGGCTGAGGCTGCGCCGGCTGGGCTTCCATACCCGGGGGCGCCGCCGACCGGTTGGGCGCGGTCTGGCCCGGCAGAACCTGCGCCGGGAGCGCGCCGGCCCCCGCGAACGAGGCCAGAATCACGCAGAACAGGAAGTTGCGCATGGCGTTAGTCCCGGGATTGGGCGGCCGTCCGGTCGCGTTCCCAAACCGCGCGCTCCATTTCGTTCAACTCCGTTTTTTTCCGCTCCCACCGGCTCACGCCCCAGGGCGTGGCGTTTTCGAAGCGGACCGACTCCCCCGCGTCCGTGGCCTTCACGTTGGCGTAGCTGCGCGTGGAAACGGCCGTTCCCGCCACCTCGGGCTGGTCGTCGTACCGCGCCACCCCGAACGGCGTCTTGCGGTAGATCCAGCTCTTTCCCGCGGCATCGGTGTACCGGTAGGTATACGGCCTGATCTCCTTGGCGCCGGCCGGGACTTCCAGCGGCTTCATGTTCGGGACCTTCGCCGCCGGCCGATCGGCCGCGCAAGCCATGAATACGGGTATCGCGAAAATCAATAGGACTCTCATTTTCAAACTCCAGATTTCAAGATGTGGCGTGGGCACTCGTGCCTGCCGTGTCCCCACTCGCGTGGACACGCGCCCCGTATTACCGTTTCACTGGCTCCCACCAGCACTGCGTTCCGAACGGCGTCATCTTGGTTGTCTTTACCAGGCCGTTCTGTTCCGTCCCTGGCGGGTTGCTGTCGTTGGGATCGCAGTACGTCCGGCCATCTCCCATCGGGACCCCTGGCCCGGTCGGAGTCTTGGCCACGGGCTGCGGCGCCGCCTCGGAGCGCTGCGCCGGAGCCGCCGCCGCTTGCGGTGCGCCGTGATCCGCCAGCTCGTCCACGCTCTTGCGGATCTCCCGCCCCTCCCACTCGAACACCAGTTCGCGGCTGGTGGCTTCCTTCAGCTTGAAGGGCCCGATCTCGCCCCCGATCCGGACTCCCTGGTGTCCTCCCCCGCCGGCCTCGCTGAGAATCACGATCGGCCCCTGCCCCGGCAGCGTCATCTGCCCGTGGTAACCCGGCAGGGGCGGCACGGGCTTGGGGGGCGGCGGAGGCGGCGGCGGTGGCAGTTCCACCACCGAGTTCCGCGATTTGTCGAACAGCATCTTCTGCGCGATATCGGCGTATCCCGAGGGCAGCACCGGCGCCGGCGAGGGCAGCGGCGTGAACGGCGGCGCCGTGGCCGGGCTCACCGCCCGGTTCAACGTGGCGGCGGACCGCGCCTTCGCCGCCCGGTACTCGTTTCGGATCCGCACCCCGGCGTAGACCGCGGCCACAGCCAGCGCCAGGTTGAGGATCAGCAGCTTGCGGTTCAAAACGCCCCCACTCAGATTCCGGTTCGGCCATGTCGGCCTTGACCCCCCACATCGAGCGCTGTCCGGCGGGGGAGCGCGAGCAGGCGCCAGCATCACCGACACCTGGCCGTAATCGTTGTTCACGGCCTTGTCGCGGAACTCCTGGCTGCCGCGCGCGTCGATGCCGTTGCTGCGGGCGATATTCTGGACCATCTCGAATAGCGTGACCCGCGCCTGCTCCACCGTGTTCGCCTTCAACAGGGACTTTTCCCGCTCGGCCAACTGGCCCGCCGCCTTCTTGTAGAGTTCTTCCTTGCCGGGAATCGTCGAGGCGATCTGCCGCAGCCGTTCCAGCCTTCTCTCGGCCGCCGGGACCGATTCCTCCGCCTGCACCACGGCCGTCGAACCCCCGCGCACGAAGGCAAACTTCACCAGCAGGATGGCGGCCACCCCGCCCACCAGGACGAACAACGAGCGCCGGTCCAGCGACCCGACCGTCATTTGCCCCCCTCCCGGGCGCCGGTCATCACGAAGTTCTCGCCCCCGTTGGCGTTCGGGGTGGCGGAATCCAGCTTGGACGCTTTGAACAGCCGCGAGCCGTCGATGATCTTCCACAACGGCGCCGCCTGCGGGGCCTCGCCTTGCATCCGCGCCGAGTCGCGCACGACGTCCACCGTGTTCGTCCAGGCGGGCGGCGCAATCAGGTTCGTAAGCTGGTTCAACACGTCCAGGTCCTCGCGCGTCCGGGCGCGGAAGCCGTCGAGCCACGCCGTGCGGGCGTGGGCATGGTCGGTCTCGCGGTCCAGCGCCGCCGCGCGCGCGACGCTGGGCTGCAGCCGGGCGATTTCCGCGTTGAGGCCGGCCA
>JAIQFU010000223.1 GCA_020073115.1 Terriglobia bacterium
CCCGGGACCGCGTCCAGGTGTGCAACCATTCGGCCGGTACAGGTTGGCCCCCTTTCACGGGCTCTCTGCGCGTAATAGTAGAGGAATGGCAGGAAGGTTCAGGGCGCTGCACGTTCTTTGGACCATCAGCGTCAAACCTACTGAACGAGCTTCGGCCGAAAAGGATTGCCGTGCGCACTAAGACTCTTGGAGTGACAATGGCCGCCCTGGTCGCCCTCGCGGCGTCCGCGCAAGGCCCCGCCGCTGTACAAGCCCAGAACAAGGCTGCCTACGAAAGCCAGGCGCTGGACGGAGGCGCTGACGCAGTGCGGCTGTTTTATTTCACCCACGGCGAGACGCCGCAGGATACTCAGGAATTCGTTAACATGATCCGCACGACGGCGGCTATTCAGCGGATATTCCCTTACGCCGCCCAAAGAACCATCGCGCTGCGCGGAACTCCTGACGAGATTGCTCTGGCCGAGTGGCTGTTTAGCCGGCTAGATAAGCCCGCGGATCCACAGACCGCACGAACGGCCACGTATGAGTTTCCCCAGCCAAGTGGAGGGGTTGAAGCGGTTCGGGTGTTTTACTTCACCCACGATGAAACGCCTGAGGATCTTCAGCGGATGATCAGCTTAATCCGCACGACGGCGGATATTCAGCGGATTTACCCTTACGTCACGCGGAGAGCCATCGCGTTGCGCGGAAGCGCAGCGCAGATCGCTCTGGCCGAGTGGCTATTCGGCGAATTGGACAAGGATGTCACTCCACAAACCAAGAGAACGGAGGCGTACGAGCGCCTCGCAGCTGGCGGGCGCAGCGATGCGGTGCGGCTGTTTTTCTTCGCACGCAATGAGACGCCGCATGACCTTCAGGAGATAATCCAGCTGATCCGTACGACGGCGGATATTCAGCGAATGGCGCCATACGGCCCGCGGAGAGCCATCGCGTTGCGCGGAACTCCCGCCCAGATTGCTCTGGCCGAGTGGCTGTTTGGCAAGTTGAGCACGCCGCCGAGTGAGGTACAGCGCTGAAAGCTGGGCCGCTACCCGAACGCCCGCCTCCTCTTCCGCCGCGCAATCGAACCTCGCCGGATCGATCCGTTGCGGCGGGTTCGCCCCGTCCCATTGCACGGTGGCTGAAGCGCCTCATCCACTGAAAGCGGTTCAGCGCATCCAAGCGCCGCTATGTTGTACACCCGGCCAGCGGAATGTTCTGAACGGCGACCCTGCGCGGGCCTGGATTTATCAGATAAAATGGTCTGCGAATCGGAACGGGAAGGAACTTTGAGCCACAACAGAATCAGGCCCCATATTTCACGGAAACGACGGATAGCGGCGACGTCAACTGGTTTGATCGATCCGGGCGTGAGGAAAACCCTCTCGCGACTCGGCCGGGCTATCCGGCGGCTTGTCTGGCGATGGAGGCATCATTAGGGAATCGCTCGCACGATACGCCGGCTTTAAGCCGAGGCGCCAGACTCGACTCGCATGAGCTGCTCCGGCGGGCCGAGGAATCCAAGGTCCGGCGAGCCTTTCCTCAATCCATCGGCGTCGCCATAGCGTCGGCAGTGACGGCGCAACGCCGGCAGCCGCTGGGTCCGCGTCTCTTGAGGTCCACCGCGGGACCCAAGCCCGCCATCGCCTTGCACCACTCGGGTTCTTGCCGAAAGGCCGCAAACCGGATCTACCGGCTAACAGATTCGGGAACACCGCCGGGCGAGTTCCAGATGAGCGAGATCGATCACGGTTAGGGCGTGGTTTTTCCCCTTTTGGATTTAGGGGTTTCGTAGCCTGTCCCCGAAATAGCCGAAGGCGGGTAAAGCACAGTTCAGGTGTTTTGGATTCCACGCCCGCCGGGTCTCAGGAGTGGATGCCGCGTGGCCGAACCGACAGTGGCGTGACATACCTGGCGGAGCTGATCCCGTTCTACGGAGGCTATCCTGAGGCCAGGGCACGTGTCCCGGATTTGGCGCGATGGTACCCGGAAGCGTTGCCTCGCACCTGGGCATTGCGGACACAGTAGCCGTTCTCGCGGCGAAGGTCGTCCTCTGTCTCGCTGGGGCCGTGAGTGTGGCTGCCATCGCCTTCGCCGCCCGGCTGACCGCTTCGCGATGATCGCTCCCGCGCGCCAGTTACTTTTTCTCCGGCGCGTTGGCCGGCGGCGCGCCGGGAGTCCGGCGGTAGATCGTTTCGAAGTCCGGCTTGGAGCCGAACGTGACGTTGGTGGACGTCGATGTGCTGGGGCGCGCCGGGCCTTGGCGCGGCTCGGGGATTGAAGATCGCGCATCGGGCATCTGAGTTTTCGACTGTGTTTCGGTCTTCATGCGGCTGGCGGGTTTTTGCGGGCGGGCATCGAGACGCATGATCTGGTCCTTGGGGATGGCGGACTGCTCGTGTTTGATCACGACCACGATATCGTCGTCCCGCAGTTCGTCGAATGTCCCGGTCAGCGGCTGCGCCGCGCCGCGCTTGTAAACGCGAATCTCCGCCCCGGATCTCAGTTCTTTGACCTTGGCCCAGGGATCGTCGGCGCCGAAGGCCGCGAGGGCGAGAAGAAAAATGAGTGCGCTACGCATGGAACGAAGGTTAGCACAAGGGCAAGTACAGGTAGGGCCGGCCCCCGGCCGGTCCTACCGCAGCGCGTCGCCCTTGCGATCCACGGCTTTGTTCGAGCCCGGCATTCCGGGAATCCAGAAATCGTCGGCCGCCAGGCTGCATTCGCCGATCATCTGAAGACCGTACTCCGACCGGCCCAGGTACTGCGTGCCGGCGTTGTTCGTCCCGAAGGTGAACTTGCAGCCCGCCGCCTTGGCCAGCTTGATGAACGACGGGCTGGGGAGCTTGTAGCGGTCGTTGATCTCGATGGCGATGTGATTCTTCGCGGCGGCGGCGACTACGCGCTTGCGGCGCCCCTCGCTCCACAGCGTTTCGTAGTCCTTCGCGAGCTGGTCCGGCAGGAACGTCGGGTTCACGTAGATATCGATCGGTTCGCGTTCGAGGATGCCCACGGTGCGCTCGGTCATGGTATCCATGAACTCCTGCGGGTCGGCGATGGTCCCGACTTCGTTAGGGATCCACAGCCGCATGCGCTTCCCGCGGTTGTCGGTCCAGGTCATGGAATCCGTGAAGACGTAATCGAACTGGGAGACCGCGGCGCGCGAAAACATCTGCAGCCATTCGCGGCCCTCGGCCTGCATGCCGAGGAAAGCTGGTTGGCCCCTCAGGGCGTCGAAGAACCGGCGAAGGCCGGCGTCGTCCGTTACCGCGTTTCCGACTCCGCCATTCACGGCAAGGCCGTACTCGATTCCGTCCTGGCGCGACTTGGCCAGGGCGCGGTCCGGGGTAAACTGGCCGAGCGGGTGAATGTGGAGGTCCACCATCGGGTAGCTGCGGACATTAAGGGCGATGATCTGCTTGAAAACGTCGTCAGCCGTGGCGGTCACGCCCGCGGGGGTCGGGAGGTCGTCCGGCAGGGGCCTCACGCGGACGCTGCGGAACTGGGCCTTGGACGCCGGATCGTGACATTGGAGGGCGAAGGTCCCGTGACTGAGGAAACGTTCCTTCTCCATACTCGGCGGGATCACCGGCGGGTCCGGCTCCACGTAGTCCACCACCAGCATGCCGTTGAGCCGCACCTGAATGTTTTTATTGCGCACGGCCACGTGCAGCTTGAACCACTCGTCATCTTTCACGAACTGCTTGTATACGTTGCGGACGTTATAGAGGGACCCCGTTTTCTTCTTTTCCCGGGCCTGCGAATTGTTGATCTGGACTTCGAAGCCGCGATTCGGCCACCCCGAATCCTGGTAAACGGTGTGGAAATAGACCCCTGAGTTGGAGTTGGGCCGCGCATTGGCCTCGACTTCGAGCTCGAAATTCTTGAAATCGGCGTTGCGCACCGGGCCGGCGTAGAAGAGGTGGCACATCGGCCCGTCGGCGGAGAGCCGGCCTTCCACGATTTTCCAGGAATCCAGCTTGCCCTGGGGGCGCCAGCCCTCGAGGTTCTTTCCGTTAAACAGATCCACCCAGCCGTCGCTCTGGGCGCACGCGGGGGCCGCGGCCATCGCTCCCAGGAACGCCCGCCGGCTCAATTCGAATCCAGATCCTGCCATGAAACCTCCTGAAGCGATTGTAGACCTGTATGACCGAATACGCGGCCTGGAGGTGCTTTTGCTCGCAATGGCAGGAGGTCTGCCCCCCCTCCAGCATGAAATCATTCATCGCGAAATTCGCTGTTGCGCTTCTGTGCTGCGGGGGTTCGGTCGCCGTTGTTTCCTACGGGCAGACGGCCGGCCAGGATATGAAGGACGCGGGCCGCGCCGTAAAGAACGCCGGCCGGGACACCGGCGACGCGGCCAAGGACACCGGCCACGCGGCGACCCGCACCACGAAGCACGCCTACCGGAAGGTGAAACATACGTCAAAACACGTCGTGAACAAGGGCGCGCACGAAACCGAGAAGGGCGCCAATCGCGTCGAACAGAAGACCAGCCACTGAAGGGGCCCGGCTTAGTGGGAGAGGCGGTTTCGCCTGTCTTTGGGTAGGCAGGCGAGACTGTTTCACGGTGGCTGCGGGTGGCTTCGGCCCGGCCGATAATGCGATATTAGGAGAGTACCCGACGCTAACCCTTCTGAGAGGATCATTGAAGACGTTTCTGTTCGCTTGCGGCATGTTCGCGCTGGCGTTCTGCGCGCGCACCTCGCAATTGGCCCTCATTGTTTTGAACATGGCCAACTGGACGGCAGGAAAACCTCCGACCGATTGGCAGGTGAAAGTGACGCACGGCAAACCGGACATTTCGGTTTGTCCGGACGGCGATGGCTCATGCTTGCGGCTGAAGAGCGTGAAGGCGTCCTTCGGCCTGGAACGCAACGTTGATGTGGACGCGGGGCAGTTGCCGTTTCTAAGCTGGCGATGGAAGGTGAGTCAACTGCCGGCGGGCGGGGACGTGCGCCATGCCGGAACCGACGATCAGGCGGCGCAGGTCCTGGTAGCCTTCGCGGACCGCAAGGTGATCTCTTACATCTGGGACTCGAGCGCGCCGCAAGGGTTGGCGCAGAACGCGAGCTTCATTCCGCTGGTCCATGTCTACGCCGTGGTCTGCCAGTCGGGAGCAGCCAATCTGAATCGCTGGATCGCTGAAACTCACAACGTGGCCGCCGATTACGAGCGTGCGTACGGCAGGCCGGCGCCTCATGTCAAGGGCGTGCGCATCCAGATCAACTCCCAGCATACCGGGACGACGGCGGAAAGCTGCTTCGGCGATGTGGCTTTCCGCAGCACTCCGCAATAGATGCTTCTCATCACCGGCGGAACAGGCTTCATCGGGGGCCACCTGGTGGAGCGGCTCGCCGCGGCCGGAGAACCGGCGCGCTGTTTCATCCGGCGAAAGACGCTGCCTGCCTGGTGGCCGCCGGAGATGGAGCCGGCTTTCGGCGACCTGGCATCCGGAGACGGGTTGAAGGACGCGCTGCGCGGGGTGGACGCCGTCATCCATCTCGCCGGAACGACGAAGGCGCTCCGCCCCGCCGATTATCATGCGGGTAACGTGCGCGCCGCCGAAACCCTGGCGCGCGCCCTGGCGGACCGGCCGGTACGCCTGGTCCACGTCAGTTCGCTGGCGGCCGCGGGCCCGGGCGCTTTCGTGACGGAGGAGATGGAACCGCGGCCGGTGAGTCATTACGGCCGGTCGAAACTGGAAGGCGAGCGCATCGTGAGGGCGATTGCGCCGGAAGCCGTGATCGTCCGGCCGCCGGTCGTCTACGGGCCGCGGGACACCGATGTCTTTCAAGTCCTGAAATCGGTTGCCAGAGGTTTTGCGCTGGAAATCGCCGGGGGCGAGCGCTGGTTCAGCGCCATCTACGTGAAAGATCTGGTGGAGGGACTTTTGGAAGCCGTTCGAAGTCCACGGGCGGCCGGGCGGACGTATTTCCTGGCCCACCCCAAGCGCGTCACCTGGGGCGAACTGGCCGCTACGGCGGCGCGTATCATGGGGCGCCGGCCGCCGCGGGCCGTGCGCGCGCCCCTGGCGTTGGCGTACGCCGCCGGCTGCTGCGCGGAGGCCTGGTCGCGGCTGTCGGGCCGCCCCAACATCATGTCGCGCGACAAAGTGAGGGAGGCGCGTTCGAGAGACTGGACATGCGACGCCGGCCGCGCCGCGGCGGAACTCGGGTTCGAGGCGCACACAGGCCTCGAGGCCGGTCTGGCCGAGACGCTCGCCTGGTACAAGGAGGCCGGTTGGCTGCGATATTGAAAACGGCCGCAGGCCGGTCCTACGCATGCTAACCGACCCGATCGAAGTCCGGGAGCGCCGCTTCTGGCCTGTCGACAAGCTCATCCTCGCCTATCTCGCTTTTACGACGGTCCTGATCGTGGGCTGGTGGGTCCGCATTCCGGACGCGCCTTTCCTCCTGGCGTGGCACATCGGCGCCGCGGGCCTGCTTCTGTTCGAAATCAAGCGTCCGAACGTCACAAGCCGGGTATTCCGCAATTGGTATCCGGTGTTGTATGTGGCGGCCTGCTACCGCGAGATGGCGATTCTGATTCCCCCCGTGCGGGGGTGGGATGGCGACCGATGGCTGGCAAACCTGGATTACCGGCTGTGGCGCGCCAACCCCACGGTCTGGCTGGAGAGGATCGCTTCACCGGCCCTGACCGAATTTTTGCAGATCGCCTACACCCTTTTCGTACCGGCGGTACTATTGGTCGCCTTCCTGCTCTGGATACGGGGGCAACACCGGAACTTTCAATATTACGCATTTTTAATCGCGTTTGGGTTTCTGGCCTCTTACGTGGGCTACCTGGCGGTGCCCGCGCGCGGGCCGCGCTTCCTGCTCATACATATGCAGCACATGCCCTTACAGGGTTTATGGTTGTTTCACCGCATGCAGTCGGCGTTGGACAGCCTGGAATCGGCCCACTACGATTGTTTCCCCAGCGGCCACACGGAACTCACCATACTGGCGTGGTGGGGCAGCCGAATGGTTTCGAAGAGGCTGTTTCAGGTCTATTCGTTCTACACTCCGGTCCTCATTTTTGCTACAGTCTATCTTCGATACCACTATTCGGTTGACGTGCTGGCGGGGGCGGTTCTGGCTGCCATCGTGATTCGGACATCCCCGGCCATCTACGAAAAGCTGGCAAAAGGGGCCTGACGTTTGGGAGGCATCGAAGTTCTAACGGCGGACGCCAAAAAGCTCTTGCGGGAATTCGTCGAACTGCCGTACTCTCTCTACCGCGGCAATCCTCACTGGGTTCCTCCTTTGCGGATTGCGGTGAAGGAGTTGCTCGATCGGAAGAAGCACCCCTTCTATGCCAACGCCGAAGCGGAGTTCTTCGTGGCCCGGCAGAACGGACGGGTGGTGGGCCGCGTGGCCGCGATTCTGGACAGGAACCATAACCGGTTTCACGAAGAGGACGCGGGTTTTTTCGGATTTTTCGAGGCGGTGAACGATCAAGCGGTGGCCGGCGCATTGTTGTCGCGGGCGCGCCAATGGGTTTTCGAGCGTGGGGCGAAGGTCCTCCGCGGCCCCGTGAACCCGTCGACGAACTACGAGTGCGGAATGCTGATTGAGGGCTTCGATTCAAGCCCGATGATCATGATGTCCTACAACCCCGAATATTATCCGGCGTTGATGGACGCGGTGGGACTCCGCAAGGCGAAAGACCTGTACGCCTACTACAGCCTGACCGCGGGCGTGGATTCCGCCAAGATCGACCGGGTGGCGGAGCGTTCTCTCGCAACGAATGGCATCCGCGTTCGTCCCATCGACATGAAGAATTTCGAGGCCGAGGTGGCGCGCGTCTGGGAGGTCTACAACTCGGCCTGGCAGCGGAACTGGGGCTTTATCCCCATGACCCGGGAGGAGTTTTTCCTCATGGGCAAGGAGATGAAACAAATTCTCAAGCCCGACCTGGTGTTGATAGGGGAGAAGGGTGGGCGCATGGTGGGCTTCGCCCTGGCGCTTCCCGACGTCAACCAGGCGCTGAACCGTTTTACCCATACCATCTGCATGCGATGGGTCATCCCCACGTCGGGCCCCGGTACGGACCTCTGCCTCTGGGAGGGCGCGATGCAGGCCATTGAGGCGCCGATCAACGGGATGAACCTCTACGCTCCCCGCCATTGCCGGACCACCGTCAATCACGGCCAAACGCCTCTCGAAGCGGAATGGATGATCGAGGTGTCCGACGCGGTCATCGAACAGGGGTTCG
>JAIQFU010000224.1 GCA_020073115.1 Terriglobia bacterium
GCCCGGCGCAGACCCGCCTCGCGCTCCCGGATCGCCGAGGAGGTCTGGAACAGCCGCGCCGCCTCGGCGTACTTCTCCTGCGCGGCGCACGCCACCGCGAGGTTGTCGAGGCTGCCGGCGAGATCGGCCCCGGGGACCGCCGACCAGATGGCCAGCGAGCGCCGGTACAGCGCCTCCGACTCGGCGTAGCGCTTCTGGTTGTAGAGCAGCATGGCGAACTTGTCGAGATGCGGCGCCACCTCGGGGTGGCCCGGCCCCAGAGCGCGCTCCTGGATGGAGACCACCCTCCGGTACGCCGCTTCGGCGGGCTCGAAGTTCTTCTGCTCGATCAACGCCGCGGCCAGGGAAGAGAGGACCGGAACGAGCGCCGGGTCCTCGGGGCCGAGCCTCCGTTCCATGATCAGGAGAGCGCGGCGGAAGTTGGGCTCGGCCACGGCGAAACGCTTCCGGTCGACGTAAAACCCGGCCAACTCCGCGGAATCCTTGCCCACCTCGAGATCGTCCGCGCCCCTGGCCTTCACGCCCAAGGCGATGGCGCGAAGGTACTGCTGCTCGGCCTCGGTGAAGCGCTGCATGGAGACGTAAAGACCCGCCAGGCGCCTCACGTCCGGAATGATTTCGGCGCTCTCCGCGCCGAGCGCGACCTGCTTCAAGGCCAGGGAGCGCAGGTAGAGCTTCTCGGCATCCTCGTTCCGGGCTTGCGCCCGGGAGACAGAGGCCAATTCCTCGATGAGATCGCTCAGCCGCGGATCGCCATCGCGGGTTTCGTTTTCGCGCGCCTCGATGGCTTTCTTCAGGAGCGGTTCGGCGTCCGCATATTTCCCCTGGGCGGCGAGCGCAACGGCTTGCTCCCGGAGTTTCCCTGCATCATCCTGGGCCAGACCGGCCGCAGCCAGTACGAGCAACAGCGCCGCCGTACGCATCCCCAAGATCATCGCAGAATGGGTGTTTGCTCGCAATCCGCGGCGCGACGTGAACCAGATCTCCGCGCCACACGTTAAACTGTTCAGCAGCACACGCTTGCCGTTCTGTTCGTTGAAATCCGACAGAACTATCTTTTATACTGAGTCTTCGGTTACTCTTCGGGTTCGCTACTCCTGCCGGCCGCGGAGTGACCGCTATTCCTGAGGAGGATCTCATCGATGTTCTCCATGACGGACACGTTTTGTGTCGAGCGTCGCGCCTGTATTTTCAGGCCCACCGCAAACGCGCGGATCAGATCGATTCTGCGCGTGATTTTCACTCTCCTGGCGCTGGTGGCGCTGGCGGCGCCTCTCATGGCGCAGGGAGAAGAGGCCGGCGGTGAAGCCAACCTGAGGCTGCCAAGCTTCACCGGACCGTCCGCGCCGACATTCCTGGGCGGCATCAACGGCCACACTCTCCTGCTGGGAGGGATGGTGGTGAGCGCGCTGGGCATGCTCTTCGGCCTGATTATTTTCGTTCGCCTGCGGAACCTGCCGGTGCACTCGGCGATGCGCGAAGTCTCGGAACTGATCTACGAAACCTGCAAGACGTATCTCGCCACGCAGGGCAAATTCCTGATGCTGCTGGAAGCCTTTATCGCGGTAATTATCGTTTTCTATTTCGGTTTTCTGCAAGGGCTCGCCGCGTACAGGGTTCTGATCATTCTGGCCTTCAGCGTGGTGGGCATCTCCGGAAGTTTCGCCGTAGCCGCATTCGGGATGCGGGTCAACACCTTCGCCAATTCCCGCACGGCGTTCGCCAGCCTGACGGGCAAGCCGTACCCCTGTTTTGAGATTCCGCTCCAGGCGGGGATGAGCATCGGGATGCTCCTGGTCTCGGTGGAGCTGATGATCATGCTCTTCATTTTGCTCTTCATTCCGGGAGAGCTGGCGGGAGCGTGCTTCATCGGGTTCGCCATCGGCGAATCGCTCGGCGCCGCGGCGCTGCGCGTAGCCGGCGGCATCTTCACCAAGATCGCCGACATCGGCTCGGACCTCATGAAGATCGTTTTCCGGATCAAGGAAGACGACGTGCGCAACCCCGGCGTGATCGCCGACTGCACGGGCGACAACGCGGGCGACTCGGTCGGGCCGTCGGCCGACGGCTTCGAAACCTACGGCGTCACGGGCGTGGCGCTCATCGTATTCATCATGCTGGCCGTGACCAGCCCCACGGTCAAGATCCAACTCCTGGTGTGGATCTTCTCCATGCGCGTGATGATGGTGATCTCCTCCGCCATCGGCTACTTCGTGAACGGCGCCATCGCCAAGGCGCGCTTCCGCAACGCCGATAAAATGAACTTCGAGCAACCCCTGACCAGCCTGGTGTGGCTTACTTCGCTCCTTTCCATCGGCCTGACATACGTAATCAGCGCCTTCATGATTCCCGACCTGGGCGGCGATACCTCGATGTGGTGGAAACTGGCCACGGTAATCAGTTGCGGCACCCTGGCGGGCGCGGTGATCCCGGAATTCGTGAAGGTCTTCACCTCGACCAAGTCTCGTCACGTCGGCGAGATCGTCACCAGTTCGCGGGAAGGCGGGGCTTCGCTGAACATCCTCTCCGGATTCGTGGCAGGGAACTTCAGCGCCTACTGGCTGGGATTCACCATGCTGTTCCTGATGAGCATCGCCTACTCGGTCAGCACCGGATTCGACGCCGCGCTCATGCTGGCGCCGGCGGTCTTCGCCTTCGGCCTGGTGGCCTTCGGGTTCCTGGGGATGGGCCCCGTGACCATCGCCGTGGACAGCTACGGCCCGGTGACGGACAACGCGCAGTCCATCTATGAGTTGTCCACCATCGAGACGCTGCCGAACATCACCGCCGACATCCAGAAGAACTTCGGCTTCACCCCGCAGTTCGAGTCGGCCAAGGACCACCTGGAAGAGAACGACGGCGCGGGCAACACCTTCAAGGCTACTTCCAAGCCGGTGCTCATCGGCACGGCCGTGGTCGGCGCCACCACGATGATTTTCTCGACGATCGTGGCCCTGACGCACGGTTTGCAGGACCAGTACATGCGGATGATCTCGTTGATGCACGCGCCCTTCCTGCTGGGCATCATCGCCGGGGGCGCGGTGATCTACTGGTTCACCGGCGCCAGCGCCCAGGCCGTGACCACGGGGGCGTACCGCGCGGTGGAGTTCATCAAGGGCAACATCAAGCTGGAGAGCGCCGAAAAGGCGTCGGTGGCGGATTCCAAGAAGGTGGTGGCCATCTGCACGCAGTACGCGCAGAAGGGCATGCTGAACATCTTCCTGGTGGTGTTCTTCTCCACCCTGGCATTCGCCTTCCTGGAGCCGTTCTTCTTCGTGGGCTACCTGATTTCGATCGCGCTGTTCGGCCTCTACCAGGCGATTTTCATGGCGAACGCCGGCGGCGCCTGGGACAACGCCAAGAAGGTGGTGGAAACCGAGTTGCGCGCGAAGGGCACGGAACTGCACGCGGCCACGGTGGTGGGCGACACGGTGGGCGACCCGTTCAAGGACACCTGCTCGGTGGCGCTGAACCCGATCATCAAGTTCACCACGCTGTTCGGGCTGCTGGCGGTGCAGTTGGCGGTGAGCCTCTCCGCCAAACAGGGCAACGCCCTGACCACGATCCTGGCCGCGGTTTTCTTCCTGATCTCGACGTTCTTCGTGTACCGCAGCTTCTACGGTATGCGCATCGAGACCGAGAAGGCCAAAGACTCAGGCGTGTCGGCGTCGTAGGGCGCGGGAGAGCCCGGAACCAGAACAGCCCCGCAGGGGCGTAGGAAGATCGCTTCCTACGCCCTTACGGGGCTGTACCGTTGTTAGAGCCCTGCAGAGCGGCTCTCCGCAGATGCCGTAAGCAAATCCGCGCACTGTCAGCCGCGCATCCATTTCCGTCGATCCCGGAGACGGTGGAGCGGGGCAGGGGCCTATCAGCGGAACGGCGGCAATCCAGCCGTCCGGCTCCGGGAGTAGGATAGATCGCGAGGCACCTGCTATGAGCGTCACTCAGAACGAAAAAGCGGCTCGCTTCCGCGCGCTTCACGACGGCCCCGGCGCGTTCGTAATTCCGAATCCATGGGATGCCGGATCCGCGCGTGTGCTTGCGGGCCTCGGGTTCCAGGCATTGGCGACATCGAGCGCCGCCTCCGCCGGCGCTCTCGGCCGAAAGGATGGCCGGCTGACGCGGGATGAGGCGCTGGCGCACGCGCGCCTGATTGCCGATGCGACGGATCTGCCCGTCTCCGCGGACCTGGAAAGAGGGTTTGGCGACGCGCCGGAAAGCGTGGCGGAAACGGTCCGGCTTGCGGCCGAAGCGGGACTGGTTGGATGCACGATCGAGGATGCCACCGGCAACCCGGACAATCCCCTTTACGACACCGGCCTGGCGGTGGAACGGATGGCCGCAGCCGCGCAGGCCGCACGCACGCTCCGGTTTCCCTTCATGCTGACTGCGCGAGCGCACAATCTTCTGTACGCCGCCCCGAGCCTGGACGAAACGATCGGCCGCCTGCAAGCCTTCGAAAGAGCGGGAGCCGATGTGCTTTTCGCGCCCGGCCTGCCCGACCTTGGCGCGGTGCGCGCAGTCTGCGCGGCGGTGTCGAAGCCCGTGAATTTCATGGTGGGGATCAAAGGAAAATCATTTTCCGTAAGCGAACTCGCCGCGGCTGGAGTGAGGCGCATCAGCCTGGCGACTTCGCTCTATCGCGCGGCAATGACCGGTTTTCTCGATGCCGCACGCGAGGTGAAAGACGAAGGCCGGTTCGGTTTCCTCGACCGGTGCGTAACGACGCCGGAGCTGAACAAACTCATGCGGATCTGAACGCCGCGGGTGGCGGAAACGGCAATTGGCGGCGTCGGATCAACATCTTTGGCTGATTGTCCGGCCCGTACAATATCCGCACCCCCTGATTCGTCTATAACCGTAGATGAAGGACGCGGCGAGCCTGGCACGGATGGCGCTCGAAGAGAACCGGCGGATCTCCGAAGTGGTGAAGCGGGAGCAGTCGCGGCTGCGCAACTTCATTCGCCGGCGCGTGCCCGACCCGCGTGACGCCGAGGACATTCTGCAGGACGTCTTCTGCGAGTTGGTGGAAGCGAACCGCCTGCTGATGCCGATCGGGCACGTGACCGGGTGGCTGTTTCGCGTGGCGCGCAATCGCATCATCGATCTCTTCCGCAAGAAGCAGCCGGAGAGCTTCAGCGACGCCCGGGCGGCGGACGAGGATGACGAAGTACCGCGCCTGGAAGACCTGTTGCCTTCGCCCGATGCGGGACCCGAGGCGCTTTACGCCCGCGGCGTGCTTCTGGGGGAACTGGAGTTGGCGCTCGACGAACTGCCGCGGGAGCAGCGCGACGCGTTCGTCGGGCACGAGTTGGAAGGACGCAGCTTCAAGGAGATGGCCGCCGAGACCGGCGTGAGCGTGAACACGCTGCTTTCGCGCAAGCGGTATGCGGTGCTGCATCTGCGCGAGCGATTGCAGCGCATTTACGACGAGCTTACGAAAGAATGAGGAACCGGACATGAGAAAGAGATGGTTATATTTCGCTCCGCTGGCGATAGTGGGGGCTCTGCTGTTTATCTTCATCGGCGGCGAGGTAGTGCGGCTTCTGTGGAATTGGCTGTTGCCGCCGCTCTTCGACTGGCGCCAGATTACCTTCTGGCAGGCGCTGGGGCTTCTGGCGCTGTGCCGGATCCTGTTCGGCGGGTTTGGGGGCCACGGTTCGCCGCGCTCCGGTATCCGCCGCCGCATGGCCGAACGCCGGGAGCAGATGACCCCCGAGGAGCGGGAACGGCTCCGGCAGGGCATCCGCGGGCACTGCGGCTTCGGCCCATCCGCCAGCGAGAGCAAGAGTCAATGAAGCGATTGGAATGGAATGGCCGCCGCTACCAGCGGTACAAGGTTGCGCCCCAGGTCCATCCGGCGCCGATGGCGGCGAAAAGGAGCAGGTCGTTCGCGTGGATGCTTCCGCCGCGGTTTACCTGATCGAGCAGCAGAGGCACCGTGGCGCCGGCGGTATTCGCGTACGACTCCAGATTGGTCTGCATTCGGGAATAAGGGATATTGAGTAACTCGGCGGTGCGTTTGAGCACGTGAGCGGAGGCCTGATGGGGGATGATCATCGTAACATCGTCGAGTCCCAGGCGGTTGACGCAGAGTATCTGTCGAACACACTCGGGCAGCACGGCGGTGGCTTTCGCGTACACCGCCTTGCCGTTCATGGTGAAGAAGGGGTCGGCCGGGAAGACCGTGAAATCATCCATCCCGGCGCCGTCGGCGAAGAGAATACTCGAGAACAGCCCATTTTCCCGATGGTCTCTCTCGAGCACCACGGCGCCGCTGCCGTCGCCGAAGAACACGCAGTTGCGGTGGCTCCAATCCGTCACTTTGGAGTAAGTGTCGGCGCCGATGACCAGCGCATGATCGTACACGCCGTTCTGGATGAACTGCCCGGCGATCGTGATCCCGTAGAGGAAGCCGGAGCACACCGCCGACACATCGAAGGCGGGACACCCGTTCCGAATGCCCATTTTCTTCTGGGCCATGCAGGCAGCCGAGGGAACCTTGCGGTCGGGCGTAGAAGTGGCCAGGACGATCAGGTCAATCTCGTTCGGTTCCAGCCCCGCCGAAGCGATCGCGCTCAGCCCCGCGCGCGCCGCCAGGTCCGATGTGCACTCGTCCGGTTCCGCGATGCGCCGCTGGCGAATTCCCAGGGTTTCCACGACCCATTCCGCAGAGGTTGGCAAACCTCCGACGATTTCTTCGTTTGTCAGAATCCTGGCCGGGACATACGAGCCTGTCGATCTAATGCACACGCTGTCAAAACGACTCTTTCGGATGTTCATGCCGTCCCCTCCGAGCAATGGAAGATCACTAAACGAGAACTCGTTCGCCGAGGGCTTCGGACTCGAGCGCTTCCTCTACCGCAGAGATTTCTTCCCGTGATTTGTGAGCGGCCCTGAGAATGTCACCGTACCCGATGGGCAAAGCGCCTCCATCCGGATTGGTCCACTCGGGCAGACTTCGGGTATAGTCGACGACTGCCCACCGGTTCTGCCGGCCATGCTGCGCGAAGACTTCGTCGATCAGTTCCTGTTCCGGGCGGGACAGTTCACCGCTTCCGGGATCGCCCAGCAGACGAACTTCATAACCATCGGGTTCCGAGATAAACCTTCGCCAGATCCGGAAGCAGTTCGGCGGCGGCTCATCACGGATCAGATCGTAGATCCGGCTGACGACCGGACCATTGTCCAGGGAGACGTGGCGATCGGTGGTGATGGGGCGTCCCCAGCGAATGAGAGCTTCGCGATCGGCCAGATACAGAAGCTTGATGAGCTTGACATAGCTCATGAGCCCGCCGCGAAGGGTCAGAAGGCGCGCCGCCGCCTGGGTCGCCTTGGCCTCGTTGAAGAGCAGCGTCATAGAGCCACCTTTCAGGTCTTTCCCATAAAGGAGTAGTTTATCCGCTTATCGGCGCGCGGGACCCCTAAGTATGAGCGCGCGCAGCCGGGATGTGATACAGGCCACAGTTTGGCGGGAATGGTCCACAGCAACGCGACTAAACGGCTCCCGACAGTCCAACTGGACGCGCGGACGGCGACTGTCCCAAAGCCGCCATGCCAACTTTCTCCTCGTCAAGACGACTGCCGGGGTGGCTATTGGAATCCGGCCGCCCTACTGCTGTCCGCGTCCGGGTTGCACGGGATTTGGCGGAACGAAGCCAATCGGCGCCGGCGAGAGGGCGGCAGGCCGGGCGGCGGGAGCGGCCGGCCTCGCCGGCTGTGGCGCGGGGACCAGCGGCGCGACGCCCGACGAGAGGCGGGCCACAGTTTGTGCGCCGGTCTCATTCTCAGCCTGACGCTCGCGCTGGGCGCGGCGCAACTCGGCGAGAGCGCGGAAGTAATTGCGCTGGTACCCGGCAAGCTGGCGAGCAAGCTTGTCAAGGATATTGGGACCGGCGGCGTCATTCGCGTACACGAAACCGAGCGGCGACTCGGAGGGCGTATCATCGGCCGTGAGAAAAGCGTTGAGGAGCTGGGCCTGGACGCGGGTGAAACGGCGGCGGTTCCAATCGGAGTGGATGAGCGTTTCGACGAGGAAATTCTCCAGGGGGCCGACGGGGCGAAACTGTTCGCGGTAATCGGCCGCGAGGGCTTCCCATTCGGCGGGATCTTCGCCGGGAATGACGAGCGAGCGAGTATCAATGCCGTGTTTCAGGGCGTTGAAGCGGGAAGCGGCCTT
>JAIQFU010000225.1 GCA_020073115.1 Terriglobia bacterium
GGTCCAGTGGTGCGGTGCGCCCTTGGCGATCGCGGTCACGAATCGCCAGGTGATGATCGGCAGGTTTGGGCAGAGTCTGGATCCATCCGAGTTGACGCAACCGACCAGATTGTTTTCCTGGTCGGTCATAATCCACGGGCCGGGGGGAGTCCCGCGATACCAGGCGCCGGCGTTGCCGTAGTAGGTGGTTTCCATGGTGCCGTTGCCGTCGTCGCGGCTGTCGGTCTCGGCGTTGCCGTAGTCGAAGCAGCAGCCGGAGTTGTAGTGCTGGCCGTTAATGACCCAGTACTGCCCCTCCGCCTGGTTGTCGACTGCAGTGCCCTTCGCGTCGTTCTGGCGGAGGCCCATGCCGGGCTCGATGAAGGCGCCGTAGACCTTGTGGCCCAGGACTGTGATCGGCGCCAGGTCGGCGACCGGGAGGTTGTTAAACCCACCCATGGCCGGGCCGCTGAATCCGCCGCGGGGCGCCTGGATGAGGTGGTTGCGCTTGGGGGATTGGTCGTAGATGGTGGTGATCCAGCAGTACGTGTTGGCGCAGAACGCGTCCTGCGCGGCCGCGTTGGCGTATCCGCCCGGATCCGGGGCCGGGGACGCGACGGGCGGGACGACGCCGATGTCCAAAGTCTTGCCGTCCGACTGGCGCAGGACCTGGTAGAGCGGACCGTTGTAGGAGGCGTACAGCGCGCGCGTGGTGCTGTGGGCGGCCACGCATGGATCGCCGGCGGCGGAGTAGATGTCACATGGGCCTTCCGGTCTGGGCGGAGGAACATTGCGTCCCGCTCCGGCCTGTTGCGCCATGGTCCAGGTGGCGCCAATCAGCGTGAGCGCCAGTGCGAGGATTATCGCAAGATTGATTCTCGTTTTCATGTTTATCCTGTTTGTCTCGCCGGGTTTACTCCGGCAGCTAGAGTTCCGGGGATGTAATGCAAGTAAATCAAAGCGGAAAGGCCGTGTCGTGGCCTTCGTCATTATCGCATCGCGCCACATACGCAAGGGCGGTCCTCCCGGGCGCCGGACACCAGCTGGGGCTGCGTTTGTTTCGGCCCCACGCCGCGCTATAGTTTGACTGCTGCGATTCTGCGAGTGTTTTCTGCGGGAGATCCAACCGGAGGCGTGCTGGGGGCGCGGCAAGCGCTGCGAACGAAAGCGCTAACCGATGCCCGGAAAATGCGCGCGATTTGGTGGGTGTCTGGCGGGATCGGCATTATTCGCGCAGCAGGGCGCCCGGGCAGACCTGGGGCGCCTGCAAGCGGGCGCAACGGTTTCGTTTGCCGGCTCCACGGCAGGCATGGCCCGAGTACCTGCGCCAAGGCCGCCCCGATTTCGGAGTACGACGGTTCCGAGCGGTTTCCAAAGCGAGCCCATGCCGTACACCCGCGGGTGCGGCGCGAGCGAGCGCCAATCCTGCTTCGCACTTGCCGGCCGCCCGCGGCCGCCCGCCGATGCCATCGCCGGAGGAGTTAGAAACGGTAAGACAAGCCGAACTGTATCAACCTCGGTCCGACTCCATCGGCGGAGTAGAACTGCTGGGTAATCTTACCGAAATTCACGGAATTAATGTTCTGGTCGCCGGCGAAGAAGGTCGGATGGTTGAACAGGTTGTAAGAGTCGGCCCGGAAATCGACATGCTGACGCTCCCCGATCCGGATCGTCTTCTCCACCGCCAAGTTGTAATTGTCGAACCAGGGGCCGCTCAGTAGCCGGCGCTGGAGCGTGCCAACGGTTCCGGCCGAGGGGTTGAAGAAGACCTGCCCGGCAAATGGGGCCGAGCCGTCCGGGGCCGCACCCGTTCCGTTCGCGCTGATGGCCGAAGGGTTAATGTAATACGGCCCATTGCCGGTCACAAAGAGCCCGCTGATCGACTGCAGTTCGCCGAGCGTCTGCGCGGTCACCGCCGTGTTTTCTCCCGATCGCGCGGACCGGTTCAGGGTTCCGCGGGAACTGAGGATGGAGACCGGCGCGCCGGACTGAATGGTTACGAAGCCGCTGAGCGCCCAGTCCCCGAGCAGCCAGTTGAAGCCCCGCGCGGCGACCCTGTGGCCCCTGCCGGCAGGGATGGGAATATAGTGGTTCAGCTTGAACGCATGGGTGAGGTCCCATGGAGCCCTCGCGCGCTCGATGGAAGGCGTGCCGTTGTTGAGCAGCGCATCCAGACCTCGCTCCACGCTGGTGTCGCTGAAGGTTTTGCTGAACACGTAGCTGACCTGGAACTGCATGCCGCCGGCAGTGCGCTTGCGCGCCTCCAGTTGCAGGCCATTGTACGTGGATTGCGAGAAATTCGACAGCAAGCTCGAATATAACGAAAGGGGATTCGGGAAATACGAAAAGCCCGGCTGGTTCGCCGGGAAGAAGTTGTTCTGCTGGTATAACTGCGCCAGGGTCCCCACCTGTTGACTCAGAATTTCGCTTCGTACGGTGGCATTGGAGAGAACGCCGCCGCCCGGGAGGCTGCCAAAAAAGGGCAATGTCACGCTTCCAGGAATCGACGCATTAAATGCCGGGTTGAAGCCCAGACCGGCATTCAACGACAGAATGCCGTTGTTATAGGCGCTCTTGAAATCCTGTAGGTAAGTGCTCTGGTAGATGTTCACCTGATTGAAGTCGATTTGCCGGAGCAGACCGACCGCGTGATTCCCCAGATAGGCGGCATCGAAGATCATGCTCTTCCACTTTTTTTCGGCGGTGACATTCCACTGCTGCACGTACGGCGTCTTCAGATTTGGACTGATCAGACCTTGTACGTTATTTCCGCCCGTGTTCACAAAATTCTGCTGCGTGGTGATCGGGATCTGGAACTGCGGCGCCGTCAATGGGGGTGGCGCGGAGACTACCCCCGATGCATTAGTGATAGCTGAAGTCCCGGTCAATCCGGAATTCGCCGTGACGGTACTCAGTACGGCCTCCAGGATGTCATCCTGCGCATAAGCGATGCTATACCCGGCGCGTAAGACGAATGTTTCGCCGAGAGGGCTCCATGCCAGGCCAACGTTGGGAGCGAAATTGTTTTTCTGGGAGTGATACAGATGGTTTCCCTGGAAGGTGAGGGTCGCATTTCCAAGCAACGTCGCCGCCGGGTCGTTGTTGATGAGCTGCGGCTGGATCAAGAGTCCGTTTCGCTCTTGAACCGGAGTGAAATAATCGTAGCGCACCCCCAACACCGCGTTCAGGTTATGGCGTAGTTTCCACGAGTCGGTAACATAGAGCGCATAGCTGTTGAACGAAAGGTTCTGTCTGGATGGCGCTCCAGGAACGAACCCGGAAGCCTGGCTGGTTACGTTGTAGCTCTGGCTGGCGGACTGCACCAACCCCGCCAGGGTTCCGAGAAGCGCGTTCGCGGTGTTGGTGTCCACTGCGTTCGCGCCGGGGATGTCGCCCGTGCCATAACCGTAGGGCTGGTTGGCCGAGAACACTCCCAGCGTGTAAGTCGGGACAATGCCGCCGTAATCGTAGGGCGCCACCCGGACCTGCTGGGTCTGGAATCCGAAGGAGATCGTATGGGTCCTATGAATCCAGGCGGCGTTATCCTGCACGCTGTAAACGTTGGCGGTGCGGCCCTGCGGCAGGAAGGTATTCTGCGGATTCGTAAAAAGCGTTCCGGTGACGAGGGTCGCCGGCAGACTCCCCGCAACGTCGAACGGCGCCGTCGCCAGGTTGCCGCCGCCGCGTAGTTGGTTAGTCAGAGTCGCCGTTGGCGTCCAGCGCCAGCTTGCCGAAAAGAGACTCGCCCGGTTTTGATTCGATACCGGCGAGACGACGTTAAACCCGGTAAACACGTCCGGCCGGTCGTCGTTGTCGCGGTTCCAGCGATAAGTGCCGCTGAAGACGTGTTTCGTCGAGAGGTTGTAATCGACCTTTCCCAAAATGCTGTCCCGGCGTTGGTTGGCGCGAGCATTGAACTGGTATCCGGTTGTGTTCAGCCCGTCGCCGACCTGCGCGCTGTTTCCCACTAACGGGACTTGGGCGAGCAGCCCGGTCACGACGGGATCGATAGACAAGGGAGCGGGCGCGCCCGGATTAGCAAGAACATCAAACGTCTGGATCGCGCCGTTTCCATTGGCGCGGTAAGTAAAAAGCCCCTTGCGCGCGGACGGCGTCAGGATGGTTGTGGTTGTTGGCGTCGTGCTGTGGTAGTCGTATGTTTCGTATGCCGAATAGAAGAATAGCTTGTCCTTCTTGACGGGTCCGCCGAGGGTTGCTCCGAATTGGTTCAGATTGAGAAACGGCCGCTGCACCCCGTCCGTGTTGTTGAACCAATCGTTCGCGGAAAGGGCGCTGTTGCGGTTGTACCAGTAGCCGCTTCCGTGGAAACCATTGCTACCGGAGGGCGACGAAAGGCTGATCACGCTCGCGTTGCCGCCAATCGCCGTATCGGCGTTGGAACTGGAAATAGTGATTGCCTGAACCTCGCCAATGGTCAGCTTGTTGGGAAGATAGTCCAAGCCGTTGATGCGGATGAAATTGTCCTGGATATTGATGCCGTCCAGAGTGACGTTCGTGTTCTGGGCGCGTACTCCATTGATCGAGGTGTCGGCGCTTCCGTTGCTGTTAACGCCGGGCTGCGTGTAGAAGAGATTGTTGACCTGGCGGTCAAGCACCGGCAGGTTCAGGACCTGCGACTGCGTCACCGTGCTGTTGACCTCCACGCTGCTCGTCTCCACGGAAGCCGCGGAGGCCGTTACCTCCAAAACCTGCGTCCTGGTCGAGATCTCCAGGTGAATTGGCGGCAGCGTGGTTTGCCGGACGGGGTCGATGGAGACGTTGTTCAGCGCCACGGTAGTGAAACCCGGGGCCGCCACTTCCAGACGATAGATGCCGGAGCGGACGGCGGTGAAATCGAAAATGCCAGCCGATGTCGTAAGCATGGTAAGCATCGGCGTTTTGCCGGCGGGCAGATAGACCCTTACCGCGGCGTTAGGGATGGCAGCCTCCGATGGATCGACTACCAATCCGGTCAAGCGTCCGTCAACCTGCGTAAACGCCGGCGCGGCAAAGGCGCCAATAAAAACGAGAACCAAAACTGTCTTAGACACGAGAACTCCCTCTGTTGCCGGATCCGAACTCAACGAGGCGGAATGAGATCCGCGTCGCCGACTAGACCCTGCGCCCCTTCTGGTCTATTAAATAACAAAGAGCGGGTCCGCCATCGTCTCGATGCGTGCTGAAGGTTACGTTTAAATGAGGCTTTCGGTGCAAAGCGAGACTGTTTCACCCGCGCAGTCCGGCTGCACGGGCCTTGACGCCCCAACCCCTGAAGTCGGGCATGGCGCAGACGCAGCTCGTCCTCCGGCCGGGCGCCTCATTTCAGGCGCAGGCCGCCTTACGAGTGGCTACTGCGCGGATGGGCGTGTGATGTTCTCAGGCGCGCAGGGCCGGAGGGCGCCATTCTCAATACAGCCCTCGCGCCCGGAATCCTGGCTTCTAAAGGATTACCGGGAAGACCCGGGGAGCGCTTACCCGCGCAGACGAGTTCAGCCTGAAATGTCGGCATCTCAGTTGCCGAAAAGTCACTCCATATCAGAACGAAAAACGCGCGCTGAGCTGAATTTCCCTCGACGGCGTGGCGGACTCGGTGATGGTTCCGAATTGCGGGGTATTGACAAAGCGGTTCGGTGTGCCGAGGTTGGTGTGGTTCAGGCTGTTATAGGCTTCGCCGCGCACCTCGAACCGGGCCCGCTCGCGCACGGGAAACTCGCGCGCCACAGCGAGGTCGAGCAACTGCATGCCCGGCCCGTAGACCGTGTTCCTCCCCAGGTTGCCGAATGTATATGCCGCGGGGACGGCGAACGCCGCGGGGCTGAACCAACTCTGCGCGGTTCGGGTTTCCGGGCCGAACACGGGCAGCCTCGTGTACTCGGCGCGCACCGGGTTATCGCCCAGAATGGTCCCCGCGTTGGCAGTGTCGCCGAAAACGGAGATGGTGAGCGGGAAGCCGCTCTGCGCCTGGAACATGGAGGCAATCCGCCAGTTGCGAGTGGCGCTCCGCATCCAGCCCGACCGGCCCAGCGCGGGGGTCTCGTACACGGCGCTGGCCGCCAACCGATGCCGCACGTCGCAGGCCGGGCCTTTCTCCGCGCGGAGGTCGCTGTTGTCCTGGGCCACCGCGGATTCAAACATGGGCGAGCGGAAATCCGGCGCGTCGCTCATGTTCTTGGACCACGTGTAGTTCGTACCAGCTTCGAGCGGTATTCTCCAGCATGTTCACGCCGCTGATGGGGAACGTCGTGCCGGCCACCTGAAGCCCGGCGGGGAAGACCGTGCCGGGGGCGAACGTGGCCGTATGGTACGGCCGCCGCGGCTGGATGAGCCCCGGCCCGGGGGGCGCATTGTTGATCAGATGGGCGCGCTGCAAATGGAAGCCGCGCGCTCCCTGGTAGCCAATCTCCACCACCGTCTCGCGGGAGACCGCCTTTTCCACCGAGCCGCTCCATTGCTCGATGTACTGCGATGGGGGGTGGGCATCGAACGCCGCGTAGCTCACCACGGTCTTGCCCAGAACCGGCGGGGCGAAATCGAAGGAGGTGATCGACGGCACGAAGTTATCGCTCTGGTTCGTTTCCGGGAAGACCAGCGGCACGTTGTGCAACTGGTTGCACCAGGTGTTCAGGTCCACGGGGGTGTAGAAGATGCCGTAGGCCCCGCGGAAAACGAAGCCCGAGGGCAGCGTGTGGGCGATTCCGAAGCGCGGCGCGAACCGCAACTTGCCGGGAGTCGTCAGCCCGCGCGGCATCCCGTTCTGCCCGCCGATGAAGGCCACCAGCCCGCCGTTCTGGAGTTCCAGGTTTCCCCACGGGCGCGTCAGGTCCGCCAACGCCGAGGCGTACTCGTAGCGCAGGCCAAAGGTGAGGGTGGTGTGGGCGCCGGCGTGCCACTCGTCCTGCGCGAAAGCGTCCGCCGACCACTGCCGCAGGTCCATACTGGGAATGCCCGCCTGGCGCTGGCGCACCGCGGGTAGCCCCAGCAGAAAACTCGCCAACGCGGAGCCCGTGCCGTCGCTCGTAGCGGTTTGAGTGGTGAAGCCGCTGGTGAATTGATAATAACCGCGGTTCTGGAAGAAGCCCCACATGGGCCAGATGTACCAGCGGTAGCTTCCGCCGAACTTCAGGCTGTGGGCGCCGCGCTGCCAACTCAGGGAATCGCGTCCTTCCACAGTGGTATCCCAGGCGTGCACCGGCGTGGCGGCGAAATAATCGCCCAATCCGGAATAGCCCTGGATGTTAAACCATGGCGCGCCGTACGCGCCGGCGCCGCCGAACCCCACGCCCTGGATGCCCAACTGGGAAACGATGTCGTTCGACGCGTTGTTCTGCGAGTACCGATGCATGACCAGCCTGGAAAGCGCCACGGACGCCGTATTCACCAGGCTCGGAGACGCCACCCGGTTCCAACTCACGTTGGCATGCTGCGCCAGGTTGTCATGGAACGAGCCGAAGCCGGGCAGGTTCTCCGGCGTGAAGCCGTTTTCCGAGCTGAGGGAGTACCGCCCGAAGATGCTGTCGCCGCGGTCGAAGACGCGGTCGATCCGGACGGTGCCCTGGTTGTCCTGGTGGCGCATTGTGCGCACGTCCGTGTAGTTGTTGGAATCCATGCCGGAGCCGAACACCGTGGGCTGGCCCATCATCGTCATGTTCATCCCCATATCGCCCATCATGTTGGGCCGCGGCGCGTATCGATTCAGCATGGTGGTCGCGACGGAGCTCAACATTTGAGCGGGAATCTGGTTGCCCGGAAACGGGTCGCGGACGAGTTTTGGGTTTGCGGGCGAGATGGGCTTCGCCGGGTCGTAATTGGAGTTCGGCTGCGAGCTAAAGGGGTTGAAGATGGCAGTCCCGGCCATGGAAAAATCGCCGCCCGCTTCGTCGGCGCTGGGGACGGTATCGATCATGGTCATGTTCTGGGACTGACGCATGCCTTCATAGTTGGCGAAGAAGAAAGTCTTCTTCAGGATGGGCCCGCCCACCGACGCCCCGAATTGGTTCTGCACCAGGTGGCCGTCGGCCGCCATTTCGTTGAAGTTGCGGGCATCGAATTTATTGTTGCGGAGGAAAGCGTAGGCCGTTCCGTGAAACCGGTTGGAGCCGGAGCGGGTGATGACGTTGATCTGGCCGCCGCCGGCGCCTCCCAGTTCCGCCGAGTAGCTGCCGGTCTGTACCTGGAATTCCTGCACTGCGTCGGGCGAGGGGCTCAGGTTGAGGGTGTTGAAGGTGGGATCGGTATTCGTGACTCCGTCCAGGAGGAAGTAGTTGCCGTTGGGCCGGCTTCCGCCCACGCTGATAGCCGACCGCTGCCCGGGCCGCCAGTACAGCGGGTTCATGTCTCCCGTCTGGGCGCCGTGGCTCAGGTGGGCGCCGGGCACGGTGAGCGCCAAGTCGATGAGCATCCGGCCGTTCAGCGGCAACTCGTGAACAGCGGTGGATTCCACTACTTCGCCGAGGCTGGGGTCCTTGGTCTTGAGAGCCTCGGTAGCGGCGACCACGAGGACCGTGTCGTTGCGGTCCCCGAGTTTCAGGGCCGCATCCACCTGCATCTGCTGGCCCACCTCCAGGCGCACCGCGGTGGCGAAAGTAGCGAACCCCGGCGCCGCCACATCGATCTTGTACTCTCCCGGCGCGAGGCCCGCGATTTCGTACCGGCCGGCGGCATCGCTGAGCGTGCTCCGCGACGCGCCGGTAGCGGCCGCGACGATTTCAATTCGGGCGTTTTGGACCGGCCGCTGTTGCGGATCCTGAACGACCCCGCCGACCACCCCCAGATTCGACTGCCCCCACAGCGGCAGACAAAAAGCGAGTGCAATGGCAACCCTGCCAGACGACATCCCGTTATCCCCCCTCAACCCGTGGGGCTGTCCTCCGGGCGGCCGCGAGACGCTCCAGCCTCTCGCGGCCGGCCGCAGACCAGTCCCACCGGCATGCAAAAGTGAAGGCAGGTTATCATCGCAGAAGCCGCGGCCCAATAGTCGAAACCTATTACGGTGTGCCGTCTCTAACCAATCCATGTCAGACTCGAAGAGGCGCGCGCGGCGGATGACCGTGAAGCGCGGTTCACGCGGGGCTGGTCGGAAGCGGCAGGGAGAGGAGGTGTTTCAACTCCCTGCGCACGAGTTGATGGCAGGTGCAGGACCTTCTTCTCAAAGCCTGCCCCTTCCGGGGCAAGGGGGGGGCGCCGGGGCAGCGACATTCAACAGGCGGAGAAGGAAGGAAACATGGCGGAGGCGGTCGTGGGGGTCGATGGGCGAGTTCACGACCCGCGCGCTGTCAGCGGTTCAATGGTCCTTCGGAGCGCTGCTCAGGAGGCCATCAGGAACCGGACCTACGTGCCTGCCCGTCTGCCTGGGCGCCCGGCTGCGGCTCCGGTGGCAGACGTCGCCCCTTCCGTGCAAATTCGGATCTCGCGGCCCACACCTTCACTTGACCGAGGTGACGACCAGCTTTTCTCCGCTGATCACGCCTTCCATCTTCGCCTGAATCGGCTTTCCCGAACGAACTGCGTCGGACCATTTCTTGTCATTCCGGAGCTTTTCCTGCACGCGCTCGTTCCCGATCGAGTCTAGTCGCAGCGTCCGCCCGTCGCTGAGTTTCAACGCCAGTTCGTTCGTGCTGCTCGAAACCGAGCAGGACGACTCCACCGAACGGTTCGCGGTCTCTTGGGCGCCGCTCGACTTGACCGAACGGCCCGTCTGCGAGGTGGCCGTCGTGTTTTGCCCGGTCTGGTTACCACTGGATCTTGCGTCCGACGTCGATTGGTTCGGGTTCGCCGCAGCGGATTCCGCGCCCGCCGATTCGTTGCCCGATGCGGCCTCGACCCCGGATGACGCCTGCGCGCAGGCGGCGCTCACCAGCGTGCCTGGCCGGCAAATGCCAGACTGAAACCGCTCCCCTGCTTTCGCGGACAGCGGTGGAGAACCCGGTTCACCTCGTGGCCAGCCACTGCAAGCCATTGCTGAGATTCGTCGAAAAGACGAGCCAACGGGCGACAACTCGCCGTCCAAGACAGGCAACATCGCTCGACCGTAAGCGCTTGAGCAACCCCGTGGATTAGGCCGGTAGTCCTTGAGCAGAAATCTGTCTGGCTATACTCGCTGCGCCCGGAGCGGCGCATCGACTGCGTCGCACAGAGGTCTACCGACTCGCCACCGCGCCGGGGACTTTCTGGTAAACGCGAACGTAATCGACGTTCATGAACTGAGGACGCGCGGAATCGTCCGGAGCACCTGGTGGCTGCGAGACCAATAGGGGCATCGGCGGCCACGGTCGGCGTTTTCGGGCGCGGTGCGAAGAGAGGTTGGCGGTGTGCTTCCCGGGTTTGCGGGCGGCGGCGATGGTACAGGACGTGCATTTCACATCGCGGGAAAGGAGAATTTGCGTGCATCTCAAATTCCCGATAATCATAGGGTTGGCAATGGCGTCGGCCAGCAGCGGCTGGCCGCAGCAACAAGATGGTCCGGGGCGAACCGAGCCTCTGTATCGAGTGACCGTAATCGAGCGTACAGTCAAGGCGGTCAATTATCAATATCGCAGCGGCCCCACGGAGATCGATTTCCGCGGAACGGTGCTGCTGCCGGAAGCGAAGGGCGAAGCGACGGTGGAGTCGAAGGCGGGGCGGACGGAAATCGATGCGCGATTCGAGCACGTTTTGCCGGCCACGCGGTATGGGCGAGAGTACCTTACATACGTGCTCTGGGCGATCACGCCGGAGGGGCGCGCCAGGAACCTGGGGGAAGTGCTGGCGGGGAGCTCGGACAAAGCCGGGTTGCGCGTCACCACGGACCTGCAGGCGTTCGGGTTGATTGTCACGGCGGAGCCCTACGCGGCGGTGCGCCAACCGGGCGATGTGGTGGTGATGGAGAACGAGATCCGGCCGGATACTATGGGGAAGATCGAACCCATCCAGGCGAAATTCGAACTTTTGCCGCGGGGAGAGTACACGTACAACGTTCCGGCCGATCAGGAAGCGGCGGAGGGCAACGGTCGGCGGGTATCAATGAGCCGGTACGAGGAACTGTTGGAAGTGTACCAGGCGCAGAACGCGGTGCAGATCGCGGGCGCGATGGGGGCGGGGCAGTACGCGGGGGATACGTATTCCCGGGCGCAGGAACTGCTGCGGAATGCCCAGGACCTGGAGGCCCGGCATGCCGGCAAGAGCATGGTGATCACAGCCGCGCGCGAAGCCGCCCAGACGGCCGAAGACGCGCGCGCGATCACGGTGAAACGCAAACAGGATTCGGAAAGCGCGGCGGCCAGGGCGGAAGCGGCGCAGGAACGGGAGCGCCGTCTACGGGCGGAAGCGGAAGCGCAGACGGCGCGGGCGCAATCTTCGGCCGACCGGGCGACGCTGGATCAGGAGCGCAGAGAACGGCAGCAAGTCGAAGCGCCCCCGCCAGCGGCCGCGCAGACGCCGCAGCCCCCAGAGCCGCGGGCGGTGGCGCAGATCGACCCGCAGGGGGCCGCCAGAGAACGGCAGCGCGATCTCCGGATGAGGCTGTACCAGCAACTGGGGGCGTCGGCGCTGGAAACGAGCGATACGCCGCGCGGGCTGATGGTGACGATACCGGCGGGGGATTTCAGGAACGGCAAACTTCAACCGGGGGCGCTGCGGGAGGTGGAGCAAGTAGCGGCCGTGATGATGGCGCAACCCGGGCTGGCGGCGGAAGTGGATGACAACTTCGATAGCGGGGAGGCAAAACGCGCCGGCGAGGTCCGCGCCGTATTGATTGAGGGCGGCGCGCCCGCGGGTTCCGTTGCGGCGCGATCGGCGGGAGGCAGCAGGCCCATCGCTTCTAATGCGACGCCGTCGGGCCGGGAACGGAACCGGCGGGTGGAGATCGTGATTCATGGAGAGGCGATCGGCAATATGCCGTACTGGGATCGCAGTTATCCGCTGCGGTTGCGTTAAACGGGGATCGAGCCGCCGATGGGCGCGGCGGCGGAGCCGCGTCGAACCCCGGATGCGCAATCTCTGCTACTCTTGCGGTTCCATGCGGAACGTCATCGCCATACTTGGGGCCGTAGCGCTCGCCGGTCTGGGCTCCGTGGCGGCTCAGGACAAGAAGCCGCCGGAAAGAATTGTGTTTCAGTCGAAGCAGGGCGCTACGCCGTTTCTCCACGCCCGGCATATCGAGCGGGAAAAGGGTGAGTGCGTATCCTGCCATGACAAGCAATGGCCAAAGTCCACCGCCGAACCGCTCAAATCCAGCGACGGGTGCCGCACCTGTCACAAGGCGGACGGCAAGGCGTTCGCCATGGCGGGGAACTGCGACAGATGCCACCCCAAGGACGGCCCGAAGGCACAGTGAACCGCGCTATCGGGCCGCTCCGCGCCGTTTCGCGCGCGTGGGTTTGGCCGGCCCCACGGTTTTCGCGAAGTCGAACGCCGTGGAGGTTTCGATGAACGAGGCCGCCATGCGCGTGCCACTTCGAGCGTCACCGCTCCGGGATGATCTCATGAAACGGCGGCAGTTCCGCTTCACGCCCCTCACCGGGCCGGATCACAATCGTCTGGATCACAATCGTCCTACCAATGGGATCGGCAAAGCGTATAATGGCCGTCCATGCGCTCCATCAACCTCGTCGCTGTCTTCTCCCGCTTCTCCGACCACTGGAGCCCGAAGGTGATCGGCGACATTAACGACATGCAGATCAAGGCCGTGAAGCTCCGGGGCGAGTTCGTCTGGCACCGTCACGAAGCCGAGGACGAGCTTTTCCTGGTCCACAGGGGCCGCCTGCTGATGCGGTTCCGCGACCGTGAAGTGTGGGTGAAAGAGGGCGAGTTCCTGATCGTGCCCCAGGGCGTTGAGCACCAGCCCGTGGCCGAGCGGGAGTGCGAAGTCATCCTGCTGGAGCCCAGGTCCACGCTCAACACCGGCAACGTGCGGAACGAGCGGACGGTGGAGGAATTGGAGCGGCTGGCGTGAAGTGTCAGCGCCGGCCGGACAGAGCCGGCGCTTTCACGATCTCGACGCGCTTGGTCATGGTCAGCGAAGCGATGATCGCCCCCAGGGCCGCGCCCACAGCCAGCGCGATCCCGACCGCCGTCGGATCGCTGAACGTCACGAACCGGGTCCCGGCTGGGGTAATCTCCAGGGCTCCGGCGGGCTTAGCCGAGACGCTTCCCCCGCCCCCGCCGCCATCGCGGGCTCCAGCCTCGCCCTTTGAGCCACCGCCAGCGCCGAATGCGTACCGCACGCGTGCGACAGGGATGACGGTTCGGTTGCCCACGGCTACCGGATCTCCATAGACGCTCTCGACGGTTGCGGTGGTTGAGAGTTGCTCGCCCATGGTGCGCAGTAAATCCTGGATGCTCATTTCCGTAGTGGAGCATATTCAGCCGGGGGCGCGCGCGGTCATCTCCCTTGGACTCGGGCAGGCACTGGCATACCCTGAACGCATGGCCTACACGCGCCTGTGGCAATGCCCCGGGTGCGGCCACGGATTCGTGACGCGGAACATGTCGCACTCCTGCGGCCGGCATGCAATCAGCGATCTTTTGGCGGGCGCAGCCTCGGCCGTCCGCGAGCTATTCGACGGACGCGGAATTCGCGGGTTTGCTTTGCGAGGCGCACTCCGTGGGATGCCAGGAGCACGACGGTCAGAAGCGGTAGCCAACCGCCACGCCGCCGAAACCGCCGTACTCAGATGAGGACAGCCCAATGATCCTGGCTAACGGGCGCACATACCAATGTTCGGTAATCGAAATCGCCGCGCCGAAGCCGAGCAGGCCGCCAGCTATGCCCTGGCGTGTTTTGTTGAATGGCAAGATGGGACGATCCTTTTCCTCGCTCCCGGCCAGGAGACCGAGATCGAAGAACGGCCGTACGCGCTCGCCCTTGCCCTGGATTCTCAGGCCGCCGCCGGCGAGATCCAGGGAGACAGGTTGGTCTGTGCCCACTCCGGTCTTTTGCCAATGGTGATATTCCAGGAACAGCCCGAGCCTACCCCCGCACAGCACGCAGCCCTCAACGCCGGCCACAACGTGGTAGGCGGAATTCTCAAAAAGCTGGGCGACGCCGCCACGGCCGATCATCCCGCCGATCTGGGTGCTTTGCCCGAAGGCGAAGGGAGCGAACGAAAGAAAAACGAATAAGGATCTCAGCGTCAGGCTGGTGAACGAAGGCGTGTGCGTCTTTTCGGAGCTCATAGATTTCGGTATTCCTTTCGCTAGACTCCTTTGAGGAAGAAAACCGGATGCATTTGCGTCAAGTTTCAAGCGGCCAGTTTGGCGTGATTCACCCAATCGGTGACCTCCTGTTCGAGGTTATCGAAACTGCGCCTCAGCCAGCAGGGAGATGAGGACGTTGTGGGTAACGCACGGCCAAGACCTGGACGCAAGATCCGGGAGTCGGCATGTTACCCACTCCGTTGGCAGAGGTGAAGGGCGCCTTCTCCTCTGCGCGGTTTACCGTTGCCGAGATGTGCAAAGCGAACTGGATCCACGATTTCTGGCCCACTTCGGCCGGCGGCAGCACCGTCGTCTTCCTATAGTCCCCATCGGTGAGCGCGGCCAGCGAAAATTCTCCGCCGCTGGAAGTCCCCGCTCGCGCCGCCCGCTACTTGAAGATCCTCTGGGAGAAGTGGTAGAAGTTGTTCTGCCACTCGGGGGTGTCATGCGCGTTCCCGTCGACATTCCAGATATGGGGCACGCCCTTCTCCTTCAGATACGCGTGAACGCCCTGGCTGACGCGGAGCAGGCCGTCCTTGTTGCCGCACGCCACCCATAGCAGTTTCAACTTCTTGGGCACTTCGGGATCCGGCACGAGTTCCTCCGGACGCTTGGTGTCGGGAGCCGCGGAAAATCCTCCGACGTAGGCGAAGGTCTCCGGATGAACAATTCCAATGTTCAAAGCCTGGCCGCCCCCCATCGAGAGACCGGCGAGCGCGCGATGCCCGGGGTCGCTGTAGACCGAGTAGTGCGAGTCGACGAAGGGGATGATGTCCTTCATCAGGTCGTTCTCAAATGGCGCCAGCCACGGCTCCATGCTCATTCCCTGGCGTCCACCACGCCCGGCAGTGGCGCCTGCTCCGCCGGCTCCGGCCGGGGCGGCGTCACCGCCTACGGCCGGGGCGCCGGCGGGATGCTGGGCGTTCCCTGAGTTCATTCTCGGATTGGCTCCCACCGCTTCGATGTCCGCCAATGTCATGGTGGAATCGCCGTTCGGAAAGATCAAAACCATCGGCTGGACCTTTCCATCGGCGATCAGGTTTTCGAGGACGACCTCCACGTGGCGTATCGCTGTCCATTCCCGATTGTTCCACCCCAGGCCGTGGATCAGGTAGAGCGTCGGATACTTACGGCCAGGCGAATAGCCGGGCGGCAGGTAAACACCAATCTGGCGGCGCGTCCCGAGCGTCTTGGAATCATAAGGGACCTCCGTTAATGTTCCATGCGGGATATCGTCGCGACGGAGATTGAATCCCGCGGGGGCATCGGGGAAGGCCTGCTTGTCGTCCGGGCCCAACTCGGGGGGTGGGCCGAAGCCTCCCCGGCCACGGCCCGCGGCTTGAGCGGCTGCGCCCGTTGGGCCGGCCGGAGCTTGGGCAGGCGGGCCCTGGGCCAAACTAATTTCCGCGGCCAGAATTGCCGCCACAATAGCGAATAACACGGCTCGTTTCATCGGATATAACCTCCTTCCAGGACCTGTTTCACTTGCTCGCCGCCGCGATGGTGTACTTCGTGCTCGCGGAGCCATCCGGCGAGGTGACGACGATGGTCATCTCCCTACGCGCCGCCGTCAGCCTGGCCGGCGCAGGCAAGCCCGACTTTACCTCAACACCATTCACCGTCAGGCCTTTATACCGGGTCGATGTCGCGCCCGCGGCCTTGCGGACTGTCGAATCCGCCCGGGGAGCCTCTGCCACTGCCGGCGCCGGCGTCTGCCCGGCGCAGACCACGGCGACAACTGCCGCAGAGAAGAGGATGCGTTGGGAAATCTTCGCTCCTAACATAATTGGTCTCCCTCTTACGGGTATTGCACAGGCCGGCGACCGCAGGCGCGGCCGCCGGCCAAGGCTCCGTGTATTTGCGAGACGGCTACCGGAACAGCATCGGCGCCCACTCGTTCAGGTAAATGCGCCAATTGGCCCACGTGTGGCCGCCGGGACTAAAGGTGGTCTTGTGGTTGATGCCCACCCTGGTCAACAGCGCGTCGAGGTTCTTGCTGCCCTCCACGCAGATGTTGTCCGCCTGGCCGCAGCCGATGTAATAGAATTTTACGCCGGCCTTCTTGAGGGCCTGTAGCTTGTCGGTGATATCCTCGCGCGTTCCCATGCTGAGCACGCCGACGTAGCTGAACGTCTCCGGGTGCGTATTGCTGGCCGTCAGCGTATGGCCGCCGCCCATGGACAGTCCGGTAACGGCGCGGCTGTCCTTGTTTGCGATCACGCGATAGTTCTTCTCGATATACGGGATCACGTCTTTGACGAGGCTCTCGGGGAAGAGCCCGCCGCCGATTCCTCCACGGCCGGCGCCCCGGCCCGCGCCCGGCGCGGCGCCGCGTCCGGCCTGTGCGGCCGCAGCCGGCGGCGGAACTCCGGCCGCGGGTTGTGGAGCCGCCGGGGCTGCAGGGGACGACGGCGCGGCGCCTCGTCCGGGAAAGCCTGCGGCGCCCACCTCGCCTGGATTGCCGAAGATGCCGGCCGTGTTCTGCCCCGGTATGACTCCATATCCCGGCGCCATCTTCTGGTTGGCGTTCCCGTTGGTCATGACGACCAGCATCGGCTTGGCCTTGCCGGCGGCGATCAGGTTGTCCATGATCACGCTCGCGCGCCCCATGTTGTTCCATGCATCTTCGTCGCCGCCCGCGCCGTGGAGGAGGTAAAGCACCGGGAATTTCTGCTTGCCGGCGTCATATCCCGGGGGAGTGTAGACGTACATGCGGCGTTGCAGCTTGAGCGTGGGCGAGTTGTACCAGACGATGTTCACGTTCCCGTGGGGCACGTCTTTGAGAGCGTAGTTCTCGGAAAGCGGTCCGGGAACGATAAAGAAATTCATGTACCGCGTACCGTCGCGGAGATGGTTCGGGTTCGAAGGATCGAGCGCGCTCGCGCCGTCGACGGTGAAGGTGTAATTCCACAACTCGGGCGTGAGCGGACCCACCGTAGCCGACCAGACGCCTTGCTCGTCCTTGGTCATCTTGAGTCCGCGGCCCCCCGGCCAATCGCCATTCAGGACCACGTCGGTCGCATTCGCGGCTCTCAAGCGGAAGGTGACTCTGTTGTCGTCCAGGATCTCCGCTGAGCGCAGGGCGGCGCCCCGGCCGCCGCCGCGTCCAGGGGCAGCCGGCGCTGCGGCCGGCGGCTGTTGCGCGAATGCGGCGAGCGCCGCCGCCAACAGGGAAAGCGCTGCGAGTTTCATATAAAAGACCTCTCCTTTCGAATACTCGGCCCGCTTACGGGTCGAGCCGTTCCCAGAGCTTTCGCTCCAGCGGATACGGATCGTTCACGACCTTGCAATCGGCACCGATCTCTATGGTTGCACGGGTCTGCGCGGTGTAGGCCCGCCACTCCGGCTGGCGCGAGAATTTCGCGCCGGGACAGCCTCGGCGAGATGCCCATGTGTTGCCTGGCGGTCATTGGGGCCGGCGCACCACCAGCCTGCCCGTGGCGGTATCGCGGCTGAAACGGGAGAGGAAGGCCCACATGTCCTCCGCTGCCGGCTTGAAGTTCCAGTGGCCGTATGGATCGACCGCCACAAGCTTGATCATGACGCCCTGGCTGTTGGAGAGCGTTCCGATCATGGCGCGTTTTCCGGCGAATTCGCTCCATCCCGGGCCGCCCAGCTTGAGCCCGAACAGTTCGTTGACTTCGAGATCGGGCGTGTCCGGGACCTGAATGTCGTCCAGGAGCGCGTAGGCGCGGATCGCGCCGTAGAACGAGCGGGGAGAGGCGCTCACTGGAAGCGGATGGTACATATCCCTGGTTCCGGCGATCGAGTAAGCAGGCAGATAGTTGCCGTCGCCCTTCACCCTCTTGGCGGCGTCGACAGACGGGCCGAACGGAGCCGATGCGGCCGCAATCCCGGCGATGCGGCTGACGTTATTCAGCCCGTAGGTGAGCGAGTTCATCGCACCGGCGGAAAGGCCCGTAAAATAGACGCGGCCCGGATCGATCTGCGGGTACGTGGCCAGCAACCGGTCCAGGATCGCCATCGTTCCTCGTTCCCCGATCGCGGCGAAATGCTGGTCTCGCGTTCCCTGCCACTCCACGGAGGTGAGAATGATGATGTTTTTCGCGGCGACCTCCACCCATCCGCTGCTCTCGGCCTGGATACGGGGGTCATTGTTATTGCCGTGCATCATGATGACCAGCGGCACGGATTTCGGCGCCGCCGAGAGCGCCCTCTTGGGAACGTATTCATAGCGGAGGGAGAAGCCGAGGCCCGGCAGGTCCTCCTCGATGGCCGCATAGCTCATGCCGAGCTCGTCATACATGACGTACGGTTCGAGTTCCCAGGGCTCGGTATAGTTGTTCGGGTCGAAACCCTGGCTGTACGACTCGGCGCGGCTCATGTAGAGCCGGTAGTTCTTGCTGAATACGGTCTTCCAGGCGTTCTGGAACGCCTGTGCCGGGCTCTCCCTGGAGTCGTCGAGCTTGCTCACCACCACGCGCTGAAGGCCCTTGCCGGCCTCTGGATTCGTGTAGAGGGTATAAGCCGGGGATTCGGTCTTCGCCGTAGCCCCATTCGCCTGAATATACGCCTTGCCCACTGCGGCGTTCGATGAATGCACATAGGCGGGGACCGGCATATCGGAAAGGGTCCCCGGGTCGATCGCGCCGCCGTAGGTCAGTATGCCCGCCACCGCGAAGGCGTGTTTGGCGATGACGTTGTTCACGAAGGTCGCCCCAGCGCCCACGGCGACGATCTTCAGGTTGGAAGACCGGCGGGTGCGCAGGAGGTTCTGAAAGGCGGTAAAGTCGCCCGCCGGGTCGTACGTGTCGCCGTTCACCGGACCGACGACGTAGGCTCGTGTCTTGTACTCCGCGAGGTGTTGCGTCATTCCCAGTTTCTCGATGAGCTGCTGCGCCTCCTCCGCGCCCAGTACTTTGTCGGCGTAAACCAGATACGAAGGCACATAGCCCGGGCAGCGGTCCTTGATGGTGGATGCGCTGGTTCGATCCAGCGTAGCGATGATCGGGTTTTCAACCGTAGCGCCGGCGGCGATGGACAAGCCTAGCGCGGCGGCGATGAACGCCGCGATCGCTCGGCGGTAAACGAGAACAGTTGCGTCACTCATAACGGAATCACCTGCGGCGTGCCTCCAGCGTTCCTCTTCCCCCGACTTGTGCATAAGGTCAACTGCCGTCGAGACGATCTTTCCCTCTGCGCAACCGGGCTTCAAGCGGGAGCCGATGACCTGGAACGTCAGGTGGCTGTACGCGTCATCGGAGTAGATGTAAAACCTTGAACTCCGAGCAGGAAGCCTGCGGCCAGGCGGACGGCGAGGTTCAGCTTCTCCATTAATATCAGGCTTGGCGCCGGCAGCGAGACCAGCTTGGCACACGACCCGCCTAGCTTACGGAAAACTACCACTTCTTTGCCTGGTTGGCTGCCGTGTTGCGGCGCTTGCTACCGTCAGAAGGGTAGTCGCTACGGTATAAGGACTTTGGCGCTCAATTGCTTACGCGTTGGACGGTAACCGCGGTGAGACGGTGGATTGGCCTTACGAAGATGGGGCCCGCGTTCGGCGGCGGGAATCGAAATCGATACGTACGCGCGACTACCAGACCTGCTTGGCAACGATGCGCGGCTCGCCCCAATCGCCCTTGACGAGGTCGGTTTCGAGGACAATCTCGATATTGCGGCGCTTCCACCCCCCCTGCGTTTGAGCGGCAAAACGCTCCATATACTTAGGGTTGGTCAAAAACTCCGTTGCCGCCGCGGTGCCCCGTTCCCCCAGCCCCGCTATCACCACCATCATCTGTCCGGTTTGAGGTTCGGGCGCGCGGGCGACAAGCGCGTAGTCCCTCGAGATCTCTCCCATTGGGGCATCCCAGTGTTTGGACCGGTCTTGCCGATCCACAATTTCGCGGATAAGGGACTGGCCCCGTTCCATCTTTAGAGAATAGCGGAAGGATGAAACGGCCTGCCGGGTCAGCGGATTATTGAAAGCCCCTCGGAGAATAAACGGACGTGTTCGCAATTTGGCCAACGTGACGTCCCGCGCTAACTCGTACTCCAGCGTCAGCCGGTTCGAGCTGAAATATGCCGCCATCTTGGAGTTGATATCGTTCAGGACCAGGAACGATTTGGGATCGATGAGTTCCTGGAACGGCGAGGAATCTTGCGAACTGGGCGGTTTAGGAACCCCTACCCAGGTTTCCACAACCACCAGCACCGGAGATGCGTTCAAAACCGGCTTCCAAAACTCATACAGTGCGTTTCCGTCGGAATAGACTCGGATGGTTACGCCCAGGCCAGCCACGAGAAGCGCCGCCACGACTGCCCACACGCGCCAGTGCCTGATCCGGGTTATCCGAAAGCTATGGGAGGGCAACTCCGGTCTATTCTCGATGGGAAGGTGGAATTCGGGGACATAGGCTCCCACCGGAAGTGTGATCCGGAGTTCGCCCGCATGGCTGGGAACTGAATAATACACTTCCAGGCGCCTTCGGATCTCGGATGCCGTGGTCCGAACGACGGGATCGGCGCTGGTATCGTACTCCGGGTTTCTCTTGAAGACGGCGATCCCCAGCGTCCGCTCTTTCAGTCCGACCACGCCTCCGTCCAGGGTCCGTTCGACCACGTGCCGCAAGAGTGCCGGGTATCGCCGGCTGTGCTGGAAGAGTTCGCTAGCCAGAACCCTCTTCAACTGAGCTCGTATCGAGTCGCTATCCACTGCAGGCGCCGATTTCTGCTCCGGCTGCCGGGAATTGTCCGAAAAGAGCATTACAGTGGTGCACATCGTAGCACGAATCGAGTGACGCCATGCGAGGCGGCAACTCATTCAAATATCAGGCCCTGCTACGGTAGCGAACGCCCTGCCTGACGGTAATGAGCACCGCAATCAGGAAACGGACGATGGCAATCGTGGTAGGTTTTCCTAAACCCGGGGTGTCTTGAAACGGAAGTCTCGGCCATTTCGATGCGTCGATGGGCGCAGCGGCAGAACCAGCTGGCCCGCCATTTCTTTCTGGAGAACATCATGCGAATCTTCCATTACCGCCGGCGGCTCGGCGCTACAGCCGCGATTCTGAGTCTGGCCGGCGCCTGGGCCGTGCTCGGACAGACCCAGGGCGATCCGCTGCTCAGGGGCTTTCAGAACCCGCCGGACAGCGCCAAACCGCGTGTGTGGTGGCACTGGATGAGCGGAAACGTCACCAAAGAGGGCATCAAGCTCGATTTCGAGTGGTTCAAGCGGGTAGGTATCGCCGGCTTCCATAACTTCGACGCCGGCCTGAACTCGCCGCAGATCGTCGAGAAGCGGCTCGTTTATATGACGCCCGAATGGAAGGACGCCTTCCAGTTCGCCACCACGCTGGCCGACCAGATGGGACTGGAGATGACGATCGCGAGCTCTCCCGGATGGAGTGAGAGCGGCGGCCCGTGGGTTCCGCCTTCCCAGGCCATGAAGAAGTACGTCTGGAGCGAGAC
>JAIQFU010000226.1 GCA_020073115.1 Terriglobia bacterium
GCCTTCCTTTGCCGTGACGCTTCATAGAGCACGATGGACGCCGCCATGGACAGCGTGCCGGCGCTCCAGATAACCTACGCTGGGATCACGCAGATCCCCTGGCTGGTGGAACTGCGGGAGGCTGGGCTGAACCTCATCGGGCGGGCGCAGGGGATGGGCGGGAACATCGCGCAGGCGGTGGTGGCCGTCTTCGTAGAATCGCTCTCCGATGTGGCGGTGAGCTGCACCTTCCCCGCGCCGCTTCCGCGCCTCACGTTCACTATTACGGGCGCCGACTCTCCCGCATTCAGCGCCGCCAACTCGTTCGGCAGGCTCGCGGCCCATCCCTGGCCCTCGGCGGCGACCGAAAGTCGATAGATGTCCGTCGCCGCCCCCGTGTTCCTGAGGGTGAACCTGCAGGCGCTGCCGGTGGCGAGCGCGGCGCCGCGCTGCTGAGGCCCGGCGCCATCCAGCGAGCGCACTCCCACCGTGTAGGACAGGCTGCCTTTCGCATCCTTGTGGGCATCGATTACGTAAAAGTGCAGGCGATTGGCCGCGTCCTCCCACTCGGATTGACTCCCCGAATTCGCTCCCGCGTGGAAGAGCGCGTCGTTGAGTTGGCGGTAGTCGGCCACGGTGCGCATCACCGCCTCGCCGTTAGGCCGCTTGAAGTCCACCATTTTGATGTCTTCCGGATGGGCGTCGATCACGTAGGTGAACGGATGGAAGCCGCCGCCCCGCTGCTCCTCGTTGCGGTTCTTGGCGAGCAGCACGCCGTCGTCGGGAGTGAACGAGTCGTAGCCGATCCGCTGGATCACCTCGATCGAGTAGAAATCGTATGCCGTATTGTCGGACTCCGCGGGGGGCGTCTTGTCGCCTTCGATCGCGACGGTGATGCCCGCCAGTTCGCCCGGCCCGGGCTCGACGGCGCGCGCCACCACTTTTCCGACCGCCAACCCGGATTGCGCCAGCCCGGTGCGCGTGAGCTTCAGGACGGCGGCGTCGCGCAGCCATCCGAAGCGGATGCGGCTGCGCAGCATCAGCCCGGCGGGCATCGCGGCCCCCTCGGTGGGCGGGACAACCCAGCGGCTGTGCGGTCCGCCCGGGCCGTTGAACGAACCCCGGTCCATGATGTCCCACGGCCCGGATCCGGCTCGCGGGTAGGGAGGCTGGTAGGGGTTGTTGTTGTTGTCGCCGATGCGGAAGGCGAAGTGCGCGATCTCGTGCGTGATAGTGCCGGAGCTTTCCCCCTGCCGGACCGAGGAGAGGCCCCACTGCTGCGCGCCGGCCTTCCAACTGGTCCACGGTACGTAACGGGTGACCACCCACCGCGGCTTGGTCTTGTCGGGGTTGCCCCATTCGGCGGGAATGCTGTCCTTGTCCTGAAACTTCATCTCGCCGAACTCCTGCCAGACGCTGGTTTCGTCGTAACCGGCGTAGATCCTGAGAATGATGTCGTACTTGGAGCGGAGGTCGCCCGCCGCGGCGCGCCACAGAGCGTCGCAATCGGTCTCCAGGCGGCCGTCGGCTTTGAACCCGGTGGGGACGGCGCTCTGCTGATTGTACTCGTTGAGGCCGTACTGGAACAGGTTCTTGGGCATGCGGTAGGGGCCGAAGGAGTCGACCTTGGCGATGCCGATCTGCCCGCGCGACTGCTCCATCCAATATCCGTTGATCGTCTGGCGGTGATTCAGCGCGGACGGCGCGTTGAAGAAATCGGCGTAAAACTGCGGGACCTTGTCGCGCGGAACGGAGTCGATCTGCGGGTTCCCAAACAGGTCGGAGCGCTTGGGCAAGGTGATGACGAACGCCTGGTCCGGAAAATCCACCGCAACCAGCGCCACCTTGAACTGTTTCTTCGCCGGAACCAGCGACGGGTCGGCCCAATTCTTTCCGGGGATGGCATGATAATCGGCCCAAGTCATGTCCTGCTGGTCCTGGACGCGCTGTGGGTCGACGGGCTGGCGCGGCGCGGCGGCCACGGGGGCGGAGGGGCGAAAAGCTTTCGGCCCGCAGGCGGTGAGAAGTAGCAGACAACTGGAGATCAAAAAGAGCGGTTTCATTTCACTCCCGACATCAAACGCTTCGTGGGCTTCGTCAGCAGCACCATGGCAATCGCGGTTGCTCCCGTGAACGCGGCCACGAAGCCGAACAGAACCGGCCGGCTCATGGACCCGTACAGCGACGCCATTCTGCCGCCCAGGTAGTTGCCCGCGCCGGTGGATACGAACCAGACGCCCATCATCATACTCACCACGCGCGGGGGCGCCAGTTTGGTCATGGCGCTCAGGCCCACCGGGCTCAGACACAGTTCGCCCAGCGTGTGCAGGAAGTAGGTGCCGATGAGCCAGACCGGAGATACCGCCTGGCCGCCGGCCACGGGGATCAGCAGGGCGAACCCGGCGCTCACGAAGAACAGGCCGAGCGCGAACTTGGCCGGGCTGGAGGGTTCGCGTTTCCCAAGCCGGATCCATAGCCAGGCGAACACCGGCGCCAGCGTGATGATAAAGAACGGCTGCACCAACTGGAACCAGCTTGCGGGGAACTGGAAGCCGCGCACCAAGCGGTCCACGCTGCCCTCGGCGAACAGGTTCAACTAAGACCCGGCCTGCTCGAAGGCGGACCAGAAAATCGCCGAGGAAAGAAACAGCACCAGGATGGCGGCCGAGCGCTTGCGCTCTTCCGCCGACCATCCCTTGCCGCCCAGCAGCCAGGAGAACATGCCCACGGAGATCAGGATCAAAGCCACCCCGAGGGCGTTCGAGACCAGTTCGGCCGTCAGATCGATGGCGCCGGAAGCCGAGAGCGCCGCGATGAGTGCGCCAATGGCCAGCGCCCCCATGGCGCCCAGGGCGACGCGCCGCACCAGCAGGGCCCGCGTGGCGGGGTCGCCGGCGGTGGAGGGCCGAAGCCCCGCCGAGCCCAGCCGCCTGCCGCCCATGGTGTATTGGATCAGTCCGGCGATCATGCCGAAGCCCGCCAGGCCGAACCCCAGCCGCCACCCGATCTTTTCCCCTACGTATCCGCAGACGAAGGGGGCGATCAGCGCGCCCAGGTTGATGCCCATGTAGAAGATCGAAAAAGCGGAATCGCGCCGCCCGTCGCCCGGCGCGTAGAGCGCGCCCACCATGGTGCTGACGTTCGGCTTCAGCAGCCCCGTCCCGAGGACCAGGAGAACCAGCCCGAGATAGAACGCGGCCGTGGCCGGAGCTACCAGGCAGAACTGGCCGGCGGTAATGAGAAGACCCCCATAGAGCACGGCCCGCCGCTGGCCCGTGATGCGGTCGGCGAACCAGCCGCCCGGCAGGCTCAGCAGGTAGACGAGCCCCGTGTACAAGCCGTAGATGGCGCCGGATTTGGCGTAAGAGAAGCCCAACCCCCCGCGCTCCACTCCCGCATGCATGTAAAGGATGAGGAGCGCGCGCATGCCGTAATAGCTGAAGCGCTCCCACATTTCGGTGAAAAAGAGGGTCGCCAACCCCCGTGGGTGCCCGAAAAAACTGTGGTCCGCGCGGGCGGCTGCAAGCGAAGGGTCGATTTGTGGGCCGGATGCCATTTGAATAAGCTATCAGCTATCGGCGGTCAGCTGTCAGATTTGGGCCAAAAGACAATGGCCACGGATGAACACGGATAAACACGGATAAAACAAAAAGAGTTATCCGTGTTCATCCGTGTTCATCCGTGGCTAAATCAGGCCTTTGCCGCATCTTGTCAAGTCTGCCCCACGACCACGAACTGCTTCTCGCCTCCCGTGGGAATGATGACAGTGTCATTGTGCAGGCCGCCCAATGCTCCCTGGCGACCGTTCACGGTGACGGCGCGGAGCGGGGTGGGGGTCCGCAGTTTCACGTGCAACTCTTTCGGCGCGCCGGGACGGGCCAAGTCAACCGTGGCGGTAACCGTTTTCGCGGCGGGGTCGGCGGTCAGTCTGAAATTCACCCTGCCCCAGCGGGTAGGCGCCTGCCGGATACTGATTTCCTGCCCCGAGGCCACCCACTCGCGCGGCAGCCCTTTTCCCAGGTAAAGCCGGTCTTCGTCGGAATCCTCCAGCGCCAGCATCCAGCGCACCAGCTTGGGAATGGTCAATTGGGCCGGGATGCAGAAGATCGCGGTTCCTCCCGTGATCCCGGCGACTTCGCCCGCCACCCAGGAGCCGGGAGTGTGGTCGTGGTAGCGGTGCGAGTAGAGGAAGAGCAGAAACTCCTCGATGCGGTCCAACCGCAGCAGCATCTGCGCGTAGCCGTAGGATATGAAGCCCAGGATGTCGCGGCCGCCGGGCCGCGCCCGCCCCACGTTCGCCAGTACCCCCAGGGTAGTGGCGCCGTAGGTCCGCATGCAGTCCACCACCAGGTTCGCCAGCCTGGGGGGAAGCACGTCGGCCTGCAGCAGTTCGGCGTAGGGCCGGTGCGGCCACTGTTGCGGGCTGGGCCGCTCCTGCGCCATCGACTCGCGAAAGGTCAGCTTGGATCCGGGCAGGATGGGGACATAGGGCGGGTTCATGTCCGTCCGGACGCTCTTCTCCACGGCCGCAACCACTGTCTTCTGGAGCGCATCGCCGCGCTTCAGCCAATCGGCCGCGGTTTTCCCCATGCCCGGGGCCGGCTTCAGGCGGTTGATCTCGGTCCACGCGCGGCCCATGTCCTTGAGCCCCCGGGCGGCGAACGCGCTGTTGGCGAAGTACGGCTGCCACCACGTTTCCGGCTGCGGGGCCAGGCAGGCGTCGGACTCGCTCCAGCCGCGGATCAGGCCGCGGGCGGGATCGCCCTCCGGCAACTGCAGGCTGGAATCGTGCATCGCGCCCAGCATGGCGGCGGTGGCCTCGATCTTGCCGCGGTGCTTCAGCAGCAGGGCGGTGTCGCGCGTGTAATCGAAGTAGCGGGCCAGCAGCATCAACTCCATGCCGAACTGCGCCGTTTCGGGACCGCGCATGTTGATCATGCCCTTCGAGTCCACGAAATCGGTGAAATAATTGTCGATTGTGGCCCGCGCCTGCTCGAAGCGGCCCCACTCGAGGTTGGCGTAGACCGCGCTGGTGAAGATGTCCTGGAAGCCGTCGTACTCGGGGCCGTAATAGTCGCGGTCCACCGCGCCGTATTTCGGATAGACGCCGCCGGGCCGCACCATCAGTTCCTTGGCGAAGGCGTGTTTCGCCATGTCCACCCAAACGGTTTTCGGCAGCGAGGCGGGCGCGAAATCGCGCAACTGCCGGTCCCAATATTCGGCGAAGACCAGCAGCGCCCGGTAGAACTGCTCCGGCTTGGGGTCCTGGCGCGCGGGGGGATAGGCGGGGTAGCTGTAGCCGTAGACGGCCTTCGTGGTCTTACCGTTCTCCACCAGCGCGGTGCGGTGCCACGTCTGCACGATGAACTTATCGCGCGCCTCCACGTCGCCGAAGACGATCATCTCGATGTGCGCTGTGTCCGAAAGCTGGATGACTTTGCGTACGGCGGGCATCCAGCCGCCGAGCATCCCCTCGAAGCGCTTCTGGTTCGTTGCCGGGGCGCGCAGTTCCGGGAAATATTGGGCGGGATGGTAGGTGCGGGTGTTGCCGGCGGGAAAAACCGGCATGGTGTCGAAACACTCCTTGGTCCCGACGAAGGCGTTCCAGGCGGGTCGCGCCGCACCGCCGCCGCCGGACCCCAGCGGCTGAGCGGCCAGGCGAACGCGCTGGGGATCGGGGTCGCCGTTTTCCAGGAGTTTCTCCGCGAGGAGGTCGCGGCCCGATGTTCCGACCGCATCGAGGCTCAGCCCCAGATACGGCGGATTGGCTTCCGCGAAGGCGGCTTCGGCGCTCTTGGAGAGCACGCGCGCGCGCCCGGCGGAGGTTACGAAGGTGAGCGCGCCCTCGCGCGTGCGCAGATCCTCATAGACCTTCCAAGCCGCGGGTCCGATGTTGAACTCGCAGACGAGCGTGTGGCCGGTCGTGTCGGGGGCGGGGGAGGCCGTTTGCGCGGCCTCCGAAAGAGACTGCACGGCGGCGGTGGCCGCCAGGCTCTGAAAGAATTCTCGCCTGTGCATGACAGCGCTAACATACCACTTTGCGAGGCCGAGTGGGCTCGGAGGCGCCCATGCGGCGGTACAATTGGAAGCGTTTCCAAGTCCATGCCCGCAGGTGAAACAATGAGCGAACAGAAACCTTTGAGCCGGCGCAATTTCGCCGCCGCGCTGGCTGCCGGAACGGCTGTTCCCGCGCTGGTGGCGCAGCAGACGCCGCCACAGGCTCCGCAGACTCCGGCGGGAGCCCCGAACCCCAACACCAGCGCGCCACGCCGCGGCCCTGCCCCGGAGATCCCGCCGTTCCAGGCGCCCCTGGAGTTCACGCGCAAAGACGTGGCCCCGCGTGTGGAGCCCTTCCCCATGACCCAGGTCCGCCTGCTTCCGGGGGTCTTCAAGGACGCCCAGGAATGGAACCGCGGTTACATGCAGCGGCTCGAGGCGGACCGCCTGCTCTACAACTTCCGCCAGAACGCCGGGTTACCGGTGGGCGAGGCGAAACCCTTCGGCGGATGGGAGGCGCCGGCCGATGGACAGCGCGGCACGGAACTGCGCGGCCACTTCACCGGGCATTTCCTCTCCGCCAGCGCGCTGCTCTACGCCTCCACGGGGGACCACGAAGCCAAGGGCAAGGCCGATGTCGTGGTGGAGGAGTTGGCGAAGTGCCAGAGCCGGCTCGGCGGGGGCTACCTGAGCGCTTTCCCCACCGAGTTGTTCGACCGCCTGGACCGCAACACCGCCCCCGGCGGCAACCGCCGCGAGCTTCCCTGGGCCCCGTTCTACACGATCCATAAGATCATGGCCGGGCTGCTCGACATGTACCAGCTTGCCGGCAGTAAGCGGGCGCTGGAGGTGGTCCAGGGCATGGCCGGATGGGCCGACCAGTGGAGCGGCTCCCAGACCGAAGAGCACATGCAGCAGATTCTGGAGGTGGAGTTCGGCGGGATGGCCGAGACGCTCTACAACCTGGCCGCGGCCACGAACGACGAAAAATGGGCCAGGGCCGGCGACCGCTATACCAAGAAGCGCTTCTTCAACCCGCTGGCTTCCCGCCGCGACGAGTTGCGCGGTTTGCACGTGAATACCCACATCCCGCAGGTGATCGGCGCGGCGCGGCGGTACGAGATCTCCGGCGACATGCGCTTCCACGACGTGGCCGATTTCTTCTGGTGGGAGGTGACCAGCGCCCGCACCTACGTGACCGGCGGAACCAGCAACGGCGAGAGCTGGCAATCCCAGCCGCGGCAACTCGGCGCCGAGCTGAAAATGAGCGTCGCCACCGCCGAGTGCTGCTGCAACTACAACATGCTCAAGCTCACGCGCCATCTGTACAGCTGGAAGCCCGATCCGCGCTACTTCGATTTCTACGAGCGCAGCATGCTCAACCACCGCCTCGGGACCATCCGTCCGGAGAAGGGCTACACGCAGTATTACCTTTCGCTCACGCCCGGCGCTTACAAGACGTTCAACACGGAGGACCGCTCGTTCTGGTGCTGCACGGGCACGGGCGTGGAGGAGTACGCCAAGCTGGTGGACAGCATCTACTGGCGCGACAGCCAGGGGCTCTATGTCAACCAGTTCATCGCCTCGGAGCTGGACTGGCCGGAGAAGGGGCTCAAGCTGCGGCAGGAGACGAAATTCCCGGATGCGCCGAACACGGCCCTGCTGGTCACCGCGAGCAAGCCCGTGGCGATGGCCATCCGGCTGAGGGTTCCGTCGTGGCTCAAATCGAGCCCCACGGTGAAGCTGAACGGGCGTGCGCTGGAAGCCTCGGCGGCGCCGGGCAGTTACTTCACCCTGAACCGCACGTGGAAGACGGGCGACCGCATCGAGATGGCGCTGCCGATGGAGCTTTCCATCGAAGCCATGCCGGACGAGCCGCAGACGCAGGCGGTGCTCTATGGCCCGCTGGTGCTGGCGGGCGATCTGGGGGGCGAAGCGCTGACCGAGCAGATGATCATCGGCCCCAACGCGCCGCGGGTAGGCCGTCCGCGCCCCGGTGGGCCGCCATCGCAGCTACCGCCTCTAGAGATCCCCAGGCTTGAGGCGGTTAAGCCTGGGGATGACCCACTCACCTTCCGCACGGGCAACGTTACCTTGCGGCCCTTGAACCGCATTTTCGACAAGCGCT
>JAIQFU010000227.1 GCA_020073115.1 Terriglobia bacterium
ATATCCACCCCCAGAACGACAACGGCGGCGCAGATGGCCCCGGCCTGGATGAACTTGGCCGTGGGCCGGATCGTCAGATCGGGCATGGTACCGTCCTCCTGAAGGCGATATTGTACCGCGCCGTTCATTGTCATACGATAGAGCAATCAAGAGGAGAGGATTCTCATGCGTAAGCTTTTGACGGCAGTAGGCATCATGTGCGTGGGCGCGCCCCTGGCATTGGCGGACTTCACGTACCAGGACACCAGCACCATTACCGGGGGCATGATCGCCAGCGTGATGAAGGTCGCGGGCGTCTTCTCCAAGAGCGCGCGCGAGCCGATTCGCAACACGGTCTCGGTGAAAGGCGACCGGATGGTCCAGCGCGCCGCCGACAGCGGCACGATCATCGATTTGGGCGCGCAGACCATCACCCACATCGATTTCAAAAAGAAGGCCTACTCGGTCATGACCTTCGACGAGATGAAACAGGCGCTGGAACAGATGTCCCAGAAGATGAAGGAGCAGCAGAAAAAGGACGGCGCCGAGGTGAAGTTTAAAGTCTCGGCGAACGCCACCGGAAACACGAAGCAGATCGCCGGTCTCGACGCCAAGGAAATGGTGATGAAGATGGAGATGGAGACCACCGACGAGAAGAGCGGCCAGAAGGGCTCCATGGTGATCACCAGCGACATGTGGCTCGCGCCCGGCGTCAAGGGCTACGACGAGGTTCGCGATTTCTATAAACGGATGGCGGAGAAGATCAAGTGGACGCCTTCCGGCAACATGTTCATGGCGGCCAACCCGGAGGTTTCCCAGGGCATGGCGGAGGTATCCAAAGAGGCGGCCAAGGTGGACGGCGTTCCGGTGCTGTCGGTTGTGACCATGGGCGGAGCCGTTCCTCCGGGGGCCGAGGGTTCTCAGCCCGGGGCGCAGGAGCAGCCGCAACAGCAGCCGGCGGAGCGGCCCAGTGTGGGCGGCGCGCTGGGCGGCGCCCTCGGCGGCAAGCTGGGGCTCGGCGGCTTCGGCCGCAAGAAGAGCCCGCCGAAAGAGGAGCAGCAGACCGGGAGCCAGCCCGCCAAGGCCGGCCCGCCTCCGGGAACGCTCCTGGAAATGAAGACCGAACTGAGCGATTTTTCCAGCGCCGCCGTGGATCCGGGGCAGTTCGAGATCCCGGCGGGGTTCAAGAAGGTGGAGTCGGACCTGAAGAAAGCCCGGTAGCGAGTACCGCCGGGGGCCAAAATCGACCACCGGCGGTATTCACTTTTTTGTTTTCCTCGGCGGCGCCGGCGCGGGCGCCAGGCTCTTCAATATCCCTTCCGATTCCGTCCTCAAGTCATCGTAGAGCGGGTTGGGCGGGTCGAGTGCTTTGAGGATCCGCTCGTAAAACCCCTTCGCCGCGTTCTTGTCTCCCTGTTCGAAACGAAGGGTGGCGGCCTGGGAGAGTCCCGTGCCCAGAAAGCGCGCGCGGATGGCGTTGGCCTGCTCCTCGGCTGCATTCGCCTGCTCGTACTTGTGCCAGGCCTCGTAGAACACCGCCACCTTGTCCAGGGTGATGGCTAGCATGGGGTGCTCGTCCGCCTGCGCCCCCAGGGACTTCTTCCACAGCGCCAGCAGCCGCTGATAGATCGGCTCGGCGTCTTCGAACCTCTTCTGGCCGAAGATCGCGTAAGCCAGGCCGTCCAGGGTCGCCAGCAGGTCCGCATCGTCCTTGCCCCAGAGCGTCTCGCGAACGACCAGCGCGTGGCGGTACGTGCCCTCGGCCTTCTCATACTCGCGCTGCGAGATCTGGATCCCGCCCAGCCGGTCGAGGTCCGGCAGCAGCGACATATCGAGCGGCCCGGCGATTTTGGTCCGGATTTCCAGCGCCAGCCCGAGCGCCGCGGCGGCGTTCACCGGTTTGCCGTCCAGCATGAAAAGCTGGGCCATGCGGCTGTAGTCGTCCGCCAGTGAAACGGTGTCGAACCCCGACGCGCTTACGTGCATCCGGACCACGCGCGTGAGGATCTCCATGGCCTCGCCGTACTGCTTCATGCCGCGCCGCAAGCCCACCGAAACCAGCAGGTCGTCGGCAATCTTGGGATCGTCCGCGCCGAACGTTTTTTCCCGCCAGGCAATAGCCATCTGGAGGTAATTGTCCCCATCCGCGAACTCCCCGGCGGCGGTGCGCACGGATGTGAGCCGCTTCAGGACGTCGTAGCGGGCGGGGTTTTCCGGTGGGGTTTGCTGAACCAGATCCCATGCCTTCAGCAGCGACTGCCGGGCTGCTTCGTAGTCCGCCTTGAGATAGCTGGAACTGGCGGATTGGAGCAGCGAAACAAGATCGGGGACCGGGGCGGGCGTGGGCTCCTGGGCGGTGGCGTAGAGGCAGGCGAGCAACGGCACGAGAGCGCGCATGCCGAATGTTATAGTACTAATTCGTTAGCAATGTCAAGCCCGTGGGGCAGGCCGGGGACCTGCGCCACAAAACTGCTACTCCACCGTGACGTGCGTGCCCTTGCGCTCTTCCGTTGCGAGGCGCGCGATGCGGTCGTCGATGAGGCTGCGGACGCCTTTGAGAAATTCGATGCGGGCGTTCTTGAAGTGCCCGCGGGTAGCTTCGTCCCAGCGGCGCTCCAGCATGGGCAGCACCGTGCAGAAGAAACAGGAGGCTCCAGGCGCGCCGGTGGGAGCGGCGGTTGTTTTTTCTTCTTCCATCTCAGATCTCCTTCATTTCCACGGTCAGGACTCTATTTTCCAACTTCGCCCGCGTGGGGGAAAGCGCCGCCATCGAGGTCGGCAGGCCGATGTGCCGCCGCAGCGTCCCGATTTCCACCACCAGTTCGTCGCCCTTTTTGAACAGCCCAATCTCGCCGCGCGCGGCGAACGGTACCTTCAGGCGGACTTCGTAGTGGCCGTTGCTCTTGGCGAAGGTGTACGGCGCCTCCGTCCGGGTGACCACCGCGGGGTCTTCGTCGGCGGCGTACAACGCGCGGGACAATTCCTCCAGGCGCTCGCGGCCCAGCACTTCGTGCGTGAACAGGGGGACCCGCTTGACCGGCACCGGGGCGAAATAAGACTCGATTTCCTCCATGATGCGGGCCTGCGAGTGGCGCCACTCCTGGAACCAGGCGTCGGTCACCTCGTTGGGAAGCACGCGGTTGACGATTACTCCGTCCACCGCCAGGCCGTGCAGGGAGAAGTACACGAAGGCGCGCTGCGTTTCGCGCAGGACCATCCGCTCCGGGTTGGTCACCAGCCGCACGCTGGTGATGGATGGGTCTTCCAGCAGTTCGCCCACGCCGTCCAGTTTGCCGAAGAGGTCCTGGATATTGGCGAAGTAGTTGTCGCTGGGAAGCTCGAAGGGCGCCACCCGGTTGGCGATGGGCCGCACGGCTTTCAACACGCCGCGCTGGAACGGGAAGATGTGCTTCATGTACCACTCCAGCGTGGTCGGCATGCTGACGAAGCGCATGGATTCGGCCGTGGGGGCGCAATCCAGAACAATGACGTCGTAGCGCTGCTCCCGCCGGAACTGGTTGACGTACATCATGGCGCTCAGCTCTTCCATCCCCGGCAGGATGGCCAGTTCCTCGGCCTCCACGTCGCTGATGCCCGTGGTGCGCAGGACCGAGACCACATAGGAAGAAATCTCGCGCCAGTGCCGTTTGATTTCTTTCTGAATGTTGACCTCATGAATCGCCAGGCGTTCGTCGATCGGGTATGGGTCGCCGGTCTTGCCGTGAAAAAGCTCGGTTTCCAGGTCGAAGGAATCCGCCAGGCTGTGCGCCGGGTCCACGCTCATGACCAGGGTGCGGTGACCGAGACGCGAAAGTTGAAGGCCGGTAGCGGCGGCGAGACTGGTCTTTCCGACGCCTCCTTTGCCGCTAAACAGAAGGATGCGCATATACCTTCAGTCTAACAGCGGACCCGGCCTAAAGGCCCGCGCCAAACGGCCGATGAGGATGGCATGTTCGAGTGGACGAAAGACCACGCCATTGGATTACCCCAGGTGGACGCGCAACACCAGGCTATCTTCCGCATGGCCAGGGAGTTGTACGACGAGATGTCCACTGGCGGCGGCAGCGACGCCGCGAAAAGGATCCTCCAGCGCGTGGTGCAGTACACAGAACACCACTTCGCCGCCGAAGAACGGCTCATGCGCCAGTATCACTATCCGGAATTGGATGCGCATCTTCAGCAGCACCAAGAGTTTGCGCGGAGAGTCCTGGAATTCCAGGCGGACTTTCAGGCCGGCCGGACCATGCTGACCGTCGAGATGTTCCGGCTGCTGCGAGACTGGCTCGAGGTACACATCAAAGAATCGGACAGGGGCTATGCCGAGTTCATCCGGGCCAAAGCGGCATAGCGGGGAGCTAAGCGACAGACCGTCCTTTCATGCCGGCGTCCGCGGCAGCCGAGAGCAGGCGGCGGTCGTTGGTCCATATCTCTTCGAAGCCGGAAGCTTGCGCTGACGCGAGGTGAATCGCCGGCCCGCATGAGGCAATCGGCCGGCAACGATTGGACGAGGGCGTCCACGCGTTCCAGCAGACGAACTGTGGCCGGGATCAGTTCCCAGACACCGCTGCTCAGGTCCTCCGAGAAATGCCGGCGGTGGGCAGCCGCTTCCTCCGGGCTGAGCCGGCCTTCCCGGAGATGTCGATGAAAGATGCACGCCATCTCGGCGATGCAGATCGATGATGAATACGATCCGGACGCGGACTGGGCCAACTCCCGGACTCCGGTCCCGTCCGGTTCATGCAAATAGCATTTGGCGACGTAGACGGCGTCCAGATACAATCTCACATCCGGTCCTCTTCCAGGATTCGGCCGCTATCCGGCAACTCCGGCATGCTCTGGATCCACGCCTCGCGGTCCGGCAACCGGGGCCCTTGACCGGGTTCGGCGATGGGCCGAATTTCGGCGATAGGCAAGCCATGCTTTTCGATGACAACCGTATCGCCGTTGGCCACCTGCTTGACGATCTCGCTGGTCTTCAGATGCAGCTCGCGAACAGATACCTTGCGTACCATGTGTCACATTGTGCCACATGACTCATCAACGTCCGCCTATAACCCGAACATCCCGTGGTACTTCTGCGGCAAACGCGTGCGCTGCATCTGTCCGTTGACGAAGACGTGCCGGGTATGGCCCGTGGCCAAAACCTGGCCGGTTCCGGCCAGCGTCATCTCGTAGGCGAAAATCACGATGCGCGAGTTCACGTCCTCCACCCGCGTTTTGATGATCACCTCGTCGTCGAAGCGGGCCGGCGCGCGGTAGCGGCAATGCGATTCGGCCACCGCCAGGAACACGCCGTCCTCGTTTTCCATGTCGCGGTAGTCGAAGCCCAGCGATTTGCACAGCTCCACGCGGCCGACCTCCATCCACACCAGGTAGTTGGCGTAGTACACCACGCCCATGCGGTCGGTCTCCGCATAGCGCGCCCGGAGGCGGGTTTCAGAAACGGTGTTCATGCGGGAAAAAGCATTGTAACCCGGCGCAACGGAGGACCGTCCCGAACCGTCTGTTAGACTGGAAGTTACACCATACGAATGCGTGCGCGCGTGTTGTTTTTCGGCATCCTGAAGGATGCCGTGGGCCGGTCGTCGGAAGAGGCCGAGTTCCCTCCCGGCAGCAGCCTGCGTTACGTCCTGGACAGCTACGCGCAGCGGTACCCGCGCGTCAAAGATATAGCCTCCAGCGTACTAGTGGCGCGAAATCAAAGTTTTAGCGACCTTTCGGCGGGTGTGGAGGAGGGCGACGAGATCGCTTTGTTGCCGCCTGTCAGCGGAGGCGCCTTCGCGCCGGCTCGGATCGCGGAAGACGGCAGTTACTACGAGTTGACACGCCGCCCCATCGACGTCCGAACGGTTGCCGCGCGGCTCATGACCGGCGCGGAGGGCGCGGTGGTGACGTTCGAGGGCACTGCCAGGAACAACACCGCGGGCCGCCCCACCCGTTTCCTGGATTACGAATCGTACGAGCCAATGGCGCTCAAACTCATGGCGCGGATCGGGCAGGAGGTGGCCGCCGGGCGCGAGATCGGCCGCTTGGCCATCGTCCACCGGCTGGGCAGACTTCTCATCGGCGAAACCAGCGTGGCCATCGTGGTGACGGCCCCGCACCGGCGGCCGGCCTTCGAGGCGGCCCTGGACGCTATCGACCGCCTCAAGAAAACCGTCCCGATCTGGAAGAAAGAGCACTTCGCGGATGGCGAAATCTGGGCGGAAGGAGAGTGGGATTACGATGCGGCTCGGTAATATCGGGAGCCGGGGGCCGGGCGCCAGGGGCCGCGGACTGCCGCTGATCGCGCTGGGTTTTACCGTCGCCGCCGTGGCCTGCGCGCAGGAGCCTCCCGTCGTCTTCCGGTCTAACGTCAACCTCGTGCGCGTCGTGACCACCGTCAAGGATAAAGCCGGGCAGTTGGTGGGATCGCTCCAGAAGGTCGATTTCGAGATCTACGACAACGGTGTGAAGCAGGAATTGGGGGTGTTCGAGCGCCAGACCGAACAGCCGCTCTCCATCGCCCTGATGGTGGACACCAGCGCCTCCACGGGCATCGATCTGAAGTACGAGACGGATTCCGCCGGCCGTTTTCTCCGCGCCCTCCTTTCCGAGGGCAACCCCAGCGACGCCGTGGCGCTCTACGAGATCAATGCCGACGTGTGGCTGCAGCACGCGTTCACCCACAATTACGCCTCGCTCCAGCAGCAGTTCAAGCTTTTTCGCCCCCAGGGAGCCACCGCGCTCTACGATGCCGTTTACCTGGCATCGGAGGCGCTGGAGGACAGGGAAGGGCGCAAGGTCATCGTGATCGTCACGGACGGCGGCGATACCTACTCGAAGACTACCTTTGACGCGGCCCTTCGGGCGGCCCAGATGGCCGACGCGGTGATCTACCCCTTGGTGGTGACCCCCATCACTAACGACGCCGGGCGCAACATCGGCGGGGAACATGCCCTCATCACTATGGCCCAGAGGACGGGCGGCCGGGCATTCATGCCGGCTCCCGGGGCGGAACTCGACAAAGCCTTCTCCGATATCATCAGCGAACTGCGGACGCAGTATCTGCTGGCCTTCTATCCGCGAGCCGTGCCTCCCACGAAAGAGCCATTCCACCATCTGGAGGTGCGGGTGACCCGGCCGGAATTGCAGGTTTCGGCGCGCAACGGCTATTATGGTGAGGTCGAGGGCGCGACAGGCACGGCGGATGCCCGGATATCCGTCGCTCCCGATAAGCCCAGGGCCGTTCCCCCGAAGAACAGCGGCAAGAAGCGGCAGGAGAGGTGAGTACGACACAGCAGCAGGGTGGGAAAACGGCGCGCGCGCCGGAGCAGACGTTCGAAGAGACCAAGTTCCTCAAACGCCTGATCGAGAACGCCACGCCCGTCCGCGTGAAACTGGCGGACGGGGAAGAGGTCGTGGGGACCATCGAGTACTACGACCGCTCCTTCATCCGCCTGACGCGCGAAGGCGAGCCGAATCTTTTCATCTTCAAGCACGATATCAAGTACCTCTTCGAAGAGGCTTAGCGAACCGCTCCCGATTCGTTCATGAACTATCTGGAAACCGCGGTTGATATCGCGCGCGAGGCCGGCGCGCTGCTGGCGCACTACTTCGAACGGCGCATCGGGTTCGAGTTGAAGGGTGAATTCGACCTGGTAACCGAGGCCGACCGCGCTTCCGAGAAACTCGTGGTGGAGCGCCTGCGGTCGCACTTTCCCTCGCACGCCATTGTGGCGGAAGAGGGCGGCGGGCACGAGAACGCGTCCGAATACCGCTGGTTGACTTGATTGCGCAGCCCAAAGACGTCCATGTCAGGCCTTCAGCCCCCGGTAGCTCGCTACGAAGGTTGGCGAGGTCGCCGACTACCCGGGATTCGTGTCCAACCGCGTCCTGATGCCGATGATCAACGAGGCGGTGTTCTGCCTGATGGAGGGCGTGGCGACGGCGGAGTCCATCGACACCGTGATGAAGCTCGGCATGAACCACCCGCTCGGCCCGCTCGCCCTGGCCGACCTGATCGGGCTCGACGTCTGCCTCGACATCCTCGACGTGCTGCATCGCGGGCTGGGGGACGACAAGTACCGGCCCTGCCCGCTGCTCAAGCGGATGGTGGCCGCGGGAGACCTCGG